>CAYJUM010000032.1:0-25099 GCA_964373355.1 uncultured Nitrospirales bacterium | reverse complement strand
CCTTACGGTTATTTGAGGAGGAAAAGATGCCTGAGGTAAAGATCGTGGCGTATTTGAAGCCGGTCTGCGGATGGAGCGACGGGGTCCGCGCGGTGCTGCGAAAATACAAGCTGCCCTTCGACGACCTGGACATCATCAACAATCCCGCGCACTACCGGGAGATGGTCCAGAAATCCGGCCAGCAGCTCTCACCCTGCGTCGAGGTCAACGGCAAGATGCTCGCGGACGTGAGCGGGGACGAAGTGGAGGCCTATCTGGTGTCGGCGGGACTGGTGAACAAGTCGGACGCCGCGGCCTCGGCCCCGACGGACCGCGCCTGCAGCACGCACTGAGGGCGGGCGGACGCTACGCGGACAGCGGAAGGGGCTGCGCCAGCTCCTCGAACCGGCAGGTGAAGTGGCGCAGGACCGGCGTTTCGTAAGTCATCCGGAGGCCGGCGATGGCGTCGCGGCGCTGATAGAGCTCGATGATGGATTCTGCGACGTACGTGATCTGCATGTTCGTGTAGACCCGTCGGGGAATCGCCAGCCGGACCATCTCCAGCTCCGGGTGAATCGTTCGTCCCGTGGCCGGGTCCGTTCGGCCGAACATCACGGTGCCAATCTCCACCCCGCGAATCCCGTAGTCCCGGTACAGCGCGACCGCCAGCGCCTGCGCCGGGAACTGGCTCGGCGGCAGGTGCGCCATGAATTCCTTGGCGTTCAGGTACACCGCGTGCCCGCCGATCGGCTTCAGGATCGGCACCCCCGCCTTCTCCAAGAGCTCGCCCAGATAGCGCACCTGTCCGATCCGGAACCGGAGGTAGTCCTCGTCCAGGACCTCGCGCAGCCCCCGGGCCATCGCCTCCAGGTCCCGCCCCGCCAGCCCACCGTAGGTCGGGAATCCCTCGACCAGGATCAGCATGTTGGTGATGTCCTGCGCCCAGGCTGTGTGGTTGAGCGCGAGGAACCCGCCGATGTTCGCCAGCCCGTCCTTCTTGGCTGACATGGTGCAGCCATCGCCGTAGCCGAACAGCTCGCGGGCGATCTCCAGGATGTCCCGGTCGGCATAGCCCGGCTCGCGTTCCTTGATAAAATAGCAGTTCTCGGCGAAGCGGCACGCGTCGAAGAACAACGGGATGCTGTAGCGGCTCAGGAGGGCGCGGGTGCGGCGGATGTTGTCCATGGACACGGGCTGGCCTCCGCCGCTGTTGTTGGTGATGGTGACCATGACCAGCGGGACATTCCCGGGGCCGGCGCGGTTGATGACTTCCTCGAGCCGCACCAGATCCATGTTGCCCTTGAACGGAAGGGCACAGTGCGGGTCGTAGGCCTCCTTGACGACCACGTCGACCGCTTCGGCGCGCTGGTGCTCCACGTTGGCCCGCGTCGTGTCGAAATGGATGTTGTTCGGCACGCACATCCCGGGCTTGACGACCGTGGAAAAGAGGAGGTTCTCGGCCACCCGCCCCTGGTGCGTCGGGATCACGTGCCGGTAGCCGAAGATGGAGCGGACGGTCTCTTCGAAGTGGTAAAAATTCTTGCTTCCCGCATAGGACTCATCGCCGAGCATCAGCCCGGCCCATTGATGGTCGCTCATCGCGGAGGTCCCGCTGTCCGTCAGCAGGTCGACATAGACGCTGTCAGCCGGGACGTGGAACAGGTTGTAGCCGGCCTGGCGCAGGAGCCGGTCCCGCTCCTCGCGCGTCGTGCGCTTGATGGGCTCGACGACCTTGATCTTGAACGGCTCGGACGGAAACTTCATGCCGTTCCCCCGACCCGTTTGACCTGGGCGCGGAAGGGCTTGGCGCCCGTGTACTCGAACACATACCGGGTCATGTCGAAGAGCGACGCGGGGTTCAGCTCGCGGATCAGGTCCGGCCTCCAGGTGATCTGCAGGGCGCTGATCATGGTGATCGGCGTGGGCTTCCCGAGCATGCCCAGCGGCACGGTGCCGTAGGACTGGGAGAAGATCAGGATCTCGCCGTCGAACATCGCGGCGTTCAGGTCCTGGGCGGCACCGTACTTCTTGTAATCCTCCTCGAGACGCTGGAAGGCGGGCGAGCGGCTCAGCTCCTCGCGGAACGTATAGTAGATCCTGATGCCCGCGCGGTGCTGATCGTCCATGATCTCGGCGGCGTCGGTGACCAGCGCCGGCTGCCGCATCTGCTCCCGGGTCAGGATCAGCAGGCGGCGGATGGCCACCTTGCGCCGGACGGCCTGCTGGTTGGCGATCAGGTAGTTGGGGTAGAGCGCCTCCCCTTTCTTCCAGATGTTCCACCGCTCCATGATGGCGTCCACCGACCGCTCGGCCGTCTCCATGAGCCGCACGGCTTCGGCATTGGCGGCCGCGCCCTCGTAGACGAGCATCTGCGACTCGAGCTGCCGCAGCTCGCGCCCGATGGCTTCGACCTTGCGCGGGATGTACCGGGGGCTCTTGGGGACGTTCAGCATGACGTCCACGGCGGTGAGCGCGAGCGTCCAGTACTCCTTGGCCTGCGCCGGCGCCTTGTCCTTCTGGGCGACCAGCAGCAATTCCACCGGGTTCTTGTCCAACAGCTCGGCGATCCGGATGCAGAGCTCGGGCTTCGGCACCTTGAGGCCGCGGCGCATGAGGTTCGCTTCAGGCTGCGCGATCCCCAGCTTCTCCGCCAGCGCATAGTCGCTGCGCAGGTGATATCGGTTCTTCAGCGCCTCGATGTACCGCGCGAGCTCCGCCATCTTCCCCGATCAAGGAGTGATTCGTGATCCGTGATTCTCCGGCAATCACGAATTACGGATCACTGATTACTGCCCGGACAGACGCGGCGATCCTCACATAACCGCGCGATGACCCGAGCAGGAGGCTAGTAGGTGGGACTGCCGACCTTCGCTCTCTCCAGCCCCATCCAGAAGCCCTCCAGATAGTCCAGCACGGCCTTCGTGCCGGCCCGAAAATCGGACCGCTCCCGGTCCGACATGCGCGAGCCTTCTCCCTCCAGGACCGCCACGGCTTTTTCCATGGCCTCCTCGTGGCTGGCCTCCAGCTCCCGATGGAACGTAAAGTAGGTCATGTCCATGTTCGGATGGCGCTGCTCGCGCAGCCGCTGGAGTCCCGGGATGAGATGGTCCCACATGGTGATGGCCATGTTCTCCAGGCCGAACGACGCTCCCAGGGCCAGGGCATGATTACCGCTGCTGTAGAGCTGCTCCATGCCGTCGATGTAGGCGCGGGTGGACGGCAGCATCGGGCGGGCCATGGCGTCGTGAACGTCGATGCCGAGTGAGCGGAGGAAGTCCCGGTACAGCAGCTCATGGCGGTTTTTGGTGCGGCCGTCCCCGAGTTCCGAGTACAGGACGGTCGTGAGCTCATCGGCGACGGCTTCATCCTCGGTGTTGACGAGCTGCGCGACGAGAATCTTCGGGAAGAACCGGGCGAAGTTATAGAACTCGATCGCGAACTCCCGCAGCTCTTCGTCGGTGATCCCGCCGGTCTTGAAGCGGTCGAGGTACGGGTTGTTGATCGCGCCATGATGCAGGACGTCGTGTCGCATGTTCTCGTAGAACGTCATGGGTGCCTCCTCTTCTGGCCGATTCACCATGCTGATCTTTGACGATAATATTACTTTTCTATTAATCGCACAAGCCGGCAATCGAAAATTATTCTGGCTGTAATCAAATAGATACGGACAGCAACCAAACATAGCCCCCCCTCATTCCATTGGCAACACCCAAAAATCATATCAAAAGTATATTGCATGATCTATAGAGTTTGTTATACTGGCCCCGAAGTGCACGATCGGCCGAGCCTGGAGGCATCCTGGCGAACCGCGGGGGGAACACCATGAAAGAGTTGAAGGGCATCGACCACATCACCCTGTGCGTGAAAAACCTCAAGGCCGCGGAATACCTCTTCACCAAGGTGCTGGGCTTCGAGGTCATCTGGTCCGCGCAGGACGTCGGCACGGACAAGTCCAGCATGGACACCATCGTGGTGCAGAGAGGGAAGACCAAGGTGGCGCTCATGCAGGGACGGGACAAGACCGTGAAATCCCAGATCACCGAGTTCATCGAGAAATACGGCCAGACGGTGCAGCACGTGGCCATCGAGGTGGACGACATCGAGGCTGTCTGCCGAGAATGGGAGGAGCACGGGGTGCGGTTCACCGGGCCCCTCAAAGAGGGCCGGGACGGCTTCGGCCCGCTCAAGCAGCGCTTCACGTATCCCCTGTTCCCTGGGAGCGGGATCTTCCTGGAGCTGACCCAACGGCACCAGGGCGAGGAGCAATCGAAGACGTTCGTGCGCGGCAGCGTGGAGGCCCTCTATCAGGACATCGAACGGGACCAGCTCGATGGCGTCGAGCAGACAATCATCAACTTTGATACAGTGCCTGGTGAGGAAGTCCCGCTGCGCCGTGCATCCTAACCGTGCTGGAGGTCCGCCATGTACCTGCTGAGAAAAGGTACCGCCCCGAACCAGGCTCACGTCGGGATTCCCAAGGACCTGTATGAGGAAGAGCATGGCCGGCGGGGATTTACCGGCCCGGCGTCGCATCTGTACCGGACACACCCGCCGACGGCCTGGACCCGCATCGACGGGCCGCTGCGGCCGCGCGCGTTTGCCTGCGGCACGCTCTCCACGCCCGACCAGCGGTCGGCCGACGCCTGCCCGGTGGAAATCCTCCGCAGCGAGGATGTCCGGGTGTTCGTGTCACGGCGCACGGACTCCATGACCTTTTACGTGCGGAACGCGGACGGCGATGAAGTACACTTCGTCCATGAGGGCCGGGGGATGCTCGAGACCGATTACGGGGTCCTGTCCTACGAGCCCGGCGATTATGTCGTGATCCCGAAGGGCACGACCTACCGGGTCGTGACGGCGTCCGGGCCGTCGCTGTTCCTGATCGCCGAATCGCCGGAGCCGGTGGAATTGCCGCAGCGTGGCCTGCTCGGCCAGCACGCCCTGTTCGACCGCGGGGTCCTCGTCGCGCCAGAGCTCCAACCCGAGATGGCCGCCGGCCGGGAAACCCGCCGCGAATGGGAGGTGCGGATCAAGCGCGCCGGCGAATACACCCGCGTGGTGTATCCCTTCTGCCCGATGGACGTCGTCGGCTGGAAGGGCGACCTCTGGGTGGCCAAGCTGAACGTGCGGGATTTCCGCCCGGTTACGAGCCCGGGCTATCACTTGCCGCCGAGCGTCCATGCGACGTTTCAGGCCGGCGGGCTGCTGGTCTCGACCTTCGCGCCCCGGCCGCTCGAGACGGACCCGGAAGCGCTACGGGTGCCGTTCTATCATCGAAACATGGATTATGATGAAGTGCTGTTCTACCATCGAGGGGACTTCTTCAGCCGGGCCGGCATCGAGCCGGGAGCGATGACCGTCCATCCCCAGGGCATTCACCACGGCCCGCAGCCGCAGGCCATCGAAGCCAGCCGCGCCAAGACGCAGACGGACGAAGTGGCGGTGATGCTGGAATCCCGACGGCCGCTCACGGTCCTACCCGCGCTCGACGCCGTCGAGCTCAAGGACTACGCCATGAGCTGGAGATAGCCGGAGCCGCCCATGAAACTGGTCAGCTTTCAGGTCCAGACACCGGTCGGCCGCTTCACGCGCGCCGGCGCCCTGCACGGGTCCGGCATCGTGGACCTCAATATGGCCTGCGCCCGGATGCTCGCAGACCGGAAGGAGGCACAGCCCTACCGCCTCGCCGCGGCCATGGTGCCGGCCTCCATGCTGCAACTCCTGGAGGGCGGCCCCTCGGCGATGGCGGCGGCCCGCGAGGCCCTGGCACACGCGATGCGCGCCGGGGACAAGACCCGCGGCCCCGAAGACGAGCGGATCTTCTATCCGGCGGCCCCCGCGGGGCGCGACGGGATCACGCTCGTGGCTCCCCTGCCGAACCCGCCGTCCCTGCGTGATTTCATCGCGTTCGAGGCCCACGTCGCCGCCACCTCGAAGAAGCGCGGACAGCCCATCCCGCCCGAGTGGTACAAGGCGCCGGCCTACTACAAGGGGAACCACCGGACGATCATCGGCCCCGATGCGGAGCTGGCCTGGCCGCTCCAGACGACGAAGCTCGACTATGAGCTCGAGCTGGCGTGCATCATCGGCCGGCAAGGGCGCGACATCCCCGAGCGCGACGCGGGCGGCTACATCGCGGGGTACACCATCATGAACGACTTCAGCGCCCGGGACATCCAGTTCCAGGAGATGGCCTGCCGGATGGGCCCGGCCAAAGGCAAGGATTTCGCCACGGCGCTGGGACCCTGCCTCGTGACGCCGGATGACATTCCGGACCTCGACGCCCTGACGATGATCGCGCGCGTGAACGGCGAGGTCTGGTCCTCCGGCCGGTTCAGCACCATGCACTGGTCGTTCGCGCAGATGATCGAGCACGTCTCGCGTGGCGAGACCATCTACCCCGGCGATGTCTTCGGGTCGGGGACCGTGGGCGGAGGCTGCGGGCTGGAGCTGGACAAGTTCCTGAAACCGGGCGACGTCGTGGAGCTGGAGATCCAGCCGATCGGCGTGTTGCGGACCAGAATCGCCCATTCGTAAGGGAAGGACCATGAGCACCAAGCCACTCGGGACGATCGTGGAAGGCGGGATGGTGACGGAGCTGATCGAGCGGCACCGGGCCTTGTACGACAGCCCGGCCATCGATTCCAAACTGCGGGCAATCATCCGTGATTTTCCGCAGTCGAAGCTGTCGGACTGGGACATCCACCGGATCTTGAGAACGTCCCGCGCGGTCCTGTTCGACACGCATGTGGCGGTGGTCTCCGGCCATCATACGGCCACGTACTTACGATTCGAGTCCATCGCCCGGTATCCCCAGTTGATCACGTTGATCGCCCGGGACATGGCGGACTGGATCAGGCAGGCGTATCGGCACGACCCCCTCGACGGTATTGTGGCCACCGCGTCGGAGGCCCGTCTACTATCGGAACGCGTGGCCGAATTGCTGCGCGACACGATGCGGCTGCGGGTGGTGCTGACCCCGTATGACCGGGAGACCGGCCGCATCGGGACGGAGGTCGCGACCGGCGCGATTCACCCCGGGGAGCGATTCGTGGCTTTGAACGATGTGACGACCCGCGGGAACTGCGTCAGCAAGCTCGGAGGAGTCGTGACGGCGCATGGCGGACTGCTCGCGGGCATGATGGTGTTCGCACGCCGGGACAGCGGCCAGTTCCCGCTGGTGCCGGAGCTCGCCGCCAAGCTGCCGTTCTATTACACCGCCGACCTGGAGATGCCGCAGTGGGAGCCCGGGCAGTGCCCGCTGTGCCGCACAGCCGCGGCGGTCGTCTCCTGGAAGGAGATGCCGGAACTCTAAGCCGCAACGAGGTGCACATGCGAACGGATCTCGATATGGAACTCGATCGGCACGAAGTGACCGTGGGCCGGAGCGAATTGCTCCAGATGTATTACTACCTGCGGCTCACCCGGACCCTGGAGGACAGGATCACCGCGCTGTACCGGCAGGGCAAGATCGTCGGGGGCTGTTACACCAGTAACGGGATGGAGGCCATCGGCGTCGGCTACGCGTCGGCCTTGCAGGAGGACGACATCATCGCGCCCTATCATCGCGACGTGGGCGCCATGCTCGTGCGGGGCATCACGCCGGGAGAGGTCGTGGCGCAGTACCTCGGCAGGCGGGATGGCCCCACGAGGGGGAAAGACGGGAACGTGCACATGGGAGACCTCAAGCGCGGGATCATCGGCTTCGTCAGCCACCTGGCCGACAACCTCCCGGTGGCCACCGGCGCGGCGCTGGCGTTCAAGCTCCGCGGAGAGCCGCGGGTGGCCGTGACCAACACCGGGGATGGCGGGACCAGCCGCGGCGACTTCCACGAAGCACTCAATTTCGCCGCGGTGCGGAAGCTGCCGGTGGTCTTCTTCTGCAACAACAACCAGTACGCCTACTCCACGCCGCTCGAGCTGCAGATGGCGATCAAGGATGTGGTGGACCGCGCGAAAGCCTACGGCATGCCGGGCGAGATCGTGGACGGCAACGATGTGGCCGCCGTGTACCAGGCCGCCCAGCGCGCGATCGGCCGGGCCCGGAGCGGCGGCGGGCCGACCTTCATCGAGTGCAAGACCATGCGCATGCACGGGCACTCCGAGCACGACTCCGCCAAATATGTCCCCCGCGACCTGCTGGAGACCTGGAAAGCGAACGACCCGATCGTCAAGGCGGAGCGCCTGCTGGTGGGCCTAGGCTACGCCGACGAGGCCACCTTCGGCGAGGTCGGCACACGGGTCAAGAAGGAAATCGAAGAAGCGGTGGAGTTCGGCGAGCGCAGCCCGCTGCCCGAGGGCAAGGAAACCCTGGAGGGCGTCTTCGCTACGGATGATGAGGTGCCGTCATGACCACCGCCACGGAACGGGGAGAAGTCACCTATCTGGAGGCGATCTCCCAGGCGCTGGACGAAGAGATGGCGCGCGATGAGCGCGTGTTCCTCATGGGAGAGGACATCGGGCCGTACGGCGGCGCCTTCCGGATCACGGAAGGCTTCCAGAAGAAATACGGGGACTGGCGAGTCCTCGATACGCCGCTCTCCGAATCGGGCTTCGTGGGCGCGGCGATCGGGGCGGCCATGATGGGCATGCGCCCCGTGGTGGAGATGCAGTTCGCCGATTTCATCTCGTGCGCCTTCGATCAGATCACGGAAGTGGCGGCGAAGAACCATTACCGCTGGCGGGCCCCGGTGCCGCTCGTCATCCGCGCGCCGTACGGCGGCGGGGTCCACGGCGGCCCCTTCCATTCCGAATGCCCGGAAGGGTGGTTCTTTCATTCCCCGGGCCTCAAGCTCGTGGCCCCGTCGACGCCGTACGACGCCAAAGGCCTGCTGAAGGCCGCCATCCGCGACAACAACCCGGTCATCTATTTCGAGCACAAATTCCTCTATCGCCGGGTGAAGGCGGTGCTGCCGGCCGACGATTACATTGTCCCGATCGGGCAAGCCGACGTGAAGCGCGCCGGGAAGGACATCTCCGTGATCACCTACGGCGCGATGGTCCATCTCGCGCTCGAGGCGGCGGACCTCCTCGGCAAGGAGGGCATCGATCTGGAGGTGGTGGACCTGCGGTCCCTGATCCCGCTGGACAAAGAGGCCGTGTTCGGGTCGGTCCGCAAGACCAGCAAGGCCATCGTCCTGCACGAGGACAACAAGACGGGCGGGGTCGGCGCCGAAGTCGCCGCGCTGCTGGCCGAGGAGTGTTTCGACAGCCTGGATGGGCCGATCGTGCGGATCGCAGCGCCCGACACGCCCGTGCCGTTCAGCACGCCGCTCGAGGAGTTTTTCCTCCCGAAAACCGCCGACGTGGTCGCCGCCGCACGCAAGCTCGCGGCGTACTAAGGACACGTGATGGGTGACTGCTGATGCGTGATGCGTTTCAATGCGTTGCGGTCCCGTCGTCACTCATCACCCATCGCTCATCACGAGGGTTCTGATGGCCACCGATATCATCATGCCGCAGCTCGGTGAGAGCATTGCCGAGGGCACGATCGTCAAATGGCTGATCCCCGTGGGCGGCCGGGTCGAGAAGGACCAGTCCCTCCTAGAGGTGGAGACCGACAAGGTTGCGCTGGAGATTCCCTCCCCTGCGGCGGGCGTCCTGACCGAGGTGCTGGTCCCGGAGGGCCAGACGGTCCCGATCGGCACGGTGCTGGCGCGCGTGGAGCAGAGCGCCCCCGCCGCCGGCGTCATCAATCGGGTCGGCGGCGTCGTGGTCCGGCCGGCCGACGAGAGCCAGGAGCGGTACTCCCCGGCGGTCCGCCGGCTCGCGAAGGAGCACGGCGTGGACCTGGCGCAGATTCCCGGCACCGGCGCCGGCGGCCGGGTGAGCAAGAAAGACGTCCTGGACTTTGTCGCGAAGCAACAGCCGTCAGGCGTGAGGCGTGAGGCGTTAGGTGATATACAGGCCCCTGACGCCTTGCCCCTTACGCCTCACGAGGAAATCCGCCCACTCACGCCGATGCGGAAGACGATCGCCGAGCGGATGGTCAAGAGCCGGCAGACCTCCGCGCACGTGTTGACCGTCTTCGAGGCGGATTTCTCCTCGATCGCCAAGGTCCGTGAGCAGCACAAGCTCACGTACCTGCCGTTCGTGGCGCACGCGGTGGCCCGGGCGATCAGGCAGGTGCCCGTCATCAATTCCTCCTGGAGCGAGCACGGCATCGTCGTCAAGCGCGAGATCCACATGGGCATCGCCGTGGCGCTCGACGACGGCCTCCTCGTGCCGGTCGTACGGCAGGCCGACCGCAAGAGCGTGTCCCAGCTCGGCCAGGAGATCGCCGACCTGGCGGAGCGGGCGCGGACCAAACGGCTCAGCCCCGAGGAGGTGCAGGACGGCACCTTCACGATCACCAACCATGGCGGCTTCGGCAGCCTCTTCAGCGCCCCGATCATCCACCAGCCCCAGATCGCCATCATGGGCGTGGGCGCGATTCAGAAACGGCCGGTCGTCATCCACGACGCCATCGCCATCCGTCCGATGAGCTACCTGAGCCTGTCGTTCGATCACCGGGTGATCGACGGCGCCATCGCCGATCAGTTCATGGCCAGGGTCAAAGCCCACCTGGAGGAGAGCGACTGGAATACGTTACTGTGAAGCTATGAACAGGCGAGCAGCCGTCATCGTCAGCGCGGTCCGGACGCCGATGGGCGCCTTTAACGGGATGTTCAGCGGGGTCCCGGCGACCACGCTCGGCAGCGCCGCGATCGCCGAGGCCTTGAGGCGGATCCATCTCCCGGGCGAGCGCGTCGATCAGGTCTACATGGGCTGCGTGCTGGCGGCGGGACTCGGACAGGCGCCGGCGCGACAAGCGGCCATCGGGGCAGGCATACCCAACTCCGTTCCCGCCGCGACGGTAAACAAGGTGTGCGGCTCCAGCCTCCAGACCGTAATCATGGCCACCCAGGCCATCGGTCAGCACGATGCCCGCATCGTGGTGGCGGGCGGCATGGAGAGCATGACCCGAGCCCCGTACCTGCTGGAGAAAGCCCGTCAGGGCTACCGCCTCGGCCATGGCGAGCTGACCGATAGCTTGCTCAAGGACGGCCTCTGGGACGTCTATAACAATTTTCACATGGGGAACGCCGGCGAGCTGTGCGCCGCCAAATATCGCCTGACCCGGAGCGAACTGGATGATTTCGCCTTGGAGAGCTATCGGCGAGCCCGCGAAGCGATCGCCACCGGCGCCTTCAAGCGCGAGAGCGTTGCGGTGGAGGTTCCCCAACGTAAGGGCCCGCCGCTTCTTGTGGCCGAGGATGAGGAGCCGAACCGGGTGGACCTCGGGAATCTGCGCGCCTTGAAGCCGGTGTTCAAGGAGGAGGGCCTGCTGACCGTGGGGAACTCCCCTTCCTGCAACGACGGTGCCGCCGCGCTGGTGGTCATGGCGGCAGAGGAAGCCCGCGCACTCGGCCTCACACCCATGGCCCGGATCGTGGGCTATGCCGGCGCCGCGCTGGCGCCGGAATGGTTCACGATCGCCCCGATCGAAGCGATCAAGCGCGTGCTGAAACACACCGGTTTGTCCCTCTCCGATATCGATCTGTTCGAGATCAATGAGGCCTTCTCTGCCGTGTCGCTGGCCGTCAATCGGGAGCTGGGACTGGATCCTGAGCGGGTGAACGTCAACGGTGGCGCGGTGGCGTTGGGTCATCCGATCGGGGCGACCGGTGCGCGCATTCTGACGACGCTCCTGTACGCGATGGAGGCCCGAGGCAGCCGCCGGGGGCTGGCGGGTCTCTGCATCGGCGGCGGCGAAGCCCTGGCCGTCGTCGTTGAGAAACCGTGAGGCGTCAGGCGTAAGACGTGAGGTGACAGAGAGAGGTGCTGTTCTACCCCTTACGCCTCACCCCTCACGCCGAACGATCTGTCTGATGACACTGGACGACATCAAGAAAATCGGGGTCATCGGCGCCGGCCAGATGGGACGGGGGATCGCCCAGGTGCTGGCCGCGAGCGGCTGGACAGTCCTGCTCCTGGATATTGAGGAGGCGGTGTTGCAGGGCGCTCTCCGGAAGATCCGTGAGGGGCTGGACAAGGCTGTTGAAAAAAGTGGGCTGACCGCTGCTCAAGCCAATGCCACTATGGCGCGGATACGACCGATCCAGCGCCTCGATCAGATCCGGGAGTCTCACGCCGTCATCGAGGCCGCTCCCGAAAATCTCGCCGTCAAGACCGACCTGTTCCGGAACCTCGGGGCGCTGTGCAAGCCCGAGGCGATCCTGGCCAGCAACACGTCTTCCATCTCCATCACGAAGCTGGGCGCAGCTTCGGGGCGGCCGGATCGCGTACTCGGCCTGCATTTCATGAACCCGGTGCCGGTCATGCGACTCGTCGAGGTCATCCGGGGGCTCGGGACTTCCGAGCAGACGATGGCCCTTGGACTGGAATTGGTGAATCGTCTTGGGAAGGTCCCGGTGGTTTGCCAGGACAGCCCCGGGTTTCTGGTGAATCGGATGTTGATGCCGATGATCAATGAGGCCATGTTCGCCCTGCAAGAGGGCATCGCCGACGCCGAGGCGATCGATCTGGCCATGACCGCCGGGACCAACCACCCGGTCGGGCCTCTGGCCCTGGCCGATCGGATCGGTCTCGACACCGTCCTGGCCATCTGTGAAGTCCTGTACCAGGATTTCGGGGATCCCAAGTTTCGGCCGTGCCCATTGCTGCGGAAGTATGTCGAGGCCGGGTGGTTGGGACGCAAGACCGGCCGGGGCTTTTACACGTACAGCCGTGAGGCGTGAGGCGTGACGGAGGAGCGGAGAGAGCGGTTTACGTCCCTGTCGGGCTTGCCGATTGCCAGGGTGTACACAGCCGAGGATTTGAAAGACTCGGATCCGAAGCGGGATCTGGGCCGGCCCGGCGACTATCCCTATACCCGCGGCGTCTATCCGACGATGTACCGGGGCCGGCTGTGGACCATGCGGCAATTCGCCGGATTCGGGTCGGCGCAGGACACCAATCGGCGGTTCAAGTATCTCCTCGAGCACGGGCAGACCGGTCTCAGCGTGGCCTTCGACATGCCGACGCTCATGGGGCTGGACTCCGACGATCCCCGCGCCCGCGGCGAGGTCGGCTATTGCGGGGTAGCGGTCTCGTCGCTTCCCGATATGGAGCGCCTGTTCGAGGGGATTCCGCTGGATCAGGTCACCACCTCGATGACGATCAACGGCCCGGCCGCCGTGCTGTTCGCCATGTATCTGGCTGCGGCCGAGCGCCGCGGCATCCCGGTCGAGCGCCTCGGAGGAACCCTCCAGAACGACATCCTCAAGGAGTACATCGCCCAGAAGGAATGGCTCTTTCCTCCGGAGCCGCATCTGCGGCTGACCGTGGACACCATCAAATATTGCGCCAGCCACGTGCCCAAGTGGCATCCGATCAGCATCAGCGGCTACCACATCCGGGAAGCCGGCTCGACCGCGGTGCAGGAGCTGGCCTTCACGCTCTACGACGGCCTGACGTACGTGGAGGCCGCCGTCAGACGCGGGCTGGAAGTGGACGCGTTCGCGCCGCGGCTCTCGTTCTTCTTCAACGTCCACAACGACTTCTTCGAGGAAGTGGCCAAGTTCCGGGCGGCGCGCCGCCTCTGGGCGCGCGAGATGGAGCGCCGGTATCATCCGAAAGACCCCCGGTCGCTCCAGCTTCGGTGCCATGCGCAGACCGCCGGCTGCTCGCTGACGGCACAGCAGCCGATGAACAACGTCGTCCGGACGACCCTGCAGGCCCTGGCCGCAGTGCTGGGAGGGACGCAATCCCTGCACACCAATTCCATGGACGAGACGCTGGCGCTCCCGACGGAGGACGCGGTCAAGCTCGCGCTCCGCACGCAGCAGATCATCGCGCAGGAGAGCGAGGTTCCGAACACCGTGGATCCCCTCGGGGGCTCGTACTACGTCGAGGCCCTGACCAACCGGCTCGAGGAAGGGGCGCGCGAATATTTCCGCAGGCTCGATGACCTGGGCGGGATGGTGCGGGCGATCGAGCACGGCTTTCCGCAACGGGAGATCCTGGAGGCTTCACTGCGGTACCAGCAGGAAGTCGAGCGGAAGGAACGGGTGATCGTGGGCGTCAATGAGTACGTCGAGCCGTCCTCCGCGGCGATCCCGACCTTGAAGATCGCGCCTGACGTGGAGCGGGACCAGGTGGCCCGGCTGGCCGACCTCCGCCAGCAGCGCGATTCCTTCAAGATGGCCGGGGCCGTCCAGGCCCTCCAGGAGGCCGCAGCCTGCGAGGACAATCTGATGCCCGCCCTGATCGATGCCGTCAAGGCCGGGGCCACGCTGGGGGAGATCTGCGCGGCGCTCAAGGAAGTGTTCGGGACGTATCAGGAGCCGGTGGTGCTATGAATTTCCAACCGATGATCGAGCCTGCCCTGCTCAGACGCTGCGGCTCGACCGCACTAAGCTTCGCCTCTGCTCGCCTGCGCAACTTGCTGCATTCCCCGCTTTGCGCGAACGCAGCTTCGAACAGTGCTCGGCGTCCGCTGCGCGGAACGCGCCGGCTTAGCAAGTGTGGTATCCCTCGCCTCGCGATTCGCGACGCAGGCTCGACCATCGGTCTAAAGACGATCTCAGAGCACACCGCGTCCATACGTCTGCGGAGGAGGGTGGTTGCAATCACTCAATCACGAATCACGAATCACGGGTCGTGCGATGCGGTTGGGACAGTTTGAGATCTTTCCGGTGCGGGATGGGCGGTTTCGGCTGGACGGCGGGGCGATGTTCGGAGTGGTCCCGCGGGTCCTGTGGGCGCAGTGCTGCCCGCCGGACGAGAAGAACCGGATCCCGCTCAGCCTCACCTGTCTGCTGATCCGGGCGCACGGGAAAACGATCCTGGTGGACACGGGGCTGGGCGCGAAGGACGACGCGAATTTCCGCGACCGGTTTGCAGTGGACCGGACGCCGCCGCTCCCCGATTCGTTGCGGCGTCACGGCGTCTCGGTGGATGACGTCGATCTGGTCATCAACACCCATTTGCACTTCGATCACGCTGGCGGCAACACCCTGCGGGAGGGCGGGGAGCTGCGGCCGGTCTTCCGGAAGGCACGCTATGTCGTCCAGCGCGGGGAATACGATGAGGCGCTCCGGCCGAACGAGCGCACGAAGGCCAGCTATCGCATGGACAACGTGGCGGTCAGCGAGCTGACCGGCCGGTGGGAACTCCTTGAAGGGGACGCCGAGCTGCTGCCGGGCGTCTCCGTGTTCGTGACCGGCGGCCACACGCGCCACCATCAATGCGTCAAGGTGGAATCCGAGGGGCAGGTGGCGCTCTTCCTGGGGGACCTCATCCCGACCGTCGCGCATCTACCGCTGCCGTACATCATGGGCTATGATCTCTATCCGCTGGACACGCTGGCGCAGAAGCGGCAGTTGCTGCAGAGGGCGGCTGAGGAGCGGTGGCTGCTGGTGTTCGAGCACGATCCGACCGTCTCGATGGGCCACGTCACACGACGCGGAGCGGACCGATATTCCCTGGAACCGGTGACCGCATGACACGGAAGCGCATGAGGAGCAAGCCCATCCGAGTCTTGATCGGCAAGATCGGGCTGGACGGCCACGACCGCGGCGTCAAATTGGTGGCCCGGGCGCTGCGCGACGCCGGTGTCGAAGTGATCTATACGGGCCTGCACCAGACCCCGGAGCAAATCGCCAGCATCGCGATCCAGGAAGACGTGCAGGCCATCGGCTTGAGCCTCTTGTCCGGCGCCCACAACTATCTGCTGCCTCGCGTTCTGGAGCTGTTGAAGGCGGAGGGAGCGGGAGACATCATCGTCTTCGGAGGCGGGATCATTCCCGATGCGGACGCGGCCGCCCTCAAGGCTGCGGGCGTGCGGGCCTTGTTCGGGCCCGGCACGCCGCTCGCGGAGATCGTGGAATTCGTCAAGAAGCTGCCGGAAGAGGCCGCGCGGCACCCGTCACGGGCCGGTATCTGAGGCCATGGAGCTCTCGAGCGACACGGCGAAACGCAACCGGGCGCATTCCGAGAACCTCGTCGCGGAGCTGCGCAAGCAGCTCGCGCGGGCGGAGGCCGGCGGCACGCCGGAGGCCGTCGCGTTGCATCGTCGGCGCGGCAAGCTGCTCGCGCGGGAGCGGATCGCGGCGCTCGTGGATCAGGACCGGCCCTGGCTGGAGCTGAGCCCCCTGGCCGCCTTCGGACTGTATGATGACGAAGTGCCCGGCGCCGGCCTGGTCACGGGCATCGGCTCCGTCGCCGGGCGGCCGTGCGTGATCGTGGCCAACGACGCCACGGTGAAGGGCGGCACCTACTTTCCGCTGACCATCAAGAAACACCTCCGCGCCCAGCAGATCGCCATGGAAAACCGGTTGCCCACCATCTACCTGGTGGACTCCGGCGGGATTTTCCTGCCGCTCCAGGCCCAGACCTTCGCCGACCGCGACCACTTCGGACGGATCTTTTACAACCAGGCTCGGATGTCGGCGCTGGGCATCCCGCAGATCGCGGTCGTCATGGGGATGTGCACGGCCGGGGGGGCGTACGTGCCGGCCATGTCGGATGAGAACATCATCGTAAAGGGGACCGGCACGATCTATCTGGCCGGCCCGCCGCTGGTGAAAGCGGCCACAGGGGAGGAGGTCACGGCCGAGGCGCTGGGCGGCGCCGATCTCCATACCCGGCTCTCCGGGGTGAGCGATCATCTGGCCGAGGACGATCACGACGCGCTCCGGCAGTGCCGGGGCCTGATCGCCAGCCTGGGGCCGCTCCCCGCCCCGCCCAAGCGCGAGGCGAGACCCGAGCCTCCGCGCCATCCGGCCGATGAGCTCTACAGCCTGATTCCGGCCTCGCCCCGCGAGCCGATCGACATGCGCGAGATTCTGGCTCGCCTCGTGGACGGCAGCGAGTTTTTGGAGTTCAAGACCCGCTATGGTCCCACGCTGCTCTGCGGCTATGCCCGGTGGATGGGATACCGGGTCGGCATCCTGGCCAACCAGGGCGTGCTGGTCTCCGAGGCCGCGCTCAAGGGCGCGCACTTCGTCCAGCTCTGCAACCAGCGCCGGCTGCCGCTGCTGTTTTTTCAGAACATCACCGGCTTCATGGTGGGGAAGGCCTACGAAGAGCGCGGCATCATCAAAGACGGGGCGAAAATGGTGCAGGCTGTGGCCACGGCGACGGTGCCCAAGCTGACCGTGATCGTCGGGGCGTCGCACGGCGCCGGCAATTACGCCATGTGCGGCCGCGCCTATGACCCGCGCTTCCTCTTCTCCTGGCCGCAGGCCCGGATCTCGGTGATGGGCGGTCCCCAATCGGCGCAGGTGCTGGTCTCGATCAAGCAGCAGGCGAAGGGCCGGGCGCTGTCCCCCGACGAGATCCAGCAGGTCACCGACTCCACGCTCGCCCAGTACGACGCCGAAGGCAACCCGTACTACGCCACGGCGCGGATCTGGGATGACGGCGTCCTGGACCCGGCCGAGACGCGGGAGAAACTGGGCTTCTGTCTGGAGATCATGGCGCGGACCCCGGCTCCCCGATCGTCCGCGCCCGTGTACCGCATGTAAGGCTTCCCGCGACGCCATGTCCGATCATCCGCGCTTTCAGCACGTCGAGGGCCAGGAGCAGAAAGGCATCGTGCGTCTGACGCTCGCCCGACCCGAGGCCAGAAACGCGCTGAACCCCGAGCTCATGACCGATGTGCGCGACGCGGTGGCGCGTTTCGGGGCCGACCCCGCCACGCGCGCCATCGTGCTTCAGGGGGCCGGGCGGGTCTTCTGCGCCGGGGCGGACATCCGGTGGTTCGCCGACCACGCCGACGCCGCGCCGGAGATTCACCACGACCACGCCGATCTCCTGTTGAGCCTCTACCGGACGATCGACGAGTGCCCGTGCCCCGTGATCGGGCGGGTGCACGGCGCGGCGCGGGGCGGCGGCGTGGGCCTGGTCGCGGTCTGCGACATCGCGGTGGCGGCCATGGGCACCGAGTTTGCGTTCAGCGAGGTGCGGCTGGGCATGATCCCCGCCGTCATCGCGCCGTTCCTGCTGCGCCGGGTCAGCCTCGCCGCGCTCCGGCGGTATGCCCTGACCGGCGAAGTCTTCTCGGCGGCCGCGGCGCAGCACATCGGCCTGGTCGACGAGGTCGTCGCAGACCCGGCGTTGGACGGCAAGATCGCCGAGATCCTGGGCGAGCTGCAGCAGGCGGCGCCGCAGGCGGTGCGGGAGACGAAGGCGCTGCTGCGCCAGTTGACGGAGGTGCCGGCGCCGGAGCGCGCGGGCATCGGCCTGAAAGCGACTGTCCGCATGCGCGGAACGCCCGAGGCCAAGGAGGGGCTCCTGGCCTTTCTGCAGAAGCGTCCCGCCGCCTGGAGCCCTAGGTACAGAGCATGACGGCGACGGGACAGGCGGACTCCCCGGTGCGCATCGTGGAGGTCGGACCGCGCGACGGTCTGCAGAACGAGCGCGCGCTCCTTCCGACCGAGACCAAGGTGGCCTTCATTGAGGCGCTCGCGAAGACCGGCGTGGCCGAGGTTGAAATCGGGTCGTTCGTGGCGCCGCAGGCCGTTCCGCAATTGGCCGATACGGACCGCGTAGCCCGCGCCCTGTCCCCCGGCGGCGAGGTGATCTATTCGGCGCTCGTGCCGAACGAGCGGGGCCTCGAACGGGCCTTGGCCTCAGGGCTCAAGAAGATCGCGGTCTTTACCGCCGCCTCCGATACGTTCACCCGTCACAACATCCGGGTCTCCATCGCGGAATCGCTGGAGCGGTTCAAGCCGGTGGTGGCCCACGCCAAGGCGAGCGGCCTCGCGGTCCGCGGCTATATCTCCACCGTGGTCTTCTGTCCCTACGAGGGCCGGATCGCGCCGGGCGCCGTCGCGGACGTGATCGCGGGGCTCCGGGACCTCGGCGTGGACGAGGTTTCGCTGGGCGAGACGCTCGGGAAGGCGGCGCCCGTCGACATCCGGCGACTGCTGGACCAGGTGCTCCGGACGACGCTGCGGGACCGGATCGCGCTGCACCTGCACGACACCTATGGGATGGCCGTGGCCAATGCCCTCGTGGCTTGGAGCGACTACGGGATCACGACGTTCGATGCCGCAGCCGGCGGGCTGGGCGGCTGTCCGTATGCTCCCGGCGCATCCGGGAACGTGGCCACCGAGGACCTCGTGTATGCGCTCAAAGCCTCGGGCGCCAGGGTGGCGGTCGACGGGGCGGCCGTGGCGAGAGCCGCGCTGGCGCTCGAGCCGGCCCTCGGCCGGCCGCTCCGCTCCCGGCTCGCCGCGGTCTATGGCCGGGCCGGATCGCCCGTCCGCGATCCGGAGCCCGCGACGAAGCGGTAACCGTGAAGGGAGACCCCGGCAGACTGGCGGAGCGGGTGGGCTTGGGCGAGGTCCGCGCCGTCTCCCGCACCATCACGCTGCTGGAGTCGGATGACCCCGAAGGACAAGCCGTGCTCGATCTGCTGAAACCACGCGCCCGCGCGCGCGTGGTCGGGATCACCGGCTATCCCGGCGCGGGCAAGAGCACGCTGATCGACCAATTGATCCGCGCGCTCCGGCGGCAGGGCCGCAAGACCGGCGTCCTGGCCGTGGACACGAGCAGCCCGATCACGGGCGGCGCCATTCTCGGCGATCGGATCCGGATGCCGGACCACGCCACCGACAACAGCGTCTATATCCGCAGCATGGCGACGCGCGGGCACCATGGGGGCATCGCGCGCGCGACGGAGCGGGCGGCCCGGGTCCTCCACGCCGCGGGCTACGACCCCGTGCTGATCGAGACGGTCGGCGTCGGCCAGGACGATGTGGCGGTGGCCGAGGTCGCGGACCTTGTGGTCGTGGTGGTCGCCCCCGGGCTGGGCGATGAGGTGCAGGCCATGAAGGCTGGGCTGCTGGAGGTCGCCGACATCGTCGTCGTGAACAAGGCCGATCGGGGGGACGCCGACCGGACGATCGCCGAGCTGCGGGGCTGGGTGCCGATGGTTATCCGCGCCTCGGCGATCAAAGGTGAGGGCATCCCGGAGCTGCTGGAGGCGATCAGCCCCCCGGCCGGAGCGGACGAATGAGGAGCGAGAGGCTACACGTCGGTGAATTTTGGGGGGCGCTTCTCCAGAAACGCCGTGGTCCCTTCTTTTTTGTCGGGAGTCTCGCAGAGCGCCCCGAAGAGGTCGGCCTCGCGTGCCAGGCCCTCGGCCATCGGAGAGTCCTGGGCGGCACGCAGCGCCCGCAGCGCGGACTGGACGGCCGGGCGACTCTTGGCGGCGATCGTGCGAGCCACCGCTCTTGCCTCCTTCAGGAGATCGAGAGCCGGCACCACGCGCGTCACCAACCCGCAGTCGCAGGCTTCCTCTGCCGTCATCGTCCCGCCGGTCAGGATCAGGTCGAAGGCCTTCGAAGGGCCGATGAGCCGGGGCAGCCGCTGCGTGCCGCCGTACCCGGGGATCAGGCCGAGCTGGACCTCCGGCAACCCCAAGGTCACGCCGGCCGCCGCGATGCGCAGATGGCAGGCCATCGACAGCTCCAGCCCGCCGCCGAGACAGCCGCCGTTGATGGCGGCAATGAAGGGCTTAGCCGACTCCTCGACGCGGGTGAAGAGAGCCTGGCCGCGCCGGGCGAGGGCCACACCGTCGCGGGCCGTCGTCACCCGGGACAACTCCGCGATATCGGCGCCGGTGCAGAAGAAACGGCCGAAGCCGGTCACGATGGTCACGCGGACCGCGGGATCAGTCTCAAGCCTGGCCGTCAGCTCTTCCAATTCGGCAAGCAGCCCGGCGCTGAGCACATTGGCCGGCGGGTTCTTGAGCGTGACCGTCGCCACGCGCTCGACGAGGGTCACGGTCAGGAGCCGGTAGGAGGCGTAGGGGTCCTGAGGGGCCGGGGTCTGGGTCATGAGCTCGATTCTCTCGCGGCGTGGGGTTATCGTAGCAAAGTTCCCGGCCCTTGGCCATCACCGGCCATCCGCCGGCGCACGGAGGCACGCGCATGATCGCCGAGCAATTGGCGCGCTACGCGCACGCGGTCAGCTACAAGACGCTCCCGAAGGAGGCGGTCCATGAAGTCAAACGGCGGCTGCTGGACAGCCTGGGCTGCGCGTTCGGGGCCTGGCAGGCCGCGCCCTGCCGCATCGCGCGGCGCCTGGCGCAGGGCGTGAAGGTCCCGCGCGGCGCCACGATCTGGGGCACGAGACACCGGACCCTTCCCGACCTGGCTGCCTTCGCCAATGGAGCGATGGTCCGCTACCTGGATTTCAACGACACCTATCTCTCGAAGGAGCCGGCCCATCCCTCGGACAATCTTGCGCCCGTGCTCGCGGTCGCGGAAGCGGCGCACGCGTCCGGCTCCCGAGTCATCGAGGCCCTGGTGCTGGCCTACGAGGTCCACTGCCGCCTCTGCGACGCCGCCGCGCTGCGCCCCCGCGGGTGGGACCACGTCACCTACGGCCCCTTCACGTCCGCCCTCGCCTCCGCCAAGCTGATGCGCCTCCCCGAAGCCCGGACGATCCAGGCGCTGAACCTCGCCGGCGTGGCCAACGTCGCCCTCCGGCAGACCCGCGTGGGGAACATGTCCATGTGGAAGGCCTGCGCCTTCTCCAACGCCGCCCGCAATGGCGTCTTCGCCGCGATGCTGGCGCGGGACGGCATGACGGGCCCCTCCCCCATCTTCGAGGGTGAAAAGGGGTTCATGAAGCTCGTCGCTGGCCCGTTCGAGCTGACCGACCTCGGCCCGCCCTACAGGATTCTCGACACGTACATCAAGCACTATCCGGTGGAATTTCACGCCCAGACCGCGGTGGAGGCGGCGCTGGTCGTCCGGGAGGATCTGCTGAAGGCCGAGCCCGACGGACTGGGCGCGATCACGGGCGTGGAGATCGGCAGCTACGACGTGGCCATCGAAATCATCGGCCGCGATCCCGACAAGTGGCGTCCCCGGTCGCGGGAGACCGCGGACCACAGCTTCCCGTACTGCGTCGCCGCCGCGCTGCTGGACGGAACCGTCACGCTGCGTTCGTTCGACGAGCGACGCCTGGCCGATCCGCGGCTCCTCGCACTCATGCAGAAGACCCGGGTGGTCGAGCTGGAGGACTTCAAGGGCTGGTACCCGCAGGCCCTCCCCACGCGCGTCACGGTCCGGACCGCCGCGAAGGAATTCGTCAAGCAGACCGACTATCCGTTGGGCCATCCGCGGAACCCGATGTCCGACCGCGAGATCGAGGAGAAGTTCAGGAAGCTCGCGGCCGGCAGGCTGGACCGGGCACGGGCGGGGAAGGTGATCGACCTCGTCTGGCGGCTGGAGACGCTGGACGACATCGGCATGCTGATGGCCGTGTTGACGTTCAAGGCGTAGGAGACCACAGATGGGACGGGACCACAGCAACAAGCCGCGGCGCCTGCGCGAGCTGCTCGCCGAGAAGACGGTCGTCATGCCGGGAGCGTTTAACGCGCTCAGCGCCCTGCAGGTCGAAGCCGCCGGGTTCGAGGCGGTGTACGTCTCGGGCGCCGCGGTGTCGGCCGCCCGCGGCGTGCCGGACATCGGGCTCCTGACCATGACCGAGGTCGCGGCGGAGGCCGGAGCCATCGCGCGGGCCGTGGGCATCCCGGCGCTGGCCGACGCCGACACGGGCTATGGCCCGCCCGCGGCGGTGATGCGGTGCGTGTGGGAATTCGAGCAGGCGGGGCTCGCCGGGCTGCAGCTCGAGGACCAGGAGAACCCCAAGCGCTGCGGCCACCTGCCTGGCAAGCGCGTGGTGCCGGCCTCCGAGATGGCCAAGAAAATCGCCGCAGCCGTCCAGGCGCGGCGCAACCCCGATTTCGTCATCATGGCGCGCACCGACGCCCGCGCCGTCGAGGGCCTGGAGGCGGCGGTGCGCCGCGCCCAGACCTATGTCCGCGCCGGGGCGGATGCGATCTTTCCGGAAGCGCTGGAATCGGCCGAGGAGTTCCGTTCCTTCGCCCATCGCCTGACAGCGGCTGGAATCCTGGTCCCGCTGGTGGCCAATATGACCGAATTCGGAAAGACGCCGTTCCTGACGGCGGACGAGTTTGCCTCCCTGGGCTACCGGGTGGTCCTGTTCCCGGTCACGGCGCTGCGGGTCGCGGCCAAGGCCATCGCGGACCTGCTGGCCGAGCTCAAACGGCAGGGCACCCAGCGGGATGCCGTGCCCCGGATGCTCACCAGGCAGCAGCTCTATGGGTTGCTCGGCTATGCGGACTACGAGAAATGGGATCAGGAGCTGCATGAGCGCTATGGACGATCCGAAGACTGAGCGCTACAGCCCGGGGCTGGAGGGCGTGCTGGCCGGCGAGACCGCGCTGTGCGAGATTGATGAAGCCCGCTGCGACCTCCGCTACCGCGGGTACGCCATCGAGGACCTGGCGAACCAGGCCCTGTTCGAGGAGGTCGCCCATCTGTTGCTCCTCGGCACGCTCCCGACCCGCAAGCAACTGGAGGACTTTTCGGCGCAGCTCCGGCAGCGGTGGCCGCTGCCGGGGCCGGTCGAAGCCTTTCTCGGCGTCATCGCGCCCGATGCGCATCCCATGGACATTCTCAGAACGGGCGTGTCGCTGCTCGGCATGGCCGACCGGGATGCTGACGCCGGGCGCGAGGCCGAGGGCCGGTCGCGCCATGAGCTGAACGTCAGACAGTCCATCCGGCTGCTGGCCCAGATTCCGGTGCTGATCTCCAGCGCCGACCGGCGCCTGCGCGGCAAATCCACGCTGCAACCCCGTGCCGATCTGAGCTTTGCCGAGAACCTGCTCTATCTGCTGACCGAACGCCAGGGTGACGATCAAGCCCGTGCCATGGCGCGCGTGTTGAACGCGTCGCTGATCCTCTATGCGGAGCACGAGTTCAATGCCTCGACCTTTGCCGCCCGGGTCGCGGCCTCGACCTTGACCGACCTGCACGCCGCGATCACCGCAGCCGTCGCCACGCTTAAAGGTCCGTTGCACGGCGGGGCCAACGAGGCCGTGGCCGCGATGCTGGTGGAGATCGGGACCCCGGAGCGCGCCGACGGCTGGATCCGCCGGGCCTTGTCGCGGCACGAGCGGGTGATGGGGTTCGGCCACCGGGTCATCAAGGCGGAGGATGTGCGCTCCCGGATCGTGCGCGGGCATGCCGAGGCGCTCAGCCGGTTCAGTGGCGAGATGCGCTGGTACGACATCGCCACGATCCTGGCGCGGGTCATGCTGGAGGAGAAAAACCTGCATCCCAACCTCGATTTCTATACCGCGGTGGCGTACCTCGTGATGGGGCTCCCGCCCGAGGTCTACACGCCGGTCTTCGTCTGCTCACGGATCACCGGCTGGTGCGCGCATGTCATCGAGCAGCAGGACCACAACCGCCTGATCCGCCCGCGGGCCCTCTACACCGGGCCGCCACCGCTGCGCTATGTCCCCATTGACCAACGGACCTGAGCCGCGTTCACTGATTCTCTGGCATCCCACACCGGAATACGTGCAGCGGAGCCGGCTGCTTCGCTTCATGCAGCGGCACCGGATCGCTGACTATGCCGCGCTCTACCACCGCTCGATCGCGGACCTTGAATGGTTCTGGGAGTCGGCGCTTGACGAGATGGGGATCGAGTGGGCGTGTCCATACTCGCGGGGGCTGGACCTGAGCAAAGGGATCCAGTGGCCCCAATGGTTTGTGGGGGGCCGTCTGAACGTGGTGCACAACTGCGTGGACAAGTACCGCGCCGGTCCGCGGGCCGATCACGTTGCGATCCGCTGGGAGGGCGAAGACGGCACGCAGCGGTCCCTCACCTACCGACAACTGGATACCGAGGTCTGCCGCGCGGCAGCCATCCTCCGGCGATTGGGGGTGCGTCAAGGGGACCGAGTGGCGGTCTTTCTCCCCATGATCCCTGAGGCGGCCATCATCACGCTGGCCTGCTCCAAGCTCGGAGCGATCTACACGCCAATTTTCTCGGGCTTCGGGGCGGAGGCCGTGGCCACACGAGTGCAGGATTGTGAAGCGACGCTGCTGGTCACAGCCGACGGCTTCTTCCGGCGCGGCGGATTGGTGACGATGAAGCACGTCGCTGATGAGGCGGCCGCGCGTTGCCCGACGGTGAACCATCTGCTGGTCGTGCGGCGGGCTGGCTGCCCCGTCTCCTGGCAAGCTGGACGAGACGTGTGGTGGCATGACCCCGCGCCTGATGAGGCTGCGGTGCCGCAGAC
>CAYJUM010000031.1:0-25914 GCA_964373355.1 uncultured Nitrospirales bacterium | reverse complement strand
AGGTCCGTTTCCATCGGCGGCATGCAGATCCGGGCCGGCGCGTAGACCAGCGAGATCGTCGCGGTCACCGTCCGGAAGACATTGATCGCCCACTCGAGCTGCTCCGCGTCGTAGAAATCCGGGCCCCGGACGATGCGCTTGGCCCGCTCCACCTGCTCGGTCAGCTCGGCAATGCGCTGGCGGGTCAGGTCGCAGAGCGCGAGTTGCAGCCGGACTTCCGCCTCATCCAGCTCCCGCGTGCGCGAGAGCTTGCGCAGGCGATCGAGCTGGGCCGGGACGCGCTTGAGCACCCGGCGCAGGAAATCACCGCTGAAAAACCAGTCATACATCTCCAGATTGACGTCTTTCTGGGTGACCGTGTGGCCGGCCGGCCGCAGGACGGCGGTCAGCGTCGGGAGGCTCAGGTAGGGCTCGGAGGGATACCAGTCCGGAGGGAAGACCAGCATGATCTTCAGCTTGCGCCCCCCGTCACGGCCGGATGGGATGCGCCTGGGCTGGATCAGCTCGCCTTTGGAATATGCGACTTTCATGTTTTTATTAGGATTTCAGCGCCAAACCCGCGCCAGCGCGTCATTCTATGCTGGTGGAGAGAGACAGGTCAAGCCAGTCCATGGCTCGTCCCAAGCGCGTCTGCAGTGCTCAAGCGCCTCCGACTGACTCTTCATAATAGGATTCCAGCAGAGCCTTGCGCTCCGGCTCGACCATCACAAGCTGCCGTTGATCAAAGGTATTGGCCCAGTAGAGATACACGAGCCCCTCGCTCGTGCCGAGCTCGATGTGCCGCTCGCGGCCATCGGGCTCCTCATACGTGGCTTCCCGCTGGACCACACGCCGCGGCAGGCTCATCCAGGCCTCCTGCGCCGAGGGGCTGTGGTTTTCATACCGGGGCGTGGTGGCCGGGTCTTGGACCACGGCCGGGCCGGGCTCCTCCGGAATCGTCTCCGGCGATTCATCCCAATCGAGACGTGCCACGCGGGGATCATTCGAGAGCACATAGAGCGGGCCGTCATCCACGACCTCATCCACCAAATGATAGCGCAAGGGCATGGGCGGCTCGAGCAACCCGAGCCCCCTTGCCGCCAACGCCCGCTGGAATGGCACGCGGCGCGCGAGCTGCCGGGTCTTTTCGAACACGATGAATCGCGCGCCCCGGTGCATCGCGCGAACCAGCGCGTCCACCCGTGGGCCGAGCCGGGTCCGGCTCTCGAAGTCGGCCTGCGCGGCCGCATCCCGGCGCCGCTCGAAGGTCCGCCAGCTCAGGCTCGGGATGCCGGGGTCATGCTCCGCCTGCAGCAAGGCATGCGTCGCAATAATGAGATCGTGCCGCTCGTACGGCCCGCCGAGAGCGGTCTGTTCGGCATCCGCCGTTTCGAAGTGGATATTCGTCAGGCCCAGCGCCTGTGCCCGGTCTTTGGCCGCGGCGATCGAGGCCGACGACCGGTCCAGGCCCACGAACGACCGGTCCGGGAACCGCACCGCATAAAACGTCGTCAGGATCCCGACGCCGCATCCGAAGTCCAGCACGGTCCCGGCCTCCCCGAGACGCTCCGCGACGGCGGTCCCCACCTGGAGATAGTAGTCGTAGCGCTGGCTGTAGAGGACCGGGAGGATATGGGGCCGGGCCGTGAAGTCGTAAAACGCGCGCTCGGCGGCGGGATCAGCCTGGGTGCGCTTGTGCTCGGCGAGGGAGTGCAACGCGGTGAGGTCGGCCGGGGCCAGTGTGTCGCGTTGCCATCGAAAATAGGCTTCCTCCGTGTCGAACCTGCGGAGGCCCCACCTATTCAAGTGCTCGCGGAGCGCATCACGAACCAGCATGGTAGACCGTGTGAAGGTGATAGGTGACGGGTGAGGGGTGAAGGCAATTCGAGATGAGACTCACCTCATCACTGATCACCTAGCACGTGTCACGGCATTAGGAGGGCCGCTTGAGCATGATCGCGTCTTCATAGGGGGTCGGAATGGGATGGGGCTGGCGAAGCTGGCCGGTCCCGAGGACCACGTACTTCTCGCAGGTGAGCTGGTTGAGCGAGATGGGACCGCGCGCGTGGATATGGGTCGTGCTGATGCCGATCTCCCCGCCCAGGCCGAACTCCTCCCCGTCATGCAACCGGGTCGAGGCATTGACCAGCACGGCGCTCGAGTCCACTTCCCGGACGAACCGCATGGCATGGGCGTAGTTCCGCGTCACGATCGTATCGGTGTGGCCGGGGCCATAGCGAGCGATATGGGCCAGCGCGTCTTCGAAGTCCTTCACGATCTTCACCGCCAGCGCCTTGGAGAGAAATTGCGCGCCCCAGTCCTCCTCCGTGGCCTCCGTGACCTCCTGGGTCCCGGGGAACGACTGCGAGCGGGTCAACGAAAGGGTTTTGGGACACCCCTTGATCTGGACCTTGAACTCGGTGACCAGCCGCCGGAAGAGGCCTGGAATGATCTTCGGGGCCATGGCCTGGTGGACCAGCAGCGTATCCACCGAATTGGACGCGGCGGCGTGCTGGACCTTGGAGTTCACGACGATGCTCTGGGCCAGCGGCTGGTCGGCATCGTCGTCAATGTACACGTGCGAGACGCCGCCGTCGTGGCAGAGGATCGGGATGCGGGTCTGCTCGGAAATGGCTTTTCTCAGCGCGGCCCCCCCGCGCGGGATGATGGCATCGACGTACGTGGGGAGCCGGAGCAGCTCCAGCGCCGCCTCCCGCTCCGGCCGCTCCACGAAGAGGAGCCCGCCCGCTGGAAGGCCGGCGCGCTCCGCCGCGTCGGTGAACGCCGTCGCCACGGCCGTGTGAGTCCGGTGCCATTCTGGCCCGCCTCGCACGAGGCAGACATTCCCCGACTTCAGGCAGAGCCCGACCGCATCCGTCGTCACATCCGGGCCCATATCGGAGATCACGCCGATGACGCCGATGGGCACCCGCATCCGGCTGACCTGCATGCCGTTCGGACGCCGCCACATCTCAGTCAGCTCCCCGACGGGATCTGGCAGTCCGGCCAGGCGGCGCAGGACCTCCGCCATGCGCGTAAGCTGCGCCGATGAGAGACGGACGCGCTCCACGGCGTCCCGGGCCGCTTCGCGCTCGAGAGTGTGGCCGACCGCGTCCACATCCTTCTTGTTGGCCTCAAGGATTTGCTCCTGGCCCGCCTCCAACGCGTCCGCCATGGCACGGAGCGCCCCTTCTCGCACCCGTCCGTCCATGAGCGACACGGCGCGCGCCGCGTCCCTCGCCCGCTTGGCCAGCGTCGTCATGTAGATCTTGGTGGGGACTTCAACCATTCTTGAACCGTGAAGCGTGAGGCGTCAGGCGTGAGACGCAGACACAAATAGGTCGCATGGCGAGGCATTGTATGCCAGCGTTTTCTCGGCTGTCAAAGCCGCGACGGGGCTTGTGACGCGGCAAGCGATTCCCTTAGAATGCCCCGTGTGAGCCACTGATGACGCCGCAAGAAGCCCGAGCCCAGCTCAACTACCTCATGACCCTCTGCATCCGGAAGGCCGAGAGCTTCGGGCCGATGGCCTATGCATTTCTCAAGAGCCATGACCTGGAGCAATTGGGCCTCACGCCCGAGGAGCAGTTCAACCTTCTCATGGCGACCGCCGAGACCTTTGCCGACGAGCCGAAGCGGTTCAGCCACAAATTGGAATGCCTGCAGCGGGCCCAGGAAGTGCTGAGCCGCACCTCCTATGCCGATGCCGGGCTCGCCCGTCAGCTCGGCCAGGAGATCCAGCGGACCGCGGCGGAGCTCGAGATCTACAGCGACGCGTTCAAGGCCGTCCGGCCCCAGCCGGTGGACAAGCAACGTATCATCGTGGAGACGGACCTGCCGGATTACTTCTTGACCGTCGCGCAAAAACGGGCGGCCGCCTACTACCAGAACAAGTACAAGCTCTCGAAGGAGGCGAAGGTCGCGCAGCACTTCACGAGCCAGACCCGGAAGTTCGAGCCGGACAATCCCGCCGTTCACAAGGAATTCGCGGGCGCCTGCGCGCCGTTCGTCACGGCCCGCACGAACGCTTTCCACATGATGCTGCCCTTCGATGTGAAAATCAGCCGGACGCCGGAGGACCCGCTGGAGGCCGGGGTGCGGGTCTGGTACGCGAAGATGGGCTACTCCTTTCCGCTGCGTCTCGAATGGGGCAAGCTCTGCAGCTATTATGATGACGAAGTGCTGGACCTCGCGCTGGACGACCCCAACCTGATATTCGTCTCGGTCTCGGAGGTCAAAGAGCCCGAGCTGGGCAAAGTCGAGCGGGCGCTCCCGACCGACGTCAAGCCGGAGCTGGGATTGCCCCGCGCCTTCCTGGACGGCACCAACACCTTGGGGCCCTTCATCCAGGTGAGCTGCAATTTCAAGGTCTGGTTCGACCCGGGGGTGGTGTCGCTGCTGATCCAGGGCGCGCCGGACCTGCATGAGTACGGGCTGGAGGGCGCCTCCGGTCTCCTGACCCGCACCTACGCCACCGAGAAGGTCGCGGCCTACGCCGAACCCGCCCAGCCGTGGCAGGAAGGCCTGAGCTTCAATTTTGTCAATCTGCACCTGCAGCTCCTCCCCGGCGTCAGCAGCGCGGTGGTGCCGTGCAACACCCCGATCTTCTCCGTCTATCCGGTCCTGAGCCGGCAGTGTTTCAAATTCGAAGACGCGAGAACGCTTAAGGCATGAAGTATGATTTGGTGATCTGGCGAAGTAGCCGTTTTAACCTCACCAAATCACGAGATCACCACATCACCACATGAGAATGATTGACTTGAGAAGCGACACCGTCACGAAACCCTCGTCGGGCATGCGCGAGGCCATGGCCTCCGCGCCGGTGGGCGACGACGTCTATGGTGAGGACCCGTCGGTCAACCGGCTGCAGGAGATGGCGGCCGCCCTGCTCGGCAAGGCGGCGGCGCTCTACGTCCCGAGCGGGATCATGGCGAACCAGCTCGCGGTGCGCGTCCACACCAGCCCCGGGGACGAGGTCATCGCCGAAAGCCGCTGCCACATCATCCGGTATGAGATGGGCGCCGCGTCGGCGCTCTCCGGGGTGCAGTTGCATTGGGTCACCGGGACGCGCGGCATCATCACGCCCGAGCAGGTCGAGGCGGCGATCCGGCCGAAGGACCCCTACAGCCCGCGGACGGCCCTGATCTGCCTCGAGAACACGCACAACAGCGGAGGCGGGTCGATCTATCCGCTCCCGACGATCGAGCAGATCCATCGCATCGCGGCGAGACACGGCATTCCCATGCACCTCGACGGCGCGCGCCTGTTCAACGCCGTCGTGGCCACCGGCGTGTCGGCCGCCGAATACGCCAGCCATTTCGAGACCGTCTCGTTCTGTCTCTCCAAGGGCCTGGGCGCCCCGGTCGGTTCCCTGGTGGTCTCGGATGAGGCAACGATCGCCAAGCTCCGCCCGCTCCGGCGCCGGTTCGGCGGCGGCATGCGGCAGGCCGGCATCCTCGCCGCGGCCGGCGCCTACGCGCTGGAGCACAATATTCCGCGGCTGAAGGAGGACCATGAGAACGCCCGCCGCCTCGCAAGCCTCTTGGAGAAGATTCCGGGGGTCTCGGTCGAGCAGCCGGTCGAGACGAACATCGTGATCTTCAGCGTGACCGCCCCGGGCCCTGCGGCCGCCGACCTCGTCAGCACGCTCAGGAAGCAAGGCGTGCTGTTGAATGTGGTGGGCCCCCGGGTACTCCGGGCCGTGACGCACCTGGATGTCACGGCCGGTGACATCGAAGAGGCCGGGCGGATCATGGCCTCGGTGCTGGCCCGCTGACGATGGACCCGAAGCCGCCGCTGTCCATGGTGTCGTTCAAGCAGATCACGGCGATCCTGGAGCTGACCGACCGGCTGGGGCTGTCGCGCGAATGGGTGGAGATTCCCCTGTCGCCGGCCAGTCGGGGGGCCGTGCGGAAACTCCCCAACGGCAAGCTGGAGATCGTGGTGGATGCCGACACGGCCTTCGAGGAATGGTTCCCCACGCTGGAAGCCCGCATCAAGGAAGCGCTCGGCCGATGACCGCGACGAAGCGCACATCCGACATCCCGGTCTTGAACTCTCCGCAGTGCGAGGCCCATGAGATGGCAAGCCCGTCTCCGGCTGTGGGCTTTCACAACACCGAGACCGAGCGCCTCTTCGCCTATCACGAGCGGACCAAGCACACCTATCTGTCTGTCCGGACGATTCCGCATTGCCTCGACTGGGAGAACCAGCCCAATCCCTTTCGCGTCTTCGCGGGCTCTCCCACGGTGCTGCTGCCGCCGCCGGAGGTCCCGGCGGCGCCGCTCTTTTCCACGCTGCGCGGCGACCCCGCGCCAGGAGACACGGCACGCGCCTGGGATCCCGCGCGGCTCAGCACGCTGCTCCATCACAGCCTCGCGATCAGCGCCTGGAAGCGGGTCCGCGGGACGGACTTCCGGTACAGCCTGCGCGTCAATCCCTCGTCCGGCAACCTGCATCCGACCGAGTCCTATCTCGCGCTGCGGGAGACCGAGGAACTGCCGGCCGGCCTGTACCACTACCGCACTATGGAGCACACCCTGGAATGCCGGCGCGCCGGCTCGGCGCTCGACGCGTTGGCCGTCCTCCTCGACCGCCCGGCGGTGGCAGAGGCCGCAATGGCCCTGGTGCTCAGCTCCATCTTCTGGCGCGAGTCGTGGAAGTACCGGGATCGCGCCTATCGGTATTGTCTGCACGACATGGGCCATGCCATGGCTTCGGTCGTGACGGCGGCGCGCAGCCTGGGCGCCGACCCGTTCGTGCTCGGACATTTTGCGGACCTGCCGCTCGCCGAGTTCCTGGGCACGAGGGTCCAGGACGAAGGGCCACTGCTGGTCATCGTCGTCAATGCCCCACCGGCACCGCGCCACACGACATCTCCGGCGATGCGATGGCAGGACCTGCTCGGTCCGCTGCAGGGGACGCCGAACGTCCTGTCCGCCGAAGCAGTGCCGTACCATCTGCTGATCGGCATGCATCAATCCACGCTGCTCCCCGACCCAGCAGGCCCGGTGCCGTCGTTGTCGGCTTCGAACCCGGAGTCTCCGCCGCTCACGGTCATTCCACTGGGGTCCTCTCCCGCATCGGATCCGCCGCTCGCGCGCACAGCACGCCGCCGGCGCTCGGCGCTGGACTTCGACCCAACGCCGGCGTTGAGCCTTGGAGACCTGGGCGCGATCCTGTTCCATGCGACCCGTGCGCTGCCGGCCGATTTCCTGCCGGCACCGGAACCCGGCGCCCCGACCCGCTGCTCGCTGATCACCTTGTATCTGTACGTGAATCGCGTGACCGGGCTGGAGCCGGGCGTCTACCGGTACCGCCCCGACCGGCACGACCTGCTGGGTCTCAAGACCGGCGATGTCTCCGGACAGGCGGCGTATTTGAGTCTCGAGCAGCCATTAGGAGGGCATGCCTGCGTGACCTTTTCGATGGTGGCGGACCTGGCGCGCGCGGCAGCCGCCTTCGGGAACCGCGGATACCGGTACGCGCACATCGAAGCGGGGTTCATCGGACAGGGCCTGTATCTCGGCGCCGAGGGCACGGGCTGGAACGCCACCGGCATCGGGGCGTTCTACGACGATGACGTGCATCAGTTTCTGGGATTGACACCCGGCCAGGGACAGGTCATCTATCACTTTGCGATCGGCCGTGCGGTGCAGGACGACCGCCTGATCACGGAGCCCGAGTCACATGGATAACAAGACGCCGAGTGCCGATATGCCCTCCCGGGAAGAGCTCGAAGCGGAGCTGCTCGACATCCCCGAGGAGGTGGAAGAGAGCAAGCGGCCGGAGCTCCCGGGGCTGGAGCAGCTGCTCAATCAGGCCGTGAGCTACGTGAAGGCCAAGCGCGGCGGGGACCTCGTCGCGGTCATTCTCGTGGGATCGGGCACGCGCCGCTCGCTGACGCCGCACAGCGATCTCGACCTGATCGCGTTGATCAAGGGACAGGATGAAGGCCACGAGATCGTGCGGATCTCGGACCGGCTCATCGATATCCGCTACCGCGGACACCAGGCGGTCGAGCAGGAACTGGTCGAGGCTCCGCGTCTGCCTCCCCTTCTGAGGAAGGGGCGGGTCTTGTTCGAGCATGAGTCGATCGGGACTCTTTTGCTGGAGAAGGCGCACCAACGGTTCCGGCAGGGTCCGCCGCCCGCCACGCTGAACGAGAAGATCCGCATGAAGACGGACTGCCTCCACTGGCTGGGCAAGGCGGAAGACCTCGTGGGCCAGCCCGCCACCGCGCAATATCTCCTGGGCATCTTTCTGGAAGATCTGCTGCAGGCATGCTTCCGCATCCGGCGCCTCTGGCTGACCTCACCGGCCGACATGCTGCGGTTCATCTCGTCGCGCGACCGGGCTGTGGGCGAGCTGCTCGATCGCTTCATCATGGAGACGAACCTCCAGGCGCGTGTGGGTCTCGCGCGGCAGCTCGTCGACCTCGTCTTCAAAGACATTCCCAATCCCCCCCGCGTGGACTGAGCTGCCAGGCCCCTCACGAGAAGCCGCCTACATCACCAATGCCGTCAAGCGCTTCAAAGTGGAACCTCACGGAAAACGTCGCAAACATAAGAAGCCCCTGACCAGTGAGACCACGGTCTGCACGCCCCGGCTGATCGCCGCGCACACGCACGCGACGCTGCCGGTCGCTCAAAGTGTGATCGAGCAGGACGTCGGCGCCGTCACTCTGACGATGCACCACGTCGAAGTGCGAGGCCTGTCCGTTGACCGTCAAGCTGAAGTACGCGTAGAATGAAACCTGTGATCGCGTCAGCTTTCACAGGACCGGGAATCTGACAGGGAGGCCTTCATGAGCTATGCACTGACCGGGATCGTCATCCTGGGTCTCATGGGCCTCATCCACATGGCCGGCTTGGTCTATCTGAGTCGAGAATTCCGCGAACAGTTAAGGCTCAATGTGGCGCTGCAAACCCAGTTCCGGAAATGGAATGCCGAGCAGGTTGGGAATATCTCGCAACGTTTGGATCAAATCTTAGACATGCTGCGCAGCCGCTAGTGCCGTAGCGGTCCTCCCCGACAACGTTCTCCTCTGGATTTTATCCTCCCGAGGTTCTCAACCCACAAGACGCCTGCCGGCGCTACCGCCACAAGAAGTGCGGTTAAGATTTGTTTTCTCATGCTGGGATCTGACAGAAGACAGCTCAGATGGCGTGGATGTGCCGGCTATCACCTTGGCGTCGCAGGAGAAGAATCGTATGGAATTCACCGCGTTCTCCCCTCGCTCTGGGTCCATTCCCAATGGCGAGGGGAGAGCGGCGGAACAGTCTCGCTTGATTATTTGACGTTCTTACTCACAAGTTTCGTCATTTCGAACATGGAAACTTGCCTCTTCCCCCCGAAGACTCCCCTGAGGGCGTCATCTGCATTGATCATGCGTTTGTTCTTGGTGTCCTGCAGCTTGTGCCGCTTGATGTACGCCCAGATTTTCTTGGTCAGCTCGGTCCGGGGCATGGGCTTGTCCCCTACGACCTCGGCCAGTGTGGCGTTGGGCTTCACAGGCTTCATGAACGCGGCATTGGGTTTTCTCTTCGCCATCGCTATGTTCTCCTTTGGTTAGATTGAACTGCACGCTGCTTTCTACGCTCTCGGTTTATTCGCGAAGACTTTGGCGTCGCAGGAGAAGTATTTGATCTGCTTCATGGGGATGATGAAGACCTCGGCGGCGGTGTCGATCTCCAGCACTTCCATGTCCTCACTGATGGTGTGACGGACGGCGTCCTTGACGGCGAGCTCCTGGTTGTCCGTGAAGACCACTTTGACCCAATAGATCATGCTGGCTCCGAAAAGGCGTCAACCGTCAATAGTCACTCGTCATTGGAGACAATTTCCGGCCTTCACCAATGACCAGTGACGAATGACCAATGACGTTTTACCCCTGCGCGAGTTCATGCGAGCGCGCGGCCGCCGCTTCGACCGCGTTGATCAACGCCGCCCGCACCCGGCCGTCTTCGAGCTTCTGCAGCCCGGCGATCGTGGTGCCCCCCGGCGACGCCACTCGATCCTTCAGCCGTCCCGGATGCTCGCCGGACTCGATCGCGGCGCGGGCTGCGCCCAACACGGTCTGCGCCGCCAGGAGGTCGGCCACCGGCCGCGGGAGTCCCATCCGGACGCCGCCGTCCGCCAGGGCCTCGATCATCACATAGATGTAGGCCGGCCCGCTCCCGCTCAGCCCGGTGACCGCATCCATGAGCCGTTCCTCCACCATGAGCACCCGGCCGACCGACTCGAAGATCGCACGGGCCTCCCGGAGATCGTCCGGCGTCGCGCCTGGTCCGGCGCACACGGCTGTCGCGCCCGCCAGAACGCCGCAGGGCGTATTGGGCATCGCCCGCACGATCCGCCCGCAATTCTTCAGCCGGCCGGCGATCCGAGCGATCGGATACCCCGCAGCCACCGAGATCACAAGGCTGTCCGGTCCGATCGCCCCCCGCACTTCCTTGAGCACGCTGTCCAGAATGTCCGGTTCGACCGAGAGGACTACGAGCTGCCCCCAGCCTGCCGCCTCCGCGTTACGCATGCCGACGCGCACCTGGTACTGCGCGTGCAGATGCGCCACACGGTCCTCCAGGATATCCGTCGCCCACACCTGATCGGACGCGACCACGCGCCCCTTGAGCAGGCCGGCGATCAGCGCCTCCGTCATATTACCGCCGCCGATGAAGGCAATGGTCTTGCCAAGCGCGTTGGACAGGGCGGGGTCCTCGGACATGGCGGCGATTATACGTCCCGCGGTGGTGCAGTTCAATGACGCGTGTTGCTATCCATCAGCATTCCCAGTACGCTGTGCGACCGAGAAGGAATCATGCGCGTTGCTCGTGCTCTTGCCCTGAGTCTCTCCCTCATGCTTGCCGGTGGATCAGCGGGGGCGCAGGTCCTCGGCGAAGAAGCCGAGATGGCCAGGCTGCAGTCCCGCGCCGAGGAGGCGGCGGCTGCGGGCGATGCCGAAGGCGCGGCCATGAGCATGGGCAAAGCCGCGCTCATGGCGGCTGTCCTCGCGAAAGACCGGACAGACCGGGCGGGCCAGTACTTCCTCGGCGCCGAAGCCCTGTTCCGGGGGCAGGAACACGCCTACCGCGCGCTCGGGCTCTTCCAGCGCGCCGGCGGCCAGCCGCCGGCCTCCTCCGGCGTCTGCCAGACCATCCGGCTCGCCACGCAGTACGCGGCCGACGCGCACGAACGGCTGACCGCCGTCACGAAGATTCCCCCATCCACCAAGGCCCTGGCCGAGACACCATACCTCCAGCAGGCCCGGCGGCTGCAGGCGGATGCGGGAGACTGGATGCGGATCATCGAAGGAATGATCGGCGATTTCCAGTGCAACAAGGAGTGGAGCTAATGGCAGATGGCGTATGGCCGGAGACAGAAGGATTTCTTGCCATCCGCTGTACGCTATAAGCCATGAGCGCTTGAATGCTAATCGGCTTCCGGGTTGATGGAGTTGAGACCGAGCGGCCGGCAGAGCTCCAGCAGTTGGCTGTCGGAGCTGACCAGCGCGGCGCGCAGCGGGCGCAGCTCCAGCGCGAGGGCCAGATGGATGGCCTGGGACGGGCGGAGGGACGGATGCTCCAGCAGCAGATGCTTCGTCGAGACGAAGGTGCGGCTGCAGGGGGCCAGATAATAGAACAGCCCGCGGCTTGATTCCGCTTCGATCTTGAAGAGCACCGAATACCAGTCGTCCCGCGTGAGCTCCCCGTCCCGGGCCTTGACGGCGAGCGCCGCGTGCAATTCCGTGATCGCGGGCGCGCCCAGGATCACGGTCCGGCCGCGCTTGGCAAACAGCGAATTCACCACCCTGGTGCCGCGCTCGCGGCTGTAGCGTTTGACGAGCGCCGTCGAATCGAAATAGAAGGTCGGCATCGGTCAGCCTCTCCTCGAGACGATGAATTCGGCGAGCGAGGTGCGGAGCTTGGAGAGACGATCCTGAATGTCCTCCAGCGGCAGTTCCTGGTAGCCCTGCTTGCGCAACCCGGTCAGTAACGCATCGCCGTTGACTTCTTCCGTGTCCTTGCGGAGCCGTTCGAGGATCAGTTTCTTCGCCACCCGGCTGGGCGGATCGCGCCGGGCTGCCGGCCATTTGGCGGTCTCTCTCGTGTTCCGGACTTTTCGCGTCATGTCAGCTCCATCCTCTCGCGTCAACTCTGCTGTCGCGGCGTCTCGGCGCGCGGGCAGGCCGCCGGCACCTTGGCTGCTGGCTCGGTCTCCCCGTAGACGTAGCCCGCCACGGTCCTGGCCAGGTCCGAGGTCAGCTCCTGCTGCATGACCCTCACGGCCTTGGCCATCGCTTCGTCCACCGTCAGATGCCCTTCCTTGCCGGCCCGCGCCACCGCCGCTACGACGCGTTGCGTGGCGACTTCCACGAGCACGAAGTCGCTGCACCACCGCACGTACCTGAACTGCCGGTCCGGGACATCCGCTTCCCAGAGGCGCACGGTCCCGCGCGCCATGAGCTCCGGCGCCCGGCCGCCCTCCTGGCCCACCGAGGCCTCCGCCTCGCCGGACCGGCGCGCTGTCACGGGCAGCCCTTCGCGGATGAGCCCCTCGAGCACGGCGCGACGAATGGGCTCAGCCTGCTCGCCCGAGACTTCCACCCCCGTGACGAGATTGGAGGCCAAAAACTGCTCGAGCTCGCTGGTCAGCTCCGCCACCCGGTAGGCCACCTCGGTCCCCTTGCCGCTCGCCCGGATGATCCGCAGGTCCGCATTGTAGGCCTCGCGCAGCATCAGATTCTTGATGGCGCGTCGAAGGTTCTTGACCCGTGCCAGCTTGTCGGTGGCGCGGCGCCCTTCCTGGACTTCGGTCTCAATCACCGCATCGAGCTCCCCCATCCGCTCCAGCATGGCCGCTTCCGCCTGAGCCCGGTTCATGCCGGCCAGCGCGTAATGGATGCCGGTGCGGGGAGTGTACCAGGTGTCCAGGACACGGACATTGTCCAGCACCTTGTCGGTCGTGATGCGCGTGACCTGATCCAGGGTGAGGCGCCGCTCGGTGCTCGGCTTGCCCCGGTTCTCCAGCAGCAGGAACGACTCCCAGTCGCGCGACTGATACTTCACCTGAGCCTTGAAGACCTTGGCGACGGCCCCATACGCCCGTTCCACCGCCGCCGGCTGCGAATCGGCCTGCCCCATCCCGAGCAGATACTGCTCGGACGAGAACTCCGCGCTGGGGCCGTCCACCCAGGCCGGTTGCGGCCGCGAGAAGCGCGCGCACCCCACCCCGGCAGCGACGAAGAAGAGGACAGACGCTGCCGCCGTGAGGCGTGAGGCATGAGGCAATAACCAGTGAAGAGTGAGGAGTGAGGAGCAAGGTGAGCGCTGAACGCCGAGCGCTGAATGCTGAACGGCTGGTGCCATGTTTCTCTGCAACCCCTTACCCTTCACCCTTCACCCCTCACCAGTTAGTGGAGGACGCGCTCCGTGAACAGGCGCGTCTCGCCGGCCTGCAGGCTGACGGTGCGGACCGAATCCCGGCCGATCCGTCCGCCGCCCTTCGCGACCGATTGGAGGCGAAACTCATAGGTGCCGGGCGGGACCCAGAGCCGCGTGATCTGGATCTCGTCCGGCAACGTCTGCCAGGCTCGCTTGTCCGCCTCCTCGGAGGCGATGGCCAGACCGTGCGTGACGCCCCGCACGAGGATGCCGACCAGCGCGCCGTAATCGCTCCCGGCGGCGGCCCGGGCGCTCCGCGTCACCCCTTCCGCCACCGCATATTTCACGGCCGCCCGCGCCACCGCCTTGATCGCCAATTGCGAGAAGCGATCCTCCAACTGTTTCTTCGCGAGCGCGCTGAGGTCCTCCATCAGTTCGGTCTGGGCCGTAAAGGGGCCGCGGCTCCCGATCAGGCTGACCTCCCCGTAGGCCACCTGGGTCTTCTGGGCCACCAGGCGCGGCAGCGCCACCCTCACCACATGACCGTTCAAGCCGTACAGGGCGCTCTCTACCGGACGGGACTCCTGCGTGCCCCCGCCGAGACCCTTGGCCAGCAAGACGAGGCGAAGGGCATCCAGACTGACCGGCAGATCGAGAAACAGATCCTCCTTGCGCGCAACGCGGCCATTATAGCTGATCACGACCACCTGGGCGAGTTGCTGGAGCTCCGCATGGGGTTGCCATGCGCGATCGGGAAACGCCTGGAGGTACTCGTCATGCTCCGTGCTCAAATGCAGGGAATCGGTCACTCTCAACAGATCCGACTTGAGCGCCGACGGGACGGTTCTGGCCCAGGCATGGCCACGACGGTATTCGTCGTAGGCCTTCCGATACGCCACGAGCGCGTTGTTCAGATCGCCGGTCGTCTCGTAGACGATGCCGGTGAGATAGCGGGCCGAGGCATCGTCCCGGTAGGCCCCCTCGGCGGCCGTCCGGTCGGCCAGGACGTTCAGCCGGTGATCCACGCGGCGGGCCTCAACCGCCGCCTCATGCCAATGGCCCAGCCGGGCATAGTTGAGCAATTTGAGCACATTGAGCATGACGTGCTCGAAGGGTTCTCCCTCATACGGGAGCTGCGCGTCGTTGAGGAGAAAGGCCCTGGCCTCGGTGCGGACCCGGCGGGTATAGAGCTCCTCCACATCCTGCTCGGCATACTCGAGCAATTCATTGCTGGCCTCGTAGCGCCCCGCCAGGTGCAACGTCATGCCCCGGTCCATCCGGTAGAGCAGACGGTTGGTCCGGCCGTATTGCCTCTCCGCCTGCTCGATGATGAGGTCGGCCTTCTGCGTGTCGCCGGTCCGCAGGCTGTCCTCCACGAGGACATAGCGGCTGGGACCGCGGGTGCATCCCGGCAGGCCGAGGAGGAAGAGGAGCGGCACGAGGAGGACCAGCCGCTGGGCGATTTGGACGTGAGGCATCACCACATGCCAGCCGATCCGGAGGGACGAGCTCAAAGACGGGACTATGAGAGCGTTAAAACACCACCCGCTTGCGTTCCACGACTTTCTTGATCTTCTTCTGCCCGAACCAGGTCTTGACGTTGTTCTCCAGGTCGATCATCTCGAGGTCCACTTGATAGAACACGGCCTTGGCGCCGTCCGCTTCATCCATGATGGTCGAGATATTCCCCTTGAGCATGTAGTCGGCTCCGATCTCTTTTCCGGGAGCCTTCTGCGTATCCTCCCGGGCATGGACCGCCTGCTCCTTGCGTTCGTCGCGGATCTCTTCCCGCTCCGACCGTCCGGCCACGAAGACCACCTTCTGCGAATTCACGAGCTCGCGGGAGAGATCGGTCACGAACGCCTGCACGTTGATGTGCTCGTGGCTCCTGTTCAGGATCGTCCCCACGATCACGACCGGCTGCCGTCCCTTCGACTGGGTGGCGTCCTGCAGCCATGCGCTCGAGACGGCTTCCCTGACCATGGCCTCGGCCACGAGCCTCGAGTCGGTATCGTTCCACCGACCGCTCAGGTCGGTGACCAGGCCGGTGTCCACCCGCGTCACCTTCGTTTCGCTCGCGCAGCCCCAGGCGGCCAAGGTCGCGCAGAGCACGCCGACGAGGACGCTCGAACGCTGCTTGAGTGCGGAAGGTATCGTGTGTCGTTCCTCGCTGATTGTCGTCATTTGGTCTCGCGCTTCTGCTCTTCCTGCTCCAGGCGGTCGAACAGCCGCTCCGCGTTCTTCCGGACGAAATCCCGCACCGCGCTGTTCAGCTCCTTGGACTGCTCGAGCGCCTCCTGCATATCCTTCAGGTCGAGCTTCGCCAGCACGTAGTACGTCCCGGTTTTCTCATCTTTGTACCGCTCGACCGGTTTCACGCCGTTCAGCGTGACCGCCGAGAAGGTCTTGATCGCCCGCTCCACGTTCTGCTCTTCCGTGGACTTCGTGAATTGCGCGGCGGTGGTGGAGGCCGCGTAGTCCCGCATCAGGTAGGCGGTGTAGGTCTGGAAGTTCTTCGCCAGCTCCGCGCGGGCGCGATTCTCGGCCGTGTCCCAGGCCAGTGGCTCGTTGTGCACCCCGATCACCGACCCGACGCCGTAGAACGCCTTGGCGTCCTTGTTGTACGGGCCGGACCCCTTCTTGACCCACTTCGGCGGACCGCCGCATGCGGAGAACGTCAGCAGCACCATGACGGTCAGGGTGAATGTCATGAACCGAAACGCGGCGTGCATCGTCGTACCTCCGTAGTCTGTGGTTCCTTCCGGTGACCTTCGCGCCATCGTACGGATACTCATAACAAAAATGGTAACATGCGTTCGTAGGGGTCGTCAATGAAACGGCCGGTGGCGCCGGCGCCGCTGAACCGCGCCGGGAGCGCCAGCGCCAGGATGCACCGGCCGGCAAAGGAGGTTGCGTGGCGGACGTCAAAATTCACGACGGGATCATCAAGGTCCAGGACCTTGAAGTGCAGGACCCCCGGGCGGCGGCGGTGCTCGCGGACTATCCGGAAGCCCGCTGGCCCGAAGTCATGCGGCGGGCCATCAAGATCGGCCTGGGATACCTCAAAGGTGGGGCGCAGGAGTAATTACTGCACGGCGGGCGGCGGGAGGCTGCCTTCCTTCTCCACGTAGCTTCTGGCTTTCTGCTCGTGACCGCCGAGTTCGAGATGACGCCGGAAGGCCTCGAGCGCTTTCGGCTTGTCCTTGAGATCGTCGGCGTAGAGTTCGCCCAGCGAGTAATAGACATCGGAATACGTGGGGTTGACTTTGAGGGCGTCGCGGAGCGCGCGTTCGGCTTCCGCGTACTGACCCTTCCGCTTGAGCACAAGACCCAGTGTATAGGACGAATCGGGGTTCTTGGGCGCATGCTTCACGGCCAGCTCGGCCGCCGCCTGCGCCTCGTCGAGATTGGGGAGCATTTCGAGGAGGATATAGCTCTTCAGCACGTAGGCGTCGCCGTAGGCCGTGTCGTAGCTGATCGCCTGGTTCAAGCGGTCCAGGGCGTCCTCGACCGACCGCTGCTGCTGCAGGATGAGGAATGCCTGCTCGTACTCCGCCCGCGCGGCCGCTTCGCGTTCTTCCTTGGTCTTGGGCTCAGGCCTGACCCGATAGCGTTCTTTTTTGCCTTCGATCAGGATCGTGTCCCCATCGCCGTCGAGGCGCACGAATTGCGGATGCTGGGCGCCTGTGGTCTCTTGCTCCACGCGCTGTTTCACGTATGCGCCGAGCTCCGTGCCCATCAACCATCCGTTCTTGTCGGCGTCGGCCGCGCCCTTCACCCCATGGACCACGGCCTCCATGAACACGCTGCCCGCGTCGCGCTGCACGACGGCCTCCCCCTTGCCGGCGGCGGCGAGTACCTGGACGGTGCGCTTCTCCGTCTCTTCTTCCGGCACGAGCCGTCCCTCCAGGGACATCTGCTGCGGCGGTGTGATCTCCCAGCCGGAGATCCCGGTGTCCAGGATGAAGAGGATGTGCTTCGACATGACCCGCCGGGCGAATGCCTTCAGGTCATCGAGCGTGACCGCCTTGCTGACATTGCCGACCTGCGCGTCCCACGGCACCAGATACCCGAGGTCCTTCGCGTGCATGTCCTGGGTGGATCCGGCATGCCCGGCGAAGAAGAACACCACCCGGTCCATCCGGCCGACTTTGCGCGGCAGATAATCGTTGAGTACGGCCTTGAGCTGCCGGGAGCCGGCGTCCTTGTCGTAGACTTCGAGGACCTCTTCGAACTTCAGATCGCGGAGGACCTGGACCATCGTCTTGGCGTCGCGTTTGGGCCAGGACAGCTTCGGGGCGACGAGATAGTCGTCGATCGCAATCACGACGCCCCACGATTTGTAATACAACCCCTCGGGTTTCCCCGCCTGCGCCGAGGCAAGGGACGGGCACAGGACCAGAAGCAGGAGGAGACCCCGCGCGAGGAGTCCCGGGAGCATGATGGCCGGTCTGGGGGGCTTCCGTCGAAGTTTCAGCATTTTGCGCGGCAACCCATGCTACTCTTGACCTCTTTTAGGTGTCAATCCTGCGGGGTGGCGACGGGCGCCTTCTCATGTCTCACGAAGGGGATTGCGCACGCACCGCCAAGTACTTGAACATATGCGAAGCCTTGCTCATAATGGGCACCCTCCGGCTTTGGCTCGTGCCCGCACGACCCTCTTATAAGGACCATCGCCATGGATGACAAATTGGACAGTCTGCTTCGCGTCGACCGCGTCGTGGCGCCCTCCGCCGCGACGAAGGCCCGCGCGACCATCCAGGATTACGACGCCGAGTACCGGCGGTCCATCGCCGATCCGGAAGGATTCTGGGCCGACGTGGCCAGGGAGCTGGAATGGTTCACGCCCTGGCAGCGCGTGCTGGAGTGGAACTATCCCTGGGCAAAGTGGTTCGTCGGCGCGACCTGCAACATTTCCTACAACTGCCTCGACCGCCACGCCAAAAGCTGGCGCCGGAACAAAGTGGCCGTCATCTGGGTCGGCGAAGGCGGCGAAGAGCGGATCTTCACCTATGGCGAGCTGCTCCGGCAGGTCAACCGGTGTGCGAACGGCCTGAAGGCGCTGGGACTCCGGAAGGGCGACCGCGTCACCATCTACCTCCCGAAGATTCCCGAGCAGATCGTCGCGATGCTGGCCTGCGCCAGGATCGGCGTGATCCACACCGTCGTGTATTCCGGGTTCAGCGCCCCCGCCCTGGAGAGCCGCATCCAGGACGCGGAATCGCGGGTGGTCATCACCGCGGATGTGGGCTACGACCGCGGGAAGCGCCTCAACCTGCAATCAGTCGTCGATCTCGCCGTCGCCAAGTGCCCGAGCGTAGAGACCGTGGTGGTCGTCCGCCGGGAACAGCCGGGCATCCCGCTGTCCGCCCCCAAGGAGCTGGACTGGGAGGAATGGCTGCAGGACGCATCGCCGGCGTGCGAGGCCGAGCCGCTGGACGCCGAGACGCCCCTCTATTTCCTCTACACCTCCGGAACGACCGGCAAGCCCAAAGGGGTCGTGCACGTCCACGGGGGCTACATGGTGGGGACGTACATCACGGCCAAGTACGTCTTCGACCTCAAGGAGGAGGATGTCTATTTCTGCGTGGCCGACCCGGGCTGGGTGACCGGCCACAGCTACATCGTCTATGGTCCCCTGCTGAACGGCGCGACGATCCTGACCGCCGAAGGCAAGCCGGACTACCCCAACCCCGGCCGGTGGTGGAGCCTCATCGAGCGGTACGGCGTCTCGATCTTCTACGCCACGCCGACGGCGATCCGGCTGCTGATGAAGTACGGGGAGGACTGGCCGAAGAAATACGATCTCTCCTCGCTCCGCATCCTGGGCAGCGTCGGCGAGGTCATCAACCCGGAGGCGTGGGAGTGGTTTCACCGCGTGACCGGCGGCACCCGGCCGATCATGGACACCTGGTGGCAGACCGAGACCGGCATGATCCTCATCACGCCGCTCCCGTGCGTCCTGCTGAAGCCGGGCTCGGCGACCCGGCCCTTCCTCGGGATCGAAGCGGACGTGGTGGACCGCGAAGGCCGGCCCGTCCCGCCGAACACCGGGGGCTTCGCCGTGATCAAGAAACCCTGGCCCGCCATGATGCGCACGATCTATAAGGATCCCGACCGCTACCAGGTGTACTGGAACACCATTCCCAACTGCTACACCGCGGGGGACGTGTGCCGGAAGGACGAGGATGGCTATTTCTGGTTCATGGGCCGAGCCGACGACGTGATCAAGGAAGGGGGTAACAGCATCGGGACCGCCGAGGTCGAGAGCGCCCTCGTCAGCCACCCTCCGGTGGCCGAGGCCGCCGTCACCGGCAAGCCGCACAAGACCGTCGGCGACGCGATCAAGGCCTTCGTGATCCTCAAGCAGGACCAGCGGGAGAGCCCGGAGCTGATCGCCGCGATCAAAGAGCAGGTCAAGAAAGAGCTGGGCAAGATCGCCGTGCCCCAGGAGATCGAGATCGTCCAGGCGCTCCCGAAGACCCGCTCCGGGAAGATCATGCGGCGGGTCCTGAAGGCGAAGGAGCTCGGCCAGGATCCGGGGGACATTTCGACAATCGAGGACTGATTCATATAGTATGTCGTCCACCCGGAGCCGCTTCGGCCCCGTTCACCGTAAGGAGGCTGTAATGAGATTTCCCCTGTCCTGGTCGGGAATCGTTCCCGCGGCCATCGCCGCGCTCTGTCTGCTCACCCCGGCGGAGACGCCGGCGGCGGAACAAGAAAAGGCGACGGCCACAACCGCCGCTTCCGCAAAACCCGCCGCCCCGGCGAAAACCATCGTCTCCCCGCGAGGCGGGACGGTCAAGGTGCAGAGCACCAAGGCGTCCGGGGCCTCGATCGTGGCCAAGTCCAAGTCCTGCGTCGGCGAGACCCCGGAGATCGCGAAGGTCAAGCCCGACGAAGGGAAGGCGGGCGAAACGGTCACGATCACCGGGCGTAACTTCGGCTCGCCCGGCTGTATGCGAAGCGTGTCGTTCGGACCGGGCAATCCGGCCAAGTTCATGCACGAGAGCGATTCCACCGTCACGGCCACGGTCCCGTCGGGAAAACGCGGCAATGTGATCCTCACCCTGACGACCGCATCGGGCGAGGACTCCAAGCTGTTCCTGACAAAGTAGACAACCGTCAGGCGTCAGGCGTGGGGCGTTAGGGGCTTCGCTTCACGCCTGACGCTTCACGAACTGGTTACCCCTCACTCCTCACCCTTCACTCCTCACTCGCTTAGAGGAGGCCGCGTTTCTTCAGATAGTCGGGATCGATCGCCGGCGGGGGTTTGGGGGGAACGCGGCCGCTCTCCTGCAGCAGCCGCTCGACGTACTTGCCGATCATATCGCTCTCGAGATTGACGCTCTCGCCAGGGTTCTTCAAGCCGAGCGTCGTCACCTTGGCGGTGTGCGGGATGATCGCCACGCTGAACGCGCGCTCCGTCACCTCGTTGACGGTCAGGCTGATCCCGTCCACCGCGATGGACCCCTTCACGACGCAGTAGCGCAGGACCTCCTTCGGCGCCTCAATCGTGAGCACGACGGCGTTCCCGTCCTGCGTCCGCTCCCTGATGACGCCAACGCCGTCCACATGGCCGGCGACCAGATGGCCGCCGAGCCGCTCCCCCAGGCGCACCGACCGCTCCAGGTTGACCGGCGTGCCGGCAGCGAGGCGCTGGAATGTCGTGGCCGCCAGGGTCTCCGGCGACAGGTCCACGGCAAACTCGCGCGGGGCCACCTCCACCACGGTCAGGCACACGCCGTTCACGCTGATGCTCGAGCCGACCGCGAGGTCTTCCATCGCCGCGGCCGCGAGGATGGTCAGCCGGACCCCTCCGAGGGACCGGTCGAGGGCCTTCACGACGCCCATCTCTTCCACGATGCCCGTGAACATATTTTCTCGTCAGGCGTGAGGTGAGAGGATCTCCTCACTCCTCACTCTTCACCCCTCACTCTTCACTGTTCGGGGGGGATTATACCACCCCGGCCATTGGCTAGCGCCGGATCACCACCCAGAACACACCGGCCGCCGCGACTTGCATCAGGGCGATCGCCGCGAACGCCTGCAGGTAGCCGATCTGCGCGATGAGAACCCCGGCCAACAGGGGTCCGCTGGCATGACCGATGTCAGTGATCATGCCCTGCATGCCGATGCCGGCTCCTAAAATCCTGGGCTCCGAGAGGTCCGCGACCAGGGCCGATGTGGACGTGGCCACCACCGCTTCGCCGAAGCCGAAGCCGGCCGCCAGGAGCATGAGGAGAACGAAGCTGGAAACCTGCGGCATCAGCGCAAAGGTCACCGCGCAGATCAACAGCCCCACGACGATGAGCGGCTGGCGGCCGACTTGATCGGAGGCGCGCCCCATGCCCGGCCTCGAGAGGAACGACGTGATCCCCTGCACGCCGAACAGCGCACCGACCTCGCCGGGGTTCAGCCCGATGGAGATCCCGTAGATCGGCAGGAACGCCATGAGCGCGCCGTTGCTCACCATCTTGGCGCCTTCGGTCGCGCTCGTCACGAGCACTTTGATGTTGCGCCCCACCTGCCGGAATCCCCGGAGGATCTCCGCCAGCACCATGCCGACGCTCTCGTCCGGATGGCGCGGCGGCGGAGGGGGCAGCCGCAGGCTGAAGAATAGCACCATGCCGATGCAGCCGAAGAAGCCGGCGACGAGAAAGGTCGTCGGAAAGCCGGTCGCATAGACCAGCCATCCCCCCAGCACCGGGCCCAACAACGATCCCGCGCGCGTGGACGCCGTATACCAGCCGAGCGCCTCTCCCCGCCGCTCCCGGTACATCTCGGCCACGGTCGCGATGGCCGTCGGCGCAAAGACCGCGGTCGCCAGGCCGTGCGCGAACCGCAGGGCCGTCAGTACCTCCAGGTCCGTGACCAAGGGATAGAAGAACGGCGGAATCCCGAAGGCGAGGACCCCCACGCGGAGGATCAGGCGCCGGCCGTAGATATCCGACAGGGCGCCCGACGGCAGCTTCAGGAGCACGCCCGTGAGCGTCGAGGCGGAGACCACCATCCCGATGCGCTCCGGACCGGCGCCCAGCGACTCGGCAAAGAGCGCCAGCACCGGCATCCGGACGAGGTTGTAGCTGAGGAAGCTGGAGAGGCCGATCGCGCAGAGCAGCAGGAAACTGACCTGGATCACGGCACGATCACCGGTGAGGAGCGAGGGGTGAGGAGTGAGGAGTGTCGAGGCCGAAATGGCGGCGGAAGGCCGCCCGCTCCTCGCTCGTGACGTCGGGCCAGTCGTTCATCTCCCGGTCCACCCCGCCGGGGTCGGTCATCAGCCGGCCGCTCAGGAACTCGGCCGCGGCCGTGAGGTTCGCCACCCGCCGGTCGATGATCCGGTTGAGGAGCGGCGACAGGACCCGCAGCAGGCCGTGCACGACCACATTGTCGATGCGCAGGTGGAGCTGCGGCTCGTTCCGCAGGCGGCGGCTGCCGGGCGGTTCCTCCTCGAAACGCAGCGTGATCACGATGGCCCCCTTGAACTTGATCAGCTCCGCGCGCGACCGGAACTCGCCCTCGGCGACATACACCCGCCGTCCCGGCGCCACCGCGACGCGGTGGAGCAGGCCATGGATCGAGCCATGGTCGTCCACCTCATACAGGCCCGGCGCCATCTCGGTGATGCGGTACGGCTCCAGCCCCGGATGCACGTGCCGCGCCAGGGCGGCCAGGAGCGGGAGATGATCCAGCAGGAATTCTTCATGGTCCTGCTGCCCGAGAAACCGGACCGGCTCCAGCGCCCGCGAGAGCGTCGGCCGGGCGAGCACGTGCCGGACCGCCGGCGACGTGATGTCGAACCCCAGCAGGTGCACAGGTTGGCCGCCCGCGGTCTGGGGCGCCTCGCTGCGCACTCCAGCTGGAATGCCCAGGGTGATGCATGCGAGGACCCCCATCACGAGCGCGGTTCGTCGCCGCATCCGGCTAACTCCCTTCGACCGAGAGGGTCAGCTCCATCGGAAACACACTGTAGCGATCGCCGCGCAGGCGGGCCTCCCGGAGCAGCGTCTCGAGGCTCAGCGGCACGAGGCCCTCGTACGTCGTGCGGCCGTTCGTGACGATCGTCACCGGCCTGGCCGGATCCACGAGCGCGGCGTTAAGGAAGAGACTGTAGCGGCGTACGCGCTCCGTGCGGACCTCGATCCGGTTCGGTCCGACCACTTCGGCGTCGAGTTTGGCATAGACGCGGGTCACAATCGCCTCATCCCGGCTGTCGGTGAGCTGCTCGCTGAAAGCGGCGATCTTATCCGTGGCGTCGATCCGCACCCAGCCGAAGCGTCCCAGGTGCGTGCCGTCCCGCACCACCGTGATGTGAGACGGCGCGGCCTCGCGGCGGCGGCCGCCGAACCACGCCACAAGATCGGGCAGCTCCTCGCGGGGGAAGAAATGCCCGCCGGCCATCGGATGCGTCCGGTCATGCTCGCGGTAGACGACGGGATAGCCGAGCCGCGTGAGCTCCTTCACGATCGAGCGGCTGAGTTCCACGGGCATGACCTGATCGCGCCGACCGTGGATGACGTAGACCGGTGTGTGGCGCAGATTCTCAAGGAACGGCAGCAACACGTCATCGAGGCCGCCTGCCATCGGCGCGAGTCCCGCGAACAGCGGCGCGTGGTGGGCCCCGATGAGGTACACGCCCACGCCGCCGTTGGACATGCCGGTGAGCAGGATCCGATCGGGATCGACGCGATAGCGCGCCCGCACCGCCCGGATGGTCTCGAGGACAAGCTCTTCGCCGAGCCGCGTCCACCACGTGCCCTGCGTCAGCGTCGGACAGGCCAGGATGTACTGGTCGCCGAGCCGCGGCCGCCAGCGCTCGAGGTAGGCGTCTCCCGTCAATCCCGCACCATGCAGGCAGATGACCAGCGGATAGGCCTTGGTCGGCACATAGGAGGCGGGCACGTACAGGCCATGGCGGAAGGTCCGGTCCCGGACCCGCACGGGAACACTGGGCTGCATTCCGACCGGCTCCGGTCCATAGGCGCGGTCCATCCGGATGATGGCCGACACGCGCTCGAGGCCGGCGTCCGGATGCTTCAGGATGTCGGACAGCAAGACCGCCGCCCTCTCCCCGTCCGGGGTCTCGAGGTATTCCTGCACGAGCTGGGAGAGCGAGGCTGACGCCGGTCCCTGGTCGGCCGATTCAGCCTGAGAGCAGGGCAGGAGACAGGAGACAAGGACGACGAGTGCGACGGGCAGGGCCATCCACGGAGACCGCACGGCCGGACCGTCGCACCTTGATCTCGGCGTCGTCACGATCCGCGTGGGGTCGGTCGCCCTTCGATCACGAGGTCCGATCCGGCCCTGCGCACCTGGATGTCCCGGATGCGGAGGGCATCTGCGAGATGCTTCGGGGACGCGCCGCCGATCAGGCTCTTCGCGTCCTGCCCGCCCATGAGCACGGGCGCGATGTACACGACGAGGCGGCCGACCAGCCCTTCGCGGAGGGCCGAAGCATTCAGCTCGCTTCCCCCTTCGAGCAGCACGCTGCCGATCTCCATCCCGCCGAGACGCTCGAGGCAGGCCCGGAGCGAGACGCGCCCATTGTGGAGGGGCAGCACCAGCACCGTGACGCCCCGTGCGCGCAGCCGTTCGATGCGATGCGGTGGAGCCTTCGTGGTGGTGGCTACGATGGCGCGGCCGCCGGCCAGCACGCGCGCGCTCAACGGCAGCCGCAGGGTGCTGTCCAGCACGACCCGCCAGGGCTGCGCAGGACCCCGCGCTCCCATCCGCACCGTTAGGCGCGGATCGTCCCGCAGCACCGTGCCCGCCCCCACCATCACGGCGTCCACCTCGGCACGGAGCCGATGCGCGTCGCGCCGGGCGGCCGCCCCCGTGATCCACTGCGAGTCGCCGTCCGCGGTCGCGATCTTCCCGTCCAGGGTCATGGCGGCCTTGAGCACAACGAAGGGCCGGCCCGTCCGCATCCAGTAGCCATAGGCCTCATTCAATCGCTCGGCTTCCTGCTGCCGGCACCCCACGCTCACGCGGATGCCGGCCCGCCGAAGCGCCGAGAGCCCGCGACCCTGGACGCGGGGGTTGGGGTCGCGCATCGCCACGACCACCCGTTTGACGTTCGACGCCACGATCCCCAGTACGCAGGGGGGCGTACGCTTGTCGGTGTGGCTGCAGGGCTCCAGCGTCACATAGAGCGTGGCGCCGCGCGCCCGGCGACCGGCCGCGCGGAGCGCCGGGACCTCGGCGTGCGGCCCGCCGGCCCGCCGGTGCCAGCCCTGCCCGACGATGCGGCCCTTCGCGACCACGACGGCGCCGACCATGGGATTGGGATGGGTGCGACCGCGCCCCTTGGCGGCCAGGCGGAGCGCCAGCGCCATGAAGGCCGCGTCGCGGGAGGAGAAGTTCACCGGGCCTTGGAGCGGGCGCGCGGGCGGCGCCCGGGCCTCCGGGGAGCCTTGGCCGCCGGCCGGCGGCCTGCGGGGCGTGCGGAGGTCAGCGCGGCCTGCGCCGCGGCCAGGCGGGCGATCGGGACCCGGTACGGCGAGCAGCTCACGTAGTCCAGCCCGAGCTGATGGCAGAACTCGACGGA
>CAYJUM010000030.1:0-26528 GCA_964373355.1 uncultured Nitrospirales bacterium | reverse complement strand
GTTCTGATGGATCGCGCGGGCCACGAGCTCCTTGCCCGTCCCGCTCTCGCCCTCCAGGAGCACCGTGCTCCTGCCCGAGGAGACCCGGGCCACCAGCGTGTACACTTCGAGCATCGCCGGGCTGCTCCCGATCAATGGCGACAGGCTCTGCCGCTCGCGCAGTTCCTCCCGGAACCGCGTATTCTCCCGGACGAGGCGGCTGTGCTCCAGGCTGCGATGCACCACCAGCCGGATCTCCTCCTTCTTGAATGGCTTGGCCAGATAGTCGTAGGCCCCCTGCTGGATCGCCTCGATCGCGCCGTCCATCGAACCGAAGGCCGTCAGGAGCACGACCGAGGTCTCGGGGCTGCGCTGCTTGAACTCCCGCAGCACCTCGAGCCCGTCCACGTCGCCCATGCGAAGGTCCGTCAGCACCACGTCGAACCGCTGCTCCCGGCCGCGCGCGATCGCCTCCGCCCCGCCGCCGGCAGCCTCCACCGCGTACCCTTCCTTCCGCAGCGCCTCCACCAGGAGATCCCGGGCCACGGCATCGTCGTCCACGACCAGGACTTTCGCCTCAGGGTCCATCACGTCTCCCGACCGGCTCCGAACGCGGCGCCTCCTGATCGGCCTCCACAGAGACCGGCAGGGCGAGGCGGACGGTCGTCCCCCGCCCCACCTCGCTCGACAACGAGAGTGTCCCGCGGTGCGCCGTCATGATCTCCTGGCTGAGGTAGAGGCCGAGCCCCGCGCCGTCCCCGATCGCCTTGCCGGAGAAGAACGGCTCGAAGGCCCGCTTGACGTGCTCCTCGGGCATCCCGCACCCGGTGTCGCGCACCGTGATCGTGACCATCCCGGACTCTTCCCCCACCTGCACCGTCACCTCGCCGCCGGCTGCGGTCGCGGCGAGCGCGTTGCTCAGGAGATTGATCAGCACCTGCTGGAGCTGCTCGACATCGCCGCGCATCGCCGGCACGCCGGTCCCGGGCTCGAGGCTCAGCTTCACCGCCTTGGCGGTGAAGGCCGGCGCCATCAGCGCCACGACCGGCTGCAGCAGCTCATCGGCGGTCAACCGGGCCAGCGCAGGCTTGCGTTGCCTGGTGGAGGACAGCAGGTCCTGGATGATGCGCACGACGCGCGTGATCTGGGAGTCGATGATGGCGATCCGGCCCCGCATCTCGGGCGTCAGCGTCGGCTCCTCGGCGAGCGTCTGGACGTGCCAGCCGATGGAGTGCAGCGGCGTGCCGACCTCATGGGCGACCGACGCGACGAGGCGGCCCACCGCCGCGAGGCGCTCGGAGCGTCCCAGCGCCGTCTTGATCTCCACCAGTTGCGCGTTGGCCCGCAGAAGGTTCTCGGTCTGCTGCGCCAGCTCGGCGCGCGCCGCCTCTTCCCTGGCCTTGCGCTGCTCGCGCGTGAAGGCGAAATAGGCGACGCCGATCAACACGCCGACCACCACGGTCCGGTTGATGAGCGCCGCGAGGAACCGGCCCGGCTTCGTCGGCGTGAGGAGCCCGGCGTAGGTGGCGATGACGCACAGGGCCACGGTGAGCACCATGAGCCGGCGGTCGCGGACCGTAGCGACGAGCAGGATCGGAAGCACGAAGCCGTAGGCGCCGACGACGTTGGCGGGCAGCATGCCCTCGGCGATGACGATCACCAGGTACACCCCGGCGGCGGCGGCGAGGGCGAGCCGGTCCTTGTTCCGGCCGGCGAGGTCCCGGAACGCGCGCACAACGCTCATGGGCATGGCCTCGGACGGAGCTCCCGGAGGATTCCCGACACCCGGGCGGCGCGGTCCTCATGGCGAAGATCGTCCACCGGGCGGATCTTGCGGGACCAGTTGGGATGGCTGTCCACCGTGCCGGGCAGATTGACCTGCGCGCGCTCGCCGGCCAGGTCTTCGAGCGTCGCGAGCATCAGCCGGGCGGGGGTGCGGCCCAGGTACGCGTGAATGGCCTGGCAGAGCGCTGGGGTCATGGCCGTCTCGCGGGCGTCGCGGAGGTCTTCCGGCAGGAGCGACGCGGCGGCGAGCGCCTCCAGCAGTTTGGCCTTGTCGCGGCGCCGTTCCTCCTGCGCGCGACGGCGGGCGCTCTCGTCGGGATAGAGCCCCAGCGTCGAGCGCAGCTCGATGTCCTCGCCGGCCCAATAGCCCGCGAGCGTCGGCAGATCGTGCGTCGTGACCACGGCCGCCGCCTGCGCCGGATAACGCTCCGGGGGCAGAAACCGGCCGTCGGCGTCCCGCTCGAAATACAGGACGCGATACGACAACGCTCCACACGCGGCCAGCGCTTCGCGCACGTGGTCGGGCACGGTGCCCAGGTCTTCGCCGACCACCACGACCCGGTGTCGGACGCTCTCCAGCGCCAGGATCCCCAGAAGGTCCGCGGCGGGATACCGCACGTAGGCGCCCTCCGAGGCTTTCCCGCCCCGCGGGATCCAGAAGAACCGGAATAACGCCATCACGTGATCCAGCCGGAGGGCACCGCCGTACCGCATGTTCCGCCGCAGGAGGTGGATGAACGGGCCATAGGCGGCTGCGCGCAATCGTCCGGGATCGAAGGGCGGCAGCCCCCAGTTCTGGCCGTCCGGCCCGAGCAGATCGGGCGGCGCCCCGCAGTCGGCCTCTAGCGCCAGCACCTCCTGAAACGTCCAGCCGTCCGCGCCGTCACGGTCGTTGCCCACGGCCAGATCGTGGTAGAGCCCGACCGGCATGCCGGCCGCGCGGGCCCGCGACGCCGCCCGCGCGAGCTGTTCCGCGGCGATCCACTGCAGGTACATGTAGAACCGGACCCTTGACGCCTGCGCGGCGCGGAAGGCGGCGACCGCCGGAGCCCGTGGCGAGCGGTAGGGCTCGGGCCAGTCCCGCCAGCTTCGGGCCTGGGGAGCCTGCCGGCGCATCGTCTCGGAAAGCGCCTGAAACAGGGCAAAGTGCTGGAGCGGCTCGCCCTCCCCGCTGATGAACCGGTCGAACGCCGCGCGCCGCACCGCCGCTTCCGGGGCCTTTTCGAACGCGGCGAAGAGCAGCTCGAGGATCAAGAGCTTGGCCACAGAGACCCGCTCGTAGTCCACGAGGTCGGTCTTCCGCAGGCCCTCCAGCCTCGCCTGGAAGGACTCGTCTTCCAGCAGGCGCTGCGCCCCCTCGGCATACGCCAGGTCCGGGACGGCCTCGATGTCCACGTACAGGACGTTCAGGTACAGCCGGCTGTCGGGCGAGTACGGGCTGATGTGATACGGGCGGGTATTCTTGAGCGCGTGCAGCGGGTTCAAGCCGACGAGTCCGGCGCCGGCATCGGCCGCCCAGTCCACCAGGGTGCAGAGGTCCGTGAAATCGCCCGCGCCCCAATTGCGGGCGGAGCGGATCGCATAGAGCTGCGCCGCGACCCCCCAGGTCCGTTCGTCCCGCGCGATCCAGGACGGCGTATAACACCGCGCCGGCGCGACGATGAGCCGGAGGGAGCCCTCCATGGCAGCTTCCCCGGCACAGCCCCGCGCCCACAGCGTGTAGTAGCCGGGCTCCAGTCCGTGCGGTAGGGGCAGATCGAAGCGGGCCACGCGCCGGCCGTCCAGCAGCCGGTGCGCGGACGCCGTGAGGCCGGGGCCTTGGGTCCCGGTTCGGCACACGGCCCCGGATTCATCCCGCAGCTCCCACGCGATCTCGACGCGGGCCTCAGAGCCGTCGGAGACCGGCATCCGAAAGGCCCACGAGCCGGGCGCCTCGGCGCCTTGCACCAGCACGGGGTCGCACGCGCGTCGCCAGGGCTCCTCCTCCAGGCGCGTCAGCTCGTGCCGGAGATCCTCAATCGTATCGCACGCGACGCCCATGGCCCGCAGCAGCGCCCGCTGTGTCCAGGGGGTGGTCCCATGGCGGCGGCCCATGACGTCGCAGTACTCCGGCGCAATGCCGCATCGCTCCGCGAGTTCCGCAAGGAGCGTCTGCTCGGCGTGCTCGTGCATCTGGCTGAGTCTAGAAACAGGCCGTTTCGAAGTCAACTGAAGACCCGTGAGGCGTCAGGGGGGAGATGGAAGAAGTTACGCCTGACGCTTCACGCCTCACGAGCATGGCCTCTAGGCACTAGCCTCGCACCCGCGAGTAGAGTACAATCGCGCACATGATCGAGACGATGCTGGTGGTCGGGGCGCTGATCGCGTTCGCGCTCATCGGATGGTTCGGGCCCCTTCTGCCGGTGCAGTCGGTCATCGAGCTGGGCCTCTGGGCGCTCGCCATCGGCCTCGTAACCGGCCTTCCCGCCGGCCTCTGGTACCACGTCGTCCTGTATCGAGCGGCCTCGAAGAAGATGAGCCTGCCGCGCCAGTGGTGGCTCTTTCCCGGACAGTTGCACCCCGTGCTGGCGACGGACGACACCGCGCGCGTCAAGCCGTGGTTCCTCCTGGGCGGCATCAGTTTTGTCTTGTCGTTCGGTGGCGGGATTCTTGCGCTGGCCGGCATCTTGATAGGTCAGTAACTGAGTAACGTGATCGCCCAAGCGATGCGTGAGGGCTCTCTTGCAAATCACCAAATCACTCAATCACCCAATCACTAACTTACTTCAAGAACGATGAGTCATCAACACTACCTCGCCCGCTACATCGAGTTTTTGAAACAGAAAGCGAAGGCGAAGGGCTACGGATTTCACGAGGTCTGGCCACCGCCGCAGCCGGTGGACGGAGCGGCGCCGTCACAGAAGCCGTCGTGGTGGAGCCTGTGCCGCCCGAAACAGATGAAGAAGCTTCGCGAAGCACGAGATCGCCGTCTCGAGGAAATCCTCCAGAAGCGTGACGGCTCCCGCCTCCAGCAGTAACCTCAGAGTGATTCGTGATTGGTGATTCGTGATTGAGCGACTGCCCGGCTCGAGTTCTTCTAATCACGTATCACGAATCACATCTTCTTCAGTCTAGCGCGACGAGACCGCGCAGGCGGAAGTTGAATTCAATGTTCAGAATCTGGTTCCACTCCGGCCCGGTGGCCGACCGAGGGCGGGTCCGCGTCCCGTCTTCCGGCGTGACCACCTTCCCGTACATGTAGAACCAATTCACGATGGCATCGCCACGGTGCCTGGGGATGATCCAGTACCGCCGGTCCTGCATGATCGTGTTCTGCCCCTCGAACGAAAAGACGACCCACTCATAGCGGCCGGGCGGTGTGCGGATGGACGCGGCCGGGACCGGCCGGCTCGTGGCCGCCAATTTCCCCGGCCCATTGCCCCCGTCTTCGTACAGCTCGACCCAGATCTCGCCGCTCTCGCCGCCGAAGCGGTGCAGAGCCAACGAGAAGTCCTTGACCAGCACCGGCCGGTCTGGCTCGAGCGCCTGTGCATAGACCGTGTCCCCGGTGATGTACTCCGCGGTCTCCACCATGTAGTTGCGTTCCTGCGTGAACCGGCCCCCGCCCTCGGCTTTCACCGGCTCGAACAGCCGGATCTCGTGCGGAAACTCGAGGTTGCCGAAGGCCACCGGAAAATTGAACTGCGCCGGCCGCAACACGCGCGCCGGCGGGGGCGCCGGTTTGGGCGGCGCGACCATCGCAGGGGGCGGCGGGGGCGGCGCCGGCTTCGCGCGGGGCGTGATGAGTCCGGCGGCATAGATGAGCTTCTGCGGGACCGTCTCGACCCTCTGGGCCTTCACCACGTCGCGGTCCTGCGAAAATTCCACTTCGACCCGCGCGTCCAGAATCTTCGGCTGGGCCGAGCTGCGGGTCCGCCAGGAGAGCAGCCCGTCGGTGTGCACCGCCTTGTTGTCCGGCCCGACCTCCACCCGGATGAACCGCGTGGAGACGAACACGTGATACGCCTGGCTGTCGTACATGAGCCAGCCCTGATCGGGATAGTAGATCTCCAGCCAGGCATGGCGCCCCTCGGCCCAGCGCGCCGTCCAGCGCCGGCGCCCGTTGTCCTCGTCCACTTCCCACGGCTTGTCCAGCGTGCGCCCGCGGACCATGCGGGCCGGCACTCCCGCCGCCCGGAGCAGGGCCACCGCGAGGTGCGTATAGTTCTGGCAATTGCCTTTGCCTTCATGCTTAGTGCTCACCGCGTCATACGCCTTGGGCTCCAGCGTGTAGTGGAGATGGTCCACCACCCAGTGCAGAATCCGGGTCACCGCCTCCGCTTCGGTGGCCGCGCCCTTGACGAGATCGGCCGCCAGCGCGCGGATCTCTTCATGATCCGACTGAGCCTGCTCGGAGGGCTTCAGATAAACCGAGACCGCGGACGGGACGGAGCCGGCCGGCAATGGATAGGGAGCCGCCGCGGGGACGGGCGCGAACTCGACCGAGGCCTTGATGTCGTACTCCTCCAGGATCCGCACCTCGCCGGCCGGAGCCTGCCACGTGAGCGTCAGGATGCGGTTGCCGTAGGGATCGGTTTGCTCCTGCACGGACGCCGGCGGCGGGGTCGCGACGTAGTGGAAGTTCGACACGGCCTGCTTGGAAGTCTTGGTCTCGACCGACGGCGGCGGGACGAGGTAATAGGAGAATTGTTCGATGCCGCCCGGCATGCCGATCACGGTCGTGTCCTTGACGTGAAAGGCCGAGGAGAGCTGTCCGTCGAGGAAGAGAGTCCGGGCCTGCGCGCACGGCGCCAGGGACGACAGCACGAGGACGGCGCACGCCAGGGTGTCCGAACCTGACCATCTTGCGCGGCGCCGCATCACGGCGGCATCGTAGACCGGTCCGCCCGTGATGTCTAGCCGGCGGCGGCGAATTGGCATTTGCATTGTTACGGTGTATCCTCCACAAGCCGTCAGGCGTCAGGCGTCAGGCGAAACCCCGGTTCTCCTGTCCTGTTCATCCCGGACGCCTCACGCCGGACGGCTCACGCCTGACAGCTCACGCCTGACGTGACGATGGCGCTACTCGACTACTATAAGACGCTCGGCGTCTCGAAGGACGCCTCCGACGAGGAGATCAAGAAAGCGTACCGCAGGCTCGCCCTGCAGTACCATCCCGACCGCAACCCCGACAACAAGGAAGCGGAAGCCAGAATCCGGGAGATCAACGCCGCCTACGAGGTGCTGAGCGATCCCGCCACCCGCAAGTCCTACGAGCGGATCACCGTGGATGCCTACGAGGTCCGGGAGGAGCCCCCGGACCCCGAGGTCATTCTCACGGCGATGGAGACCAAGCTGGCGGATGAGGGACGCCGCGAGCTGTTCGCCGTCCTCATCAAGGATGCGGCGCGGATCAAGGCCGAGCTGGCGGTTATCCGGGAGGCGACCGTGGCCCGCCAGGGCTACGATACCTTCCTGGAGGACATGGTGCGTGAACGGGCCGCGCACGTCCTGCCGGAGTTTCTCACGCAGGAGATGGCAGGCCGGAAGAAACGGTTGCTCGACGTCGCCGTGCAGATGATGCTCGCCCAGCGGGTGGCCGACCGCGAGCAGGAGAAGCAGGTGGAGGCGGTCCGCGAGCGGCTGGAGCGCGCGTTCGATGAAGGCCGGCTCAGGGGCTACCGCGATGCGCTGGAGCTGTTCTACGTCAGGAGATAAGACCGTGATCGGTGCTGGGTGATCAGTGACGAAAAAGATTTAGCCTAACCCGATCACGCATCACCCATCACTCGTCACCTCTTCAGTGAGCCGGCGACGACCCGCCCCGCTTGGAGCACCCCCACGAAGCACGCGCGGTCCCGCAGGATCGTAATCTTCCGGAGCGGGTCGCCCTGCACGAGCACGAGGTCCGCCAGCTTCCCCTCCTCGATCGTCCCGACCGTCGCCTCCACGCCCAGCAGCCTCGCCGCCGAGCCGGTCGCGGCCACGATCGCCTCCATCGGCGTCATGCCGTACGCCACCATGCGCTCGAGCTCCTGGGCATTGTCCCCGTGCTGATTGAAGGGCGTGCCGGCGTCGGTGCCCATCGCGATCGGGATACCGCCGCGGTGCGCCCGCTTGAAGCTGTCCTCGTGCCGGCCCGTCATCGCCCGCGCCTTGGTGACCGCCGACTCAGGCACGCCGCAGGCCAGGCCGCATTCTGCGGTGGTGGCGAGCGCAGAGAGCGTGGGCACCATATAGACGCCGTGTGCGCGCATGAGCGCGGCCGCCTCCTCGTCCATCAGCGTCGCGTGCTCGATCGAGTGCACGCGCGCCCGGACGGCGTTTTTCATGCCTTCGGCGCTGTGGGCGTGCGCGGCCACCCGCCGTCCGGCCAGGCGCGCTTCGGCGACCGCCGCGCCAAGCTCCTCGACGGTCAACTGCGGGATGTCCGGCGAGGTCCCGGGCGTCAGCACGCCGCCGGAGGCGATCACCTTGATCACGTCCGCCCCGGCGACCAGTTGCTCCCGCACGGCTTTGGTGATCTCCGCCGGACCGTCCGCCTCCCGCCCGATGAACCGGGCGTGCCCGCCGGTCATGCAGATCACCTGCCCGGCGGCCACCAGACGGGGGCCGGGCAGATGTCCGGCCTCGATGGCGCGCTTGAGCGCAAAGATGGAATGATCGCGGAACCCCAGGTCCCGCACGGTCGTGAAGCCGGCCTCCAGGGTCGCCCGCGCCGACCGGGTGGCCTTGAGCAGGGTGCCGGCGGGATCCTCCTCCTGCAGAGCGCGGGCGACGTCGGGCTCCGCGCCGAGGCACAGATGGACGTGGCAGTCCATCAGGCCCGGCAGGACGGTCATGCCCCGGCCGTTGATCTCGAGCACATCGGCCGGCTCGGCGTCAGGCGGCCGGACGTCCGCATCGGCCCCAACCCGGACGATCCGCTCGCCCTCGACGACGACCGTGCCTCGCTCGATCAGGCCGCCCCTGCCGTCGATCACTCGCGTCGATCGGATAATGATCATGATCGCTCACGTCATTCGTATCTCGTCGCTCGTCTCTCGTCCTTCGATTGTGCTCAGTATGACCCTGAGCCTGCCCGTCAAGAATCTCTAGGTCGAACGACCGAAGTCGCGAACGACGCTTCACGCTTCATGCTTCACGCCTATTCGGGGCTCGGAATGGTGATGACGATGCCCCCCATGACGTCGCCCAGCTTGTAGTCCCGCTTGGGGCTGTTCATGTGTTTGTTGTGGCAGTCCGCGCAGGACTGGGAGACCGCCAGGTCGGGATAGATCGCCTGGAAGACGCGGTCCCTCCCGAGGCGCACGTACCCGGTGAACGGACGGGTCGGGTTCTTCATGACCATCTCCAACCCCCGCCGCTCGAACTCACTGGAGGGCTTGTTCCAGACATAGATCGGGTTGAGGCTGACCAGCCGGTATTTGATGCCGCCGCCGTTCTGCGCGACCAACTGCCCGGTGTCGATCAGGAACTGGGCCGGCAACGGCAGCGTGTTCTGCTGCTTCCAGTGCTCGGCCGCTTCGACGATGCCGTGCTCCTTCATCTTGTCCACGACGTTGGTGGTGTAGACGATGCGGTTGGCCTCGATCACGGCATGGAGATAATCGGCCACGACCTCCGGCGCGATCCCCCGGCCGTCCACGCCTTTGATCCGTCCCGACAGCGTCCGGTACCCCATGATGACGACCGCGGCAAGCACGAGGCCAAGGAGCAGGCCCCGCAGGAACGCCCCCTTATTCATGATGAGTCCTTTCGTTGGTCTGCTGCACGCTTGTTGCAAAGACGCGCGAGGCCGCCTCAAGGGCTGGGCCCGGCCGGGCGATCCCGCCCCGGCGAAGCAAGATCGCCTCCAGCGCGCCGAGGAGGTGGAGCACGTTGCCTTGTGATGAGGATTCGCCCATGAGCCCGATCCGCCATACCTTCCCCTGCAGCGGGCCGAGCCCGCCGCCAATCTCGATGCCGTAGTCATTGAGCAGCCCGGTGCGGACCGCGGCCTCCTCCATCGGCTGGGCGATCCGGATGCAGACGAGGCTCGCGAGACGATGCCCCTCCTGCGCAAAGGGCAGCAGCCCCAGGGCTTCGAGGCCGGCCGTGAGCGCCAGGCTGTTCCGGCGGTGGCGGGCGATCCGGGGCTCCAGACCTTCCTCGTGGACCAGCCGCAGGGCCTCCCGCAATCCATACAGCATGGAGATGGGGGCCGTGTGGTGGTAGGCCCGCTTCCCGTCCGTCCAGTAGTCGGCCACCAGACCGAGATCGAGGTACCAGCTCTGGCACGGGCCTTTGCGGTTGCGGATCGCCGACAGCGCGCGGTCGCTCACCGTGAGGGGCGCCAGCCCCGGCGGGCAGCTCAGACATTTCTGCGTGCCGCTGTAGCAGACATCGATGCCCCAGGCATCCACCTCCAGCGGCACACCGCCCAACGACGTGACCGCATCCACCACGAAGAGCGCCTCGTGCTCGCGGCACAGCCGGCCGATCTCCTCCAGCGGCTGGTGCACGCCCGTGGAGGTCTCGGCATGGACCACGGCGACCGCCTGCACCGGTCCCGACGCGGCGAGCGCCGCCTTGACGGCATCGGGATCCACGATCCTGCCCCACTCGGCCTCCACGCGGATGGGGACGCCGCCGCACCGCTCTACGATCGCCGCCATCCGCGACCCGAAGACACCGTTCACGCCGACGATGACACGCTCGCCCGGCTCGATCACGTTGACGAGCGCGGCCTCCATCCCGGCCGAGCCCGTCCCGGATACGGCGATCGTCAGGCGGTTGCGGGTCCTGAAGGTCCGGCGCAGCAGGTCCTGAATCTCGTCCATGAGCGCGAGGAAGGCCGGATCGAGATGCCCGACGAGCGGCGTGGCGAGCGCCCGCAGGACGCGAGGATGGACCATGCTCGGTCCGGGCCCGAGGAGGAGACGGGACGGCAGATTCAACTCATGCATCATAGGCAGCGCGAAGCTGACAAGTTTCCTTCAGACGTCCCGCTTGTCGCCTGTCAGCCTGTCAGCTCTGAACGGGGCCGCATTATACCCGGAGCTCGCAGAGCCTGTCACATTATGCGGACGAGCGTCCGGTGCGCTCCGGACGAGCCAGGGAATGCTATACTCCCCACCCCTGTCAGCTTGCTAGCCTGTCAGCTTGTCAGCTCGTTGAGAGAAACGACGTGGACCTTCGCGAAGCCCCCCCCTCCCAGGAGGCGCCGGCTGCCTCCGGGCGATTCTCGCCGGCCTGGACCGCCTTCTCCGCGCTCGTGCTGCTCTTCTGCATCGGACTGATCATGTGGGTCGAGCTCTCGGTCCCGCCCCTGGCGCGCATGGCGGCCCCGGAACGCGCCCTGGGCCTGATCGCCGGCCGGACGATGGAGCTGGAGGAAGCCGTGGCCGCCGCGGCGCCATGGGAACGCCTGCTCTATGAGATCTCGAGCGGCGGGACGGACGAGCGGGCCCAGCTGATCACGTGGTATGACGAGCTGACCCAGTACTCGCAACACCCGCTCATTGCGCTGCATCTGGCCATTCTCCAGGCCGAAGCCGACCGGCTGGAGGCCGTCAAGGATCAGACGGCGGGATGGGGGCGGCGCCCGGAGCCCTACCCGACCTTCAAACGCCTGCTCTCGGCCGCCTATCTCGGCGCGCCGCCGGCGCGTGACGACGGGATCTATCTGATCGCCCGGCTGGCGGAGCTGACGCCGGATGGATGGTTCTACGAGCGCCTGGCGGCCCGGCTCGCAGACCGCACCGGCCTTCGCACGCTGCAGGTCACGACGGAGCAGGAGCTCCGGCGCCGCGGCAACCGGCTCCTGGCACGGTTCCGGCTGCTGGCGGCGGTCGACCTCGTCTTGCTGATCGCCGGTTCCCTCGCGATCATCATCCTCGTGCGCGGCCGGCGCGTCCCCGGCCGGTGGACGATCGGCACGGCAGAAGTCCCGCCGCCATGGACGGGATGGGTCGGCGCGGCGGTGCTGCTGCGCGGGGGGGCCATCGGCACGGTGCTGACGGTCAGCCTTGTCTTCCTGATCGTGGTTGAGAATCCGGTGATCCGGCTCCTCGCGTCGCCGATCATCCATCTGCCGTTGCTGCTGCTGGCCTACGTCCATCTGCTCCGTCCCGCCGGCGTGGGATTCTTGGACGGCCTGGGACTTCGGGCGCCGCCGCAGGGATGGCCCCGGCTGCTCGTGGTCGTCCTGACCGTGCTGGCCGCCGCGATTCTCGGGGAATGGCTGATCAGCGCCACCGGCGAATTCCTGAAGCTGTCCAGCCACTGGACGGAATGGTTCGACCCGGATCTTCTCTGGGGCGGGCGGGGGACGGTCGGGGCAGCCCTGGTCGAGTACGTCTGCTTCGCCCCGTTCTTCGAAGAGATCGTCTTCCGCGGGCTGATCTTCCGCACGTTCCGGAGGCAGTTCAACTGGACAATGTCGGCCGGCGCGAGTGCGGCGATCTTTTCGATCCTGCACGGCTACGGGCCGTTGGGGTTCGCGAGCGTCCTGTGGAGCGGCATCCTGTGGGCCTGGGCCTATGAGAAGACCGGCAGCCTGCTCCCGGGGATGATTGCCCACGCGATCAACAATTTCCTGGTCGTGCTGGGGCTGCTGATCCTCCTCCGTCTGGCGTAGAGAATGCTGAAAATGGCTTCCGACTTTGTTCTCGGTCGCCCGTCTCCTTGCGACGTATCAAAACAGGACGCCTCAGTCGCCGGGCTCTCTGCGGCCTCGTTGGCGATCCATTTTGAGCATCCTCAAAGATCCAGAAAGCGTCTGGTCTGCGTAACTGCTGCGAGCGTACTCATGGTGATCGGTTGGGTTCTGAGTGCGTGGGCCCAGCCCGAGAAGTTCCGCCAATTCAAAAAGGGAGGCGAGTCCGCGCCTGACGAGGTCCCGATGGCGGTCGTCCCCGCGGGCGAGTTCTGGATGGGACGGGACGGCATGGAAGCCCTGGAGGATGAACGGCCGCGCCACAAGGTCTGGCTGGACCGTTTTGCGATGGATGTCCATGAAGTGACGACGGGCCGCTACGCCCGGTTCCTCGCGGCGACGGGCCGGACCCCGCCCTGGATGTGGGAGACCGTCAAGCTGGAGCTTCACGGTGACAGGCCGGTCATCGGCGTGACCTGGGAGGATGCCGACGCCTACTGTACATGGGCGGGCAAGCGGCTTCCCACGGAAGCCGAATGGGAAAAGGCCGCGCGGGGGACGGACGAGCGCCTCTATCCCTGGGGCAACCAATTCCCGACTGCGGCGCTCGCCAACTTTGCCCTGGGCGTGCGGTTCAGTTACAGCCAGGCCTTGAGACCGGTCGGCTCATACCCAGACGGCAAGAGCCCGTTCGGCCTGGTGGATCTCGCCGGCAATGTCTGGGAATGGGTCCGCGACTGGTACGAGAGCGCGTACTATGAGCGCAGCCCGGAGCGCAATCCTCCGGGGCCCGAGCAGGGCCAGTTCAAGGTGTTGCGCGGCGGCTCCTGGTCCGAGCTGCCCAAGTATCTGCTGGCCTATGGCCGCTTCAAGCTGCCGCCGAACACGCGGAACAGCTACATCGGCTTTCGCTGCGCCCGATCAGTGAAGGGTGAACAGTGAACGGTGACCGGCCCGGAAGGCGTCAGGAAGCGTAAGGCGGCAAGCCTAAGGCGAGTTTATTTATAGGTTTGCTTGCTCTTGATTCCCACCCCGATTACGCGCAATTTATCCTCATCCTGATCGATTTCGTAGAGCACGCGATAGTCGCGGTCGATCCAGACTCGAAAAACCCCTGGCCGGCCTTCAACTTTATCATAGCCTCTCGGCCGCGGATTTTCTCCCAGGTCTAAGATGGTTTTGAAGGCCTTGACGAGGATATGATCCGGCAGGTCCATTAATTCCTTCCGAGCGGAAGGCTTAATGGCGATCTTCATGACTTCGCGAGTTTATTCAGCCGGCGGATGATCTCCACGCAGTCCTTGAGCAAGAAGTCCTTTTCCTCCTTCCGAGAGTCGTACAGGAGCGCATCGGTATCAACTTCTCGCTCGAAGGCTTCCAGCCCCGTTTCCAAGAACCTCTGGGCAAGCTCACTGCGTGATTGTTTTGTCGCTTTTGAGAGATCATCCACCTTTTTGAGAAGCGCCGGGGACAGAGCAAAAGACGCTGATCGCTTTTTCTCTCTGGCCTTGGTAGCAGTTTTCATAATTCACCTCATGATAGGGTATGTTATTAGCTTCTTAATAATCCTGTCAAGGCCTCCCGTTATGGCTATCCTTCTTGTCGCTTTTCTGGCAGGTTGCCGGCCTGAGATGCAAGTCCCCCAAGGCCACATGAAGCCGCTGCGCGACCTCGGCTATCAGTCCGAGCCGGAGCGGCATCTGTTTTATCGCTCCGCGGTGAAGCCGGAGCTGGTCGCGCACGAATGGGGCCCGGCCTTTCCGTTCGGCCAGAGCCGCTCCAGCAAATGGTGCGGGGAGGCGTGCTTCGAGTCCCGCGTCTGGTTTCCGCTCGGCCTGCCGGCAATGAAAGGCGAGCGCTGCGGCCTGCAGCGCTACCGCGGCGTCAAGGTCGAGCCGAATCTGTCACGAGAGATTCAGGGGAACGGCTATCCGGAATGGGTGCTGGAGTACCACGAGTTCGAGCAATGGGCGGTGCGCTGGAAGTGCGACCTGGATCCCTCCGCGCCGGGCTATCCGAAACTCGACAACATGGCGGGCTACTGACGCGTGACTGCTTTGTTCCGGCACTCAGCGATCACCTCGTCGGGGATCAGCCGGAGCGCCAGCCAGAAGAGAACCGGGACAAGGAGCACATCGTCGAGATAGCCCAAGATCGGAATGAAATCGGGTATCAAATCTACCGGCGATACCGCATAGGCAATCGCCAATCCCAGCAGCCATTTGCTGATCCGCGGCGTGCGTGGATCTTCTAAGACCTCCCGCTTTATACGATCAACCTTCTCCCAGTTTCGAGGAAGGAGCCTCCGGTAGAAATAAGGTCCTCTTTGGAGTCATCGTCTCTGAAGGAGATTTTGTTCTCCGTTGCAATGGTCGTCTCTGAAGGAGATTTTGTTCTCCGTTGCAATGGAGAATCCTCGTATCCTGACGGCTCAATCGCCGCTCGGCTCTCTGCTCAAGATACTCACGGTCATCGCGCGGACCGACTTCTCCATCCTTGAGAACCTGCTCCATAAAGTGGCGCATCCACTCGCGGCGCTCTTCATCACTGAATCTATGACTGAGTCCATTAAGATTACTGATCCCATATACTGTAAACGAGGAATCAACCTCCTGTGGCATTGCCTCGGGACTTCGGCTACGCCAAAAACATATGCGCCACGCGTTGTAGTCCCAATAGGCAAACCCCGGACTATCCTCCCCTCCCACGCCGGCTTTAGAGGGCGGACCTAAGATAGCCGTCACCTCGTCCATTTTCATGCCGTGAGAGATAGCTCCCAGACGTATTTTGACCGCTGCATCTTGAACCTGGCGTTGCTCCTCCTGTAGCCGTTTCGCCACGTTTCTTTTGATTTCCTCAATTTCGGAAATTTCCCCGATGACCGCGCCCCGCTCTTTCCGGAGTTCTACAGCAGTCGCCGCGTTTGCCATACGCGACTGAGCGTTTAACGATCTAATCTTTGCCTCAAGATCATCTATTCGCCTCTGCTGCTGCGCGAGTTTCTGCTGAAGCGAGCTATCTTTGGCGATCGCCTTCAGGCGTTTTGCGACATCTACGACATCGACGTCTGCCTTTACAGTGAGTGTGAGCGTATTCAGCCCGCTGGTGCCTTTGAATTCCTCTTTGATGGTTTCCACTTTTATGACGGCACCACTGTACGATTTGATTTGATCTTTAGAGAGCTTGAAGTCTCGGATTTCTGTCCGAGACTCAAGAAAGGTTCCGGCTTTTTCTAAGACTTTCCGCTTCGCTTCAAGCAAGCACAGTTGCCGAGCATCGTTCTTGCTGTCGTTATCGCCAAGGGTATAGGTATGTGTAACGGTGAAGGTTTGAAGCTCTGCACGGGCAGGCATGGCAAACAGTAGGAAGCACAGGACAATAAAAACAGCGCGTAATGGCATGGTTAGGTATGTGATTCTAGCAAAAGTGAGACAAAGAGCAACCTTGTTAGATTATGGTCTCAGACCCTGGAAGCCCGCTCAAAACGGCTATCCGACAAGGCCGCTCTTATTCAAGGCCGCTCTTATTCCGAAATCTAAGGCTGCTCAAAACGGTCGCCAACGAGGCCACATTAAGCAGTGAAGGGTGAAGGGTAAATGGTGAATGGTCTTCTGAATGATCCGGAAAGGCTGCTCAAAACGGCCCTGAGGCGTACGCAGTTAGGTACGTTGAAGGGAACAAGCGACGAGAACGAAGTCGGGAGCCGTTTTCAGCGGGCGCTAGGAGCGGCGTCAGGAGCGGATGAGGACACCAGCAATCACCAGCACAGTGAGCGCGGCGAGGACGACAAGATAGACGGTGACGCTCCGGTCCCCCAGCCAGGCCGTCTGCCAGTCGTCCGGATACAGCGCCTTCCCGACCAAATACAGCCCTTCGTCATACAGCCCCCACGCGCGTTCGATCTCGATCAAGGCCTGCTTGGCGAGTTGGTGGCGGTTGCGCTGCTGCAGGATCAGGAACGCAAAGATGGCCGAGAAGAGCGCGACCCCCGTGATCGCGAACACGGCCATGGTACTGTCGGCCGTCTTGGACGGGACCGTGAGCATGGTGACCAGCAGCAGGACCAGGAACGCGCTGGCGAAGGCCGTCAGGCGCATCATCTGCTCGCGTCGCCGGAAGACCTCCTGCTTGTACCAGGCGTACAGGACCTTCAGGATCTCGAGCTGCTCTTCACGCAGGGCCTCGGGCATGGCACTCCTGGGTTACCCCGCCAGATGACGGAGCATCCACGACACCAGTTCGCCGACCATTTTCTCAAAATCGCCGGGCTTCGTAAACCCGTGGTCCGCTCCCGGGAGCACACTCAGGTATTTCTCGGACGGAAGGGCCTCGTACAGGCGCCGGCTCTGCTGGACCGGGACGTATTCGTCGCAATCCCCCTGGACGATCACCACCGGAGTCCGGATGGACTCGGCGGCCTTGTAGGCATCGTAGCGGAGGCAGTCCTCGTAGAACCGGTAGTCCAGCCGCACGAACCCGGCGCCGCCGGCCACGTTGGGAATCTGGCCCGTCTGCTTCCACCGCGCCATCCCGGCTTCGCCGAACTCGAGGCGCAGCATCTCGGGAAAGTCCGGCACCGGGCACTTCAGGCCGAGCGCGGCGAGCACCGGGATCCCAAGCCCGAGAATTCCCTGCTCCGCCGCGGCCAGCGTCGCCACGAGACCGCCGAAGCTCGAGCCGATCGTCCCCACCCGCCGGTAGCCACGGGTCGCGAGCAGGGCCAGGGCCTGCCGCGCTTCATCGAGACAGGCGCTCACCGTCAGCGCCGCAAAGTCGCCCTCGGACTCCCCCATCCCGAACCAGTCGAAGCGGTACGTGCTGATCCCCTTGGACAGGAGACGGTGGGTCAGCGCAAGGTTGGTCTTGCTGTTCTTGCCGGACAGAAACCCGTGGCACAACAAGACGGCGGAATCGGTGGGCGTGGGCGGTTCGGCGAGAATGCCGGCAACCCGCCGGCCGCCGGCATCCGTGAAGGACAGCGGCTGTTCATGCGGAGGCATGAGCATACTCTGCCCGACGACCGGAAGGTTGTCAATCAGTCCGGAATGTGGGATCGCTCGGGAGGCCGGCGCCCGAGCAGCCTAACGACGGTCACCGAAAAGAGCAGCAGGGCGGCGGCCAGCAAGGCGGCGCTCGCCCAGGCCGCGCTCTGGACGGGCGAGGAGCGCAGATGGAACTGCCAGACCAGCGAGGCCACCAGCGCCAGCCCCATCGTCCCGAGGCTCAGCATGCCGACCTGGAAGGGCCGCCAGCGCTCGACGATCCCGGTCAGCTCCGCGAGGTACGGCCCGCGCTTCTTGTTGCTCCTGACCCGGCTCGTGGCCAGCATGACCGGCAGCAGATGGGACAGCGCGCCGAAGATCGTCTGCAGGACGAAGCCCACGAGCGCGAGGTGCGTGTAGGCCACCAGGTGGAGCGTCCCGAACGGCACGCGGCTCGGCTCCCACAGATGATTCACGCTGACCAGCACGCCGGCGATCACGGATAAGACCAGGAACAGCGTCGCGACGAGGAAATGCTCCGCGGACGCGGTCCTGGGCCGGCCGGCGTCCAGCCAGGTCTTGAGGATGTTGGCGGCATAGAGCGCGGCGCCGGCGAGGATGGCGGCGCCGCCGGCGAGCTGCACCGGGATCTGCGAGAGGAACAGGCCCACGACCAGCACGAGGATCCCGGCCGGCAGCAGGGCGAATGTCACAAAAGCGAGCCGTGCGCTGTGCAGCCGGCTGTTGAGCACCGTGGGAAAGAGAGTGTGCATGGGGCCGACGATCGTCAGCGTGACGAAGCCGAGCAGGTTCAGATGAATGTGCGCCAGCCGCGCCGGCCCGACGATCCCCTGCGGCCGCAGCGGCCAGAGCGCCATCACCTCGCCCGCGGCCAGCCCCAGCAGCAGCGCCAGCAGCGCCATCCCGTAGAACCAGAGGTTCAACGGCGGCGCGATGAGGCTCGCGCGGACCTGGCGCCAGGCGTCCCCGATCAGCGACAGGAAAGCGAGGGCCACGAGCGCGCCGCCGGTCGCCACGATCGAGTACCGCCCGACCCCGAAGCCGATCAGCAGCCAGACGGCGCCGAGGTTCACCAGGGCGTAGAGGACGGGATGCGAGGCCGGACGCTCGCGGCCCATCAGCAGCGGCGGGATGAACGCCAGCAAGGCCCCGAGGATCATCTGCGCGACTCCTCCCACGAGCGCCGCGTGCACGTGCAGGAGCCGCAGGAACGGCGGGAGCGGATACCCCAGGATCATCCCCAGGTAGAGCGCCAGCCCGAGGAACGCCGAGAGCATCAACCAGCCGAGCCCTGTGAGAAGAAACAAGGGAGGACGGAACGTCATGGCGGGAGAAACCAGAAATGGTTGGTGGGGCCCTTGCCATGGCCGATCGCGAGCCCGTGGCGGATCGCCTCGGTGATATAGACCTTGGCGGCCTGCACCGCGTCGGGCACCGTTTTCCCCCTCGCAAGCTGCGCGGCGATCGCCGAGGCATAGGTGCAGCCCGTCCCGTGCGTATGCGGCGTGTCGATGAACTCGCCCTTGTATACGGTGAAGAACCGCCCGTCGTAGAGTAGATCGGTCGCCTTCTCCGCGAGGAGGTGCCCGCCTTTGACGAGCACATGGCGGCAGCCGGACTTCTGGATGACTTTGGCGGCCTGCCGCGCATCGGCGAGCGAGCGGATCGCCACGCCCGAGAGCCGCTCGGCTTCCGCCACGTTCGGCGTCACGAGCAGGGCCTGGGGCATCAGCATCGCCTGCAGCCGCTCCACGGCATCGGCCTGCAGCAGCGTCTGGCCGCTCTTGGCGATCATCACGGGATCCACGACGAGCATCGCGGGCTTCTGCTGCGCCAGCTTGCGGCTCACCGCCTCCACGATGGCGGCCATCGAGAGCATGCCGGTCTTCACCGCCGCCACGTCGAAGTCGTCGAAGACCGCATCGAGCTGCGCCTCGATCACCGCGACCGGGAGGTCGTGCACGGCGGTGACGCCCTTGGTGTTTTGCGCGGTGACGGAGGTGATCACGGACAGGCCGAAGACGCCGTTCGCCGACATGGCCTTGAGGTCGGCCTGGATGCCGGCTCCTCCGCCTGAATCCGAACCCGCGATGCTCAACACCTGTTTCATGCCGGCGAGTCTACCAATCACGCCTTACGGATTCAATGCAGAACCCGGTCCCGGTTGGCCGGATCGCCGGCTCACTGGCCGTTGAATCGCCTGGAGCATGCTGCTACCCTTTCTCCACCCGCGTGGGCAATAGGCACCTCACTGTAAGGACTTTGCCTCGACGGTTTGTTCGAAAGCCGAGGCGCGGCGGGCTTCGCGCATGAATCAGATCGTCCTCATCGCCCTGCGAAGGCCTTACACCTTCGTCGTGCTTGCGATCCTGATCGCGTTGTTCGGGACCATGTCGGTGAGCAAATCGCCGACCGACGTCTTTCCGAACATCAAGATTCCCGTCATCGCCGTGGTCTGGTCCTACGGCGGGCTGCTGCCGGCCGACGTGTCCGGGCGCATCACGTTCTTCTACGAACGCGCCTTGACCTCCACGGTGGAAGGCATCAAGCACATCGAAAGCCACTCCTACTACGGCAGCAGCATCATCAAGATCTTCCTCCAGCCCGGCGTCGATCTCGCCGGCGCCGAGGCCGAGGTCACGGCGATTTCGCAGACGGTCGTCAAAGCGCTGCCGCCGGATATTTCGCCGCCCATGATCATGCGTCTCGAAGCCTCCTCGGTGCCGGTGGCCATGCTGCAAGTCACCTCCGACACGATGACGCCGGCGGAGCTCTACAATCTCTCCGTCATGCAAATCCGCCCCCTGCTCGTGACCATTCCCGGGGCGATCCTGCCCGCGCCGTACGGGGGCCAGCCCGTGATGCTCCAGGTCTCCCTCGACCAGCAGAAACTGCTCGCCCGCCAGCTCACCGCGACGGACATTCACAAAGCCTTCGGGCGTCAGAACATCGTGCTGCCGGCCGGCGACCAGAAGATCAAGGCGACCGACTGGATGGTCCAGACGAACGCGACGCCGATGCAGGTCGAGGATTTCAACAACATTCCCATTAAACGAGAAGGCAACGCCTTCGTCTACATGCGCGACGTCGCCGACGTGCGCCTCACCGGTCCGCCGCAAACCAACGCCGTGCTGGTAGAGGGCAAACAGGCCGTCATGATCGTCGTGATGAAGAGCGGCGAGGCTTCGACGCTGGACGTCGTGGATGGGATCAAGAAGGCGATCCCGCGCATCGAAAAGATCGTGCCGCCCGGCGTCAAGGTCAAAATCCTCAACGACGCCTCGATCTTCGTCGAGGATGCGATCACGGACGTCGTGCAGGAAATGGCGACTGCCGCCGTGCTGACCGGCCTCATCGTCCTGCTGCTGCTCGGCTCGTGGCGGGCGACGGTCATCGTCGCCACCTCGATCCCGCTCTCCATCCTCACCTCGATCATCGGCCTGCACGTGCTCGGAGAGTCGATGAATCTCATGACGTTGGGAGGATTGGCGCTCGCCGTCGGCATTCTCGTCGACGACGCGACCGTGATGATCGAGAACATCGACACCCACCTCGCCATGGGCAAGCCGCTCGAAACCGCGATCGTCGACGCCGCCAATCAGATCGTCATCCCGACGTTCGTCGCCACCTTGTGCATCGCCATCGTCTGGTTCCCGCTCGTTCAGTTGAGCGGCGTCTCCGGCTGGCTGTTCATGCCGATGGCGGAGGCGATCATCTTCGCGATGGTGGCATCCTTCATTCTGTCGCGCACGTTGGTGCCCACCATGGCGCTATACATCCTGGGGGGTCATCACGAGCAGGAGGGGCATGGGGAGGACGGCCAGCCGGAAGCGGAGAGACCCGGGGGCTTCTTTGCCCGCTTCCAGCAGGGCTTCGAGCGCGGCTTCGAGCGCTTCCGTGAGCGCTACAATGTCCTGCTCGAACGGGTGATCGTCCATCGCGGCGCCTTCGTCGGAACGGCGCTGGCGGTCGCGCTGGCCTCCCTGTCCCTGTATTACTTCAACGGGCGCGAATTCTTCCCGGAGATCAAGTCGGGAACGATGCAGATGCACATGCGGGCGCCGATCGGCACGCGCATCGAGGTGACGGGGCGCATCGCCTCTCTCGTCTCGAGGGACATCGCGCAGATGCTGCCCGGGAAAGTCGAAGGCGTCGTCAGCAATTGCGGCCTGCCGGTCGGACCGCACAACCTCGCCTTCATCCCGACGCCGACAATCGGTGCACAGGATTGCGATCTGACCATCGACCTGAACAGTGAAAAGTCACCGGTGTGGGAGTACCGGCGTATTCTCCGAAAAGGCTTGAAAGAGCGCTATCCGGGAACCGAGTTCACGTTCCAGCCGGCCGACCTGACCGCGAAGATTCTCAACTTCGGGTCGCCCTCGCCGATCGACGTGCAGGTCAACGGCATGGAGATGGACGAGAACTACGAGTTCGTCCGCAAATTGGCGGGGAAGCTTCGCCAGATCAGCGGCGCCAGCGACGTGACGATCCAGCAGACGATGCGCACGCCGACCTTGTTCGTCGAAGGGAACCGCACGTTCGGACTCGGCATCAACCTGTCCGAGAAGGACATCGCCAGCAATCTGCTCCTGACGACGTCCGGCAGCAAGCAGGTGGACCAGCAATACTGGCTCGATCACAAGACCGGCATGACCTACCAGGTCAATATCTACACGCCGCAGCCGCAGCTCACGAGCATCCAGGACCTGATGACCGTCCCGGTCGATCGGGGCGATCTCGGCGCCTCGGGACGGAAGCCGCAACTGCTCGGGAATCTCACCACGCTGTCGGCGGTCGGAACGCCGGGCGAGATCACGCACGCGAACATCATGCCGCTGTTCGACATCTATGTCTCCGCCGAAGGGCGGGACCTCGGCGGCGTGCTGGAGGACGTCAAGAAGGTCGCCGCAAGCATGGAGAAAGAGCTGCCCCGCAGCGCGGCGCTCGAGATCCACGGCCAGGCCGAAACGATGCGCGACGCCTATGTCGAGCTGCTTGCCGGTCTCGTCCTGGCGATCGTGCTGGTCTACCTCCTGATCGTCGTCAACTTCCAGTCCTGGCTCGATCCCTTCATCATCATCACCGCCCTGCCCGGCGCATTGGCGGGCATCGCCTGGTCCTTGTTCCTGACCCATACGAACATCTCCGTGCCCGCGCTGACGGGCGCCATCATGACGATGGGCACGGCAACCGCCAATTCGATCCTCGTCGTGTCCTATGCCCGAGAGCGGCTCGAATTGCACGGCGACGCGCTGCTGGCCGCTGTCGAAGCCGGGAAAGCCCGCATCCGTCCGGTGCTCATGACCGCCTCGGCCATGATCATCGGCATGCTGCCGATATCGCTGGGCAATTCCCCCAATGTGCCGCTTGGTCGCGCCGTCATCGGCGGATTGACGGTCGCAACGGCGTTCACCCTGTTGTTCGTCCCGTGCGTCTATGCCATCATCTACGGCAGGCGAACCGCTCGCCTACAGGACGCTGCCTAATGTCCCGGACTTTCCGTGGAAGAGGCCTTGCCGTTTTCGCAATCTTGATGGCCGTTCTGTACCTCGGCTATCGGATCTATGAGAGCAGACTCGACGCCGCCGCCCTGCGCGAGGAGACGCTCGAAGCCGCCGTCCCCACCGTGGCCGTGACCTATGCCAGACCGTCGGCGCCGACCGAGACGATTACGCTCCCCGGCAATATTGCGGCGTGGTTTTCGGCGCCGATCTACGCGCAGGTCTCGGGGTACGTGAAAATGTGGCACAAGGATTACGGAGCCGAGGTGAAGAGGGGCGACATCCTCGCCGAAATCAACGCGCCGGCGCTCGATGCCCAATACGAGCAGGCCAAGGCCGATCTGGAGGCGGAGCGCGCCAAGTATGCCCTCGCTGTGGTGACCGCGAAGCGCTGGCAGGCGATGCGCAAATCCCATGCGGTTTCCGAGCAGTCCATCACGGTGCAGGAACAGAACATGAAAGCCCAGGCGGCGGTGATGAAGGCAGCGGAACAAAAGGTCAAAAATTTCGAGGCGCTGATCCGGTTCAAAACGATCGTCGCGCCCTATGACGGCGTGGTGACCGTGCGCAACATCAACGTCGGCGACTACGTCAACAAGGAAGGCACGCTCAGCACGCGCGGCGAGGCCAGCAACCTCTTTACGGTCGCCGACGTCAGCAGGATGCGCCTCTTTGTCTCCGTGCCGGAGACGTTCGGGTCCTTTCTCCAGCCAGGCCTGACGGCCGACGTCACGGTGCCGCAGATTCCCAATCGTCATTTCACCGCCACATTCCTGGCCGTCGCCAAAGGCTTCGACCCGGACACGCGCACCGCCGTCACCGAATTCACGATCGACAACGAGGACAGGGCCCTCTGGCCCGGCTCCTATGCCACGGTCCGTCTGACGGTGCCGGTGGACAGGAACGTGCTCACGATTCCGTCCAGCGCGCTGGTGTTCCAGGAGAAAGGCACGCAGGTGGCCGTGGTGGCGGAGGACGGCCGCCTGCACTTCAAATCGATCACTGTGGGAAAACTCCTGGATGCCACGGTCGAGGTGACGGAGGGAATTTCCACGAGCGACCGCATCGTGAACAATCCCAGCGCCGCCTTGCTCGAGGGCGAGAAAGTGCGCGTCGTCACGCCGGCGCGCGGCTATGACCTCGTGCCGGCGGACGCGCCGGGGCCCAAGGAACCCTCTTCCCAATCTCCAAAATGACAGCCGCCCACGACATGAGCAGCACGCGCGGACGACCGGGACCGGACACGCCGCGCATCTTTCGGTTCGGCATCCTGCACAGTGGCTTGTTGGTCGTGGTGCTGACTGGGTCGGCTTGCAGCGGCGACTGGTTGCCGCACGTCGATCTGGCGCCCGACTATCAACCCGCCGAATTCGTCGTCCCCGCTTCATGGCGGGGCGCGAGTCCGTTCGCCGAGGCGAATCCGTCGGATGGCGAACTGCGGCCGGATTGGTGGACGCTGTACGACGATCCGGTCCTGAACAAGCTTGTAGAACAGGCCATGGCGGCCAATCCGGATTTGCAAGCGGCCGCCGAGCGGTTCGTGCAGGCCCGCGATATGATGATGCGGGCCCGTTCGCGCCGCATCCCGCAAGTCGGCCTGGGATTAGGCGGGTCGGAGAATCGGCAATCCGAAAACGCCCTGTTTCGCGCCCCCGACAGTCCGATCTACGACAACAGCGTGTACGGCGGAGCGTTGGCGTCCTGGGAGCCCGATTTCTGGTCGGCGATCCGCAACGCGACGCGCGTGGAGACCTACCGGGCGGAAGAGCGGGCCGCCGACTACGGGCTCGCTCGCCTCAGCCTGCAGGCGGAAATTGCGGCGAACTATTTCACGCTGCGCGGCTATGACGCGCAGGATGCGATCTATACCCAGTCGATCGATCTGTACAAACACTCGTTGGACATCGTCAAAACCCAGTTCGCCGGCGGGATCGCGTCGGCCCTGGACGTCGCCCGGGTCGAATCTCTGCTCTACAGCACCGAGACCAAAAAAGCCCAGATTCAAGGCAAACGCCAGGTGACCGAAAATGCGATCGCCGTGCTCCTCAATCTGGCGCCAGCCAGCTTCAGGATCGACCCGGTGGATGACCTTCGAATGCCCAAGTTCACGATTCCGCAGACCATCCCGTCCACCTTGCTCGAGCGCCGGCCCGACATCGCCGGGATGGAGCGCCGGATGGCGCAGGCGAACCGCGCCATCGGCATCGCCCGCGCCGCCTTTTTCCCCAATGTGACGTTCCGGGCCGGCGGCGGGTACGAAGATACCGGCTTCAGTCTGATCAAGCTCGCCGATAGTTTCTGGTCCTACGGCTCCACCGTCTCGCTGCCGGTCTTCCAGGGCGGTCTTCGCCGCGCCCAATTGCAGCAGTCCTGGTCGGCCTATCGCGAGACGGAAGATAGATATCGTGCCACGGTGCTCAACGCCTTTCGCGAGGTCGAGAACGATCTGAGCCTGACGAACCGGCTGACCACCGCGGCCGATCGGCAGGACGCCGCCGTCGGGGCCACGCTCAAAACCCAGGACCTGTCCATGGAGCTCTATCAGGGCGGGCTGATCTCCAGCCTCGATCTCATTTACGCGCAGGTCAACACGCTTACGGCGCGCATCGAATCCGTGGAGATCAAGGCCGAACTGCTGAGAGCCACGGTCGGCCTCATCCGGGCGCTCGGCGGGGGCTGGACCCGCAAGCAATTGCCCACCGACGAGCAGATCCAGCCCTTCGGCACATTCCAGATTCGCAATCTACGGAAACCGCCGCCTGCGGGAGGCATCGACGTCAACGCCGAGAATACCTGGGTGAACAACGATCTGACCAAGCCCGCCGTTCCTTAACCTCAGCGCGCTGCCGAGGCAGTTCTCAGGAATCAGTTCTCAGTTTTCAGATTTCGGCGGTTCCTGCCGCCCCTCGCCTCACGCCTGACGCCTGACGCCTCACGTCTCGTTGGTGGCATCATTCACATCGGGGTTCATGAGCGCCTGCTTCAGGTCGTTGACGTGCCACATGTCCCAGGTGTCATCATTGTCCAGGTTCCCGACCGCGGTCCCGATGAAGCCGTACTGGCTCGACGCCGCTGCCACGATGGAGTTCTCGGGCGGCACCGGCCCGAACATGGTGGGAGACTGCTCGATGGCGCCTCCGACTCCGGCCGCGTCTGTCTGCTGCGTCCGGTAGGTGTAGCGGATCTCCGCCCCGCCGGACGGAGCCGAGGCATAGCCGATCTCGCTGAACGAGCTGAAGCGGTTATGCTCGTCCCGAAACATGATCTCGTGCACGAACAAGCCGCCGAGGTGGGTCCTGGCCTCCGTCTGGCGTGACTTCGCGAGGAAACGGTAGAAATTCGGGATGGCGATGGCGGCGATGATGCCGACGATGCCGATGACGATCATCAGCTCGATCAGCGTGAATCCCCGCGTGCGCGTATGTCTCGGCACGGCCCGAAACGTAGCACTGTACGTGAAATGTCGCAAGCGGCGCGAATCTGCGCCTGTTGATTTTTTCTCTGCTTCGGCGTACGACCTAGGCGGGTCCAATAAGGAGGCGCGCATGAAACCATTCACGACCGTCGCAACAGTCATCTTCACGCTCGTCGCGCTGACGCACCTGTGTCGCATGTGGTACGGCTGGGACGTGGTGATCG
>CAYJUM010000029.1:22068-27228 GCA_964373355.1 uncultured Nitrospirales bacterium | reverse complement strand
CAATCACGAATTCTTTCGGAAAATTCGTGAGATTCCGGCAGCCGTCGCGGGTGACAAGGACCATGTCCTCGATGCGGACCGCGCCCAACCCGGGGTAGTAGAGCCCGGGCTCCACCGTGACGATCTGGCCTTCCTGGAGGCGGGAGCCGGTCCGGCTGATCCGCGGCGGCTCGTGAATGTCCAGGCCCACGCCGTGGCCCGTGCCGTGGAAATACCCCTGCATCCGGCCGTTCACGAGCCCGGTCCGGTACCCCACGGCATCGAAGCGCTCGCAGATGCCCTGATGGATCTTCGCGCCGTCCGCGCCGTCCCGCACCTCGCTGATGGCCCGCTCCTGCGCGTCCTTCACGGCCTGGTACAGGCGCTTCAGCTCCGGCGAGGCCTTGCCCCGCACGACCGTCCGCGACATGTCGGCGAAGTAGCGCGTCTGCGCGGAGCGCGGGAAGACGTCGAAGATGATGCTGCGGTCCGCCGGCAACGGCCCGTTGCCTTCGTGGTGCGGGTCACAGGCCTGGTCGCCCCCCGCGACGATGGTGTGCTGCGCCACGCAGTCCCGCTCCATGAGCTTGACGTTGATCAGCTTCTTGATCCGCTCGGAGGTGAGCGGCTCGCCGTCCAGCCACAGGATGCCGTCCCGCGGCGTGGCCGCGCGCAGCGCCGCATGCGCGGCCGCGACGGCCTCCTCGGTCGCGCGCTGGCTGGCTTCGATGCAGCGGATCTCGTCCTCCGTCTTGATCGCCCGGCTCTCGAAGAACGGCTCGGGCGCCGTGATCAATTGATAGCCGAGCTGCTGGAGGCGCAGCGCATGCGAGAGCCCGAAATTCCCCGGCACCCGGATCACCGAGACGCCGGCCTCCTTGAGGACGACGTGCGCGACATCGGCCGATCGGGGAGTGTCGATCCCCTCCTCGCGCGCCCGCTGCTCCAGTTCGGTGTAGGACAGCACGCGGTCCACGCGCGCCTGGCTCCGCGCGCGGTCCAGCTCGAGGTCGCTCATGATCATGAGCCGCTCGCCCTTGATCTGAAGAAAGATGAAGGGGTCGGGAGCGATAAACCGCGTGGCGTAGTACAGATTCGAGTCCAGTTCGCTGGCGGCGATGAGCAGGATGCTGGGCTCGGTCATGGCGGCATCCTAACATCCGGCCCCGGGGTGATCAAGGCAAGCCGGAAGGGGGGGACGGAGCAGGCGGCGGCGGAGCTTCGGAGGAGGCCGGCGGCGCCTCGGGTGCCGGGCGGGATTCGGGCGGTGCGGGCGCGAAGGGCACGGAGGGGGCCGCCTCGTCTTCGTCGGAGGGGGCGATCAGATTTTTCGGCAAGAGCACGGCGTTCCGCAGCACGTGGATGGCCAGGTGCGCGAGACCGGTCAGGCCGGTCGCGAAGGATTTCAGCGGCAGGTATTTGACCTCCGGATTCTGCAACGGGCCCTTCACCTCGAACAAGGCGGTGTCCACGCCCCTGCGCTCGCCGATCAGCAGTTTCCCGAACAGCGGGATGCTCTTCAGGAATTGCGAATACGACCCGAACGGGCTCGTGGCCACGACGAAGTTCAACTGGTTGGCCGAGATGTCATAGGTGCCGGCTGCGCTCATTTTCATCACGGGGCTGTCCACGACGAGATTCTCCGTGCTGACGATCCCTTCCCTGACCTGAAAGGTCCCCTTGATCTTGTCGTACGGCATCCCATCCTTGGATAGGTCCACCTTCCCCTGCAGCAGCGTCGGGAGGTTCAGGATGCTCAGGATCTTGGACATGGCCGTGAATTTGAGGAACCGCCCGCGCTCCAGGGAGAGCTCCATACTGCCGTCCAGCGATCGCGTGCCCCCCCGCGGATGCCGCCCGTGGCCCGACAGGAATCCGCTGAGTGAGAGGTCGCCCACGATCAGATGCTCCTGCGAGCCGAACAAGTGCGTGAACTCTTCGAACGGCATGTTGCCGAGACGGAACGTGACCTCGCCCTGCAGCGGCTTCTGTTTCGGCAGGCGGAAGAGCAACCGGCCGCCGACCGTCCCGCCGCCGGACAGGGCCTCGAGCTCATGCACCTCGACCTCCCCGTCGCTGATCCGGAGCTTCCCGCTGAGATGCGTCAGGGTGAGCTGCTCGTACACGCCGGTGTCGATGCTGATCGAGGCGACCAACCGGCCCGTCGCGGCCAGCTCCTCGATGAGGTCGCGGATGGGGGACCGGACGCCCTTCGGGATCACCAGATCGATGTCGAACTGGGAGGACTCCATGGACAGGCGGATGTCCGGCTCCCGCCTCCAGTTCCGGATGACCCCGGCGACGCGCACGTCGCTCTCCTTGATCCGGAACTCCATGCGTTTGACCTCGGCCGAGTTCCGCGTCAGCTTGACCCGCAGATAGAGGTTGGTCAGCGCGTGCTCCAGCCCCTTCGCCGCGACCATTCCATCGGTGAGCGCGATCCACCCGGTGATCTGCCAGGCCTTCCAGTTGTTGCCCTTGCCCTTCACATCGAGCGTGATCTCCACCGTGCCGGACTGCACTCCGCCGCCGATGGAGAGCCCCGGCGGCAGGCCGGCCAGGGTCACCGCGCCGGAGACCAGCGTGGCATCGATGCTGAACTTCTTGCCGATGTGCAGACGACCCTTGCCGGTCAGGCGGAACGGCGGGATCGCCAGCTCGAGCCGGTTCAGGGCGACGGTCGCCTCCTTGGTCCACTCCCCGTCCACTTCCACCGTGGCCGGCGTTCCCTCAAGCTTCTCCACGATGCCCGGAAAGCTCAGCTTCGTCTCCTCCAGCTCAAGCACCGCCTTGACCCGCGGCGTGCGAACGGGACCGGTGATCGCGGCCGCGATGCCCATGGAGCCGGACAGCGCCGGTCCCGGCAGCATGCCGGCCGGGAACAATTTGACCAGTTGGGGGACATCCGCTTTTGCGCGTACGGTCATCCCCCGGAAGACGCTGCCGGGCCCGATCGTCATGGCCCCCTGGACTTCGAACTGCGTCCTGCCGATCCGCCCCGTCAGGTGCTCGAACAGCACCTCGGTCCGGGAGAAGACCAGGGTGCCGTTCAGGTTCGCGATGGGATCGGGCACGGCCGGGCTGCGGAAGCCGACGTTCCTGGCCATGACCTCCGCGCCGCCAAACCGCAATCCCGGCTCTTCGTTGAGCGGTCCCGCGAGCCGGAGCGCGATCTCGGTGTCGCCGGTGACGTCCCGCAGCGCCGTGAGGATGCGGACGGCGTCCGCGGACCCGAGGGTCTGGGTCAGCACCCGGACCAGCTCGGGCCCGGGCACCTCGCCCTTCAGCTCCATGTCCACCACGGGCCCGGCCTCCGACAGGGTCAGGAGCACCTTCCCGCCGGTGATCCGGCTCTTCCCGTAGAAGCCGGTGAGCTCGTTCACCAGGATGCGGTCGGGCTCGATCATGACCGTTCCCGTCAGGTCCTTTGCCGGCGTCCTGGCCTTGCCGATCAGGGCGTGGCCGTCCCGGACCTCCAGCTCGCCCGTGAAGGAAAACGAGGGCTGCGGCAGCGCGCCGCCGCTGACCGTGGCGGTGAGGACCTGGACCACGCCCCCGATCTCGCCCTCGGTGATCACGCGCTGGATCTTGGGATTCAGCCACTCGACCGGAAACCGGTCGTTGAGCTGGGCGAAGTCGACCGGCGACGCCGAAAACGTCACCGAGAAGGTCGGTTGCGCGGTCATCAGCCCCGAGACGCTGGCCTGCCCGTTGATGGACAGCTCCTCGATCTCCGCGGCCATGTCCGAGAGCACCCCGTCATACCCCGCGACACCGGGCGCCACCCGGACCTCTCCCCGCAGGTCCGCCACGCCGCGCAGCTTGTCCGGAATCGGGCGCGGGCCCAGAAAATCGGCGATCTGACGGAGGTCGATCTTGCGGGCCTCGGCATTGCCGACGAACTGCAGCGCCGCCGGCCGGTTGGGCTCCGCGGGCGGCTGTTGGCTCAGGCCGGTCTGGCCGTCAGCCTGCGAGATCCGACCGTTGATGATCAACGAGGCGGGCCCCTGGCTCCCCTGGAGCGTCGCCGAGAACTTCACGTCGGCGGGCGGACCGGTGACGGCGGTCGAGATGACGGCCGTGACGGAGCTGAACTGCAGGCTGCGGAGGCCCCCGGGACGGAATTCGTCGATGATGGTGATCTCGCCGTTGGTCAAGGCCGCCTCCCGGAAGAGCAGCACCATGCCGATCGGCCGATCGGGCCCCTGAACCGCCTCGACGCCGGACGGGAGGTTCCAGTGCCCGGCCTGATCGCGCCGGAGCTCCAGGTACGGCTGGTCGATCGCCAGGCGTTTCCAGACGACGTGCTGCCGGAGCAGCGGGAAGATTCTCAGATGGAGGTCCAGATGCTTGGCCCGGAAGAAGGTGCGCGCCGGGTCGGCGTCCCGGACCACGACATCGGAGAGCTGAAGCCGCACCGGAAAAATCTGCAGGTGGGTGCGGCCGACCTCGATCTGCCGGCCGAGCTGCGCCTGGACCTGCTCCAGCAGCAGGCGCTCCACGTACTGGGCGTCGAAGAAGACCAGAAAGGCCGAAACCGCCAGGGTCAAGAAACCAAGGATGGCCAGAAACAGGATTCGAAACCGACGAGGAATCCGACGAATGATCGCGATCAGGGTGGTGATCCTCCTTGCCGGCGCACGGAGCGGCTGAGCCCACATCTTACAGAAACCCACGGAAAGAAATCAAAAAGGCCGTGCGCCGCCCCACGTGGAGCCCGCTATTGAGTATCGTTCCAACGAGTATTATCTCCACACTCGATGAATCCGACGCGTCTCACAGGTCCTCATGTCGACATCCGGCGGGCGCCCCAGCGCTGCCGGACGCACACCGGCTGGCTGGATTCGCACCACAGCTTCAGCTTCGCCGGCCATTACGCCCCGGACAACACCCATCACGGCCAGCTCCTCGTGAGCAACGACGACGTCATCAAGGCGGGCACCGGGGTTCAGACCCATCCCCACCAAGACATGGAGATTGTCACCTGGGTCCTGAGCGGCGAGCTGGGGCATCAGGCGGCCATCTCGATCCGCCAGCGCGGGGCCGTCCTGTGGGCCCGGGCGGCTCAAGCCCGGAGAGACCGTGCGACTGCCCGATGCGCCCTACCGTCATCTCTATATCGCGCGGGGAACGGCTGATCTGGAGGGCACCGGCGCCCTGGCTACGGGCGATGCCGCGCGG
>CAYJUM010000029.1:0-21968 GCA_964373355.1 uncultured Nitrospirales bacterium | reverse complement strand
CCGCGCGGACGGCGCCGAGGTGCTGCTCTGGGAGATGCACAGCGGGGCGGAGCGATACTCGTCGGCTTCGAGCGCCGCGACGGACGCCCGGCGGGGCGAGCCAGCGGGCATGCATCAGGCACTGCGAGGATCACATGAAGGCACACTATCTCGGACACGTGGTCTTCTACGTCAAGGACGTGGAGCACTCGCTCCGGTTCTACCGTGATCTCTTGGGGTTCCGCGAGGTCGGCCGCGTCTTTCGCGGCAAGGCGGCCGCGCTGACGAGCGGCCGGACGCACCACGAATTGCTGCTGATCGAAGTGGGCGAGGCGGCTCCCCTACCGCCCGAGCCGCGCCTGGGCCTCTATCACATCGGGATCAAGATCGGCGATTCCCTCGATGCGCTGCGCGCGGCCAAGCAGGAGCTGGAGACAGCCGGCGTGCAGATCTCCGGCATGAGCGACCATACCGTCAGCCAGAGCCTGTACCTGGCCGATCCGGACGGGAACGAAGTGGAGCTCTACGTGGACGCCGACCCGGCGATCTGGGAGAACAATCCCGCCGCGGTCCTGTCCGGCATCAAGCCGCTCCGGCTATACGCTCTGCGGCGCCACGACCCTTGACGTCGGGCAAGACGACTCTTTAGACTTCAGCCATGATCGCGATGAAGGTCCTGGGGCGTCGCACGCAGATACGTCCGCCCGGATTCCGACATCTCCCCGGATTTCTGGCGTTGCTTGCACGGTTCCGCTCGGCATCCGTCGGCCGCCAGCGAGGTGTGTTTCGCTTTCGAACCTTTGAGGAGGCACAACGCTGGTGGGAACACAACCGATACCCCCGGCCGCACGACCCCCAACTATTGAAGACCTCAAGCGGATCGGTCGCGCCCTGAACGCAGCCCACGCCCGGTATCTCATCATCGGCGGTTTCGCCGTCAACTACTACGGCTTCGCCAGAGCCACCGAAGACCTCGACCTGCTGATTGATCCGGACCCCGACAACATCGAGCGCGTCAAACACGCCCTCTGCGTTCTCTCTGATCAAGCGGCCAAGGACCTGACCGCTACCGATTTCTCGCGCTACGCGGTGATCCGCGTTGTGGACGAAATCACCGTCGATCTCCTCGTCAAGGCCGGAGAGGTCACCTACGAGTCAGCGAAGCCTGTTCCGGTCACCCTCGATGACGTAACACTGCCGGTGGCCTCGCTTCAAACGCTCATTGAGACCAAACCGGGCGTGCGTGAACGCGATCAACTGGACCGAGCCTATCTGCTGCGGCTCCTTGCCGAACAGGCAGAGGCACAGAGAACGCCACCGCCCGACCAGGCATGCTGACGCGAAGCCGTCACGCCCTGAGCTGGCTATAATGTGGGACGGGACACCACCCATGGCGAGCCTCCGGAAGAAACTCCCGACGAATGTGGACGGCACTTTCTACGTCGATTCCACCTGCATCAATTGCGACACCTGCCGGCAGCTCGCCCCGGCCACCTTCGCCGAGAACGGCGACTATTCCTCGGTCCGTTTCCAGCCGCAGAGCCTCTATGAAGTTCAGCAAGCCTACCAGGCCCTGCTCGCCTGTCCCGTCGGCTCGATCGGCGCGGTCCAGGGCGACAAGGCGCCGCTGCAGGCGGCCACCGCCACGTTTCCGCTCCGCGTGGAGGCCGACGTCTATTACAACGGGTTCAACTCGGAGAAGTCCTTCGGCGCCAATTCCTATTTCATCCGCGACCTGGCCGGCAATTGGCTGATCGACTCGCCCCGCTGCAGGCGGCATCTCGAAGAGGCGTTCGAGCGGATGGGCGGCATCCGGTACGTGTTCCTGAGCCACGAGGACGATGTCGCCGACGCCGCGCGCTACGCCAAGCGGTTCGGCGCGACCCGCATCATCCATCGGGCCGACGCCGGAGCGATGCCGGACGCGGAATGGCTGATCGAGGGCGAGGAACCGATTGCCGTCTCGGACCGCGCCGCGATCGTCCCGGTGCCGGGGCACACCGAGGGCAGCATGGCGCTGCTCTACGACGGGCGCTTCTTGTTCACGGGGGATCACCTCTGGTGGGACCGGGAGAGTGCAAGGCTGGATGCGCCTTCCCGGCTCGTCTCGAACCGCACGAGCCTGCTCGCGTCCACGGCCCGGCTACTGGACTATTCCTTCGAGTGGGTCCTGCCCGGACACGGCGACCGGGTTCATCTGCCGGCTGCCGAGATGAAGAGAGCGCTGGAGAGACTCTTGCAGCGGCGCGGTTAACTCTTCAACCGCTTGAGGTCGGCTTCGAGTTTGCCGAGCAGTTCCTTGCGCTCGGTGATATCCATGTTGATCCCGACCATGCGCACGGCCGAGCCTTGCGGGTCGTACTGCACCTTGGCCTTCGCCGCAATCCAGCGCACCTGCCCGTCCGGTCGAATGATACGAAACTCCGTATTGAGCTCGTGGCGCATGGCGACCGACAGCCGCACCGCTTCATCCGCCGCCGCACGATCCTCAGGATGGACCGTGTTGAGCCAGGTCCCGTACTTGCCGCCGAATCCTCCCGGGAGGAAGCCATAGAGCTCTTCTTCCACGGCGCTCCAGCTCACCTCGCCGGTCCGAATGTTCCATTCGAAGGTGCCGATCTTGCCGGCCGCCTGCGCCAGCTCCAGGGTCTCCTGGTGCCGCGCGAGCTGCTGCTCGGCCCGCTTCCGCTCGGTCAGGTCGAACCAGATGCACTGGCTGAACATCACCGTGCCGTCCTCGTCACGGACTGCACCGACCGTCAAGCTGACCGGGAATTTGGTGCCGTCTTTTCGCCGGAGCTCAAGCTCGACTTCCCCAACCTCCCCCTTGGTCGTCCACGCGCCGTACACCTCCGCGACTGCATCGCGGCTGTCGACATGATAGAGGTCGAACATCCGGCGGCCGATGAGCTCCTCGATCGCATAGCCGGTGGCCGATGCCAGAGCCTTATTGCACTGCAGAATGCAGGAGGTGCCGGGGTCAATGGACGCCAACATCCCCGGAGCATTGTCGTAGAGACCCCGGTACTTCGCCTGGGACTCCCGCAAGGTCTTCTGGATGCGCTTTGATTCCTCGAGCTGCGCCGTCTGTGCCTGGAGCAAATGCTCCACGTGGTTCAGGGCCTCATGCAGCCGGCGCTCGGCTTCGCCGCGCCGCGAATCGATCTCGTTCAGCGACCGTGTGGTCCACCAGATGAACACCGCGACCAGGGCCATGGTGGCGACTACGAGCGAGAAGAGGCCGAGCGTGGGATCGTAGAGTCCCGTCTGCTCCCCGGCCAGGCGGACCCACCCCATGACCGCCGGGATGAGCACCGCCGCCGGCAGCAACCGCCTGGCCATGACGCCGCCGGCCCGGTCGCTCGTGAGGGTGGGCATCACGCCGACGTTCGGCCGCGCGAAGAGGAGGCCCGTGCAGAGTGCGATGAACGCCAAGGTCGTGTGCAGCGCCATCTGCGTGTACGCGGCCATCCCATAGAGAGACGTCACGCTGTAGGCATAGCCGACGAACGCGACGAGCGAGATCAGCGCCGCGCCGCCCGTCAGGATCTGGGAGATGTACACGCTGGGGGGTGTGGAAAAACTGAATGACAGGAGGGCCAAGCCGAGCAAGGCGAAATTGATCGCCGTGTTCAGGCCCATGCGCCCCGGCGCGGCCGTGCCGACGTCCCCCGGGGGTTCCGTGAAGAGGAACTGGTCGATTCCGAGATCGACTCCATAGGCATACTCGGCCACCGTCAACAGACCGATCCCGGCCACGCCGATGGCGCAGACCTGCGCCAGAGCCTTCCGCTTCAGGCCGATCTGCTCCGGCAGGAGTAACCACAGCGCGAGTCCCGCCAGGATGAAGCCGGCGGCGGTATTCGCTTTCATCGAGACCAGCCCCGGCCAGACGCGCTGGAGCGAATCAAAGCGAAATTGCCAGCCGAGGAGGACCAGCGCGCCGACCGCCATGACCAGGATGGAGCTGAGATGGACCACGCGGCGAGGCGGAAGGAGGCGGAAAGCACGCCGGCCCATGCGTTGGCAATCCGGGTGAGGAGCGTACTGGTGGGCTAGGCTACACAAAGCCGCCGGCCTTGTCTAGCCAATCACTCGGCTCGTATGTCCGCCTGGCGGGAGCCCCGGTCCGGACAACGGCTTAGTGCGGGGGGATGGGCTGGCCGGGCTCAGTCCGGCCCAGACGCCGCCATTTACGGTTTCAGGTCGAACTTTGGGCAATGACGCGGCCGGACGAGGCTGAAGTGGCGACGGTCCATCGTCAGCACTTCCCGGATCTTCAAACGCTCCGCCACGGCCACGATCGAGGCATCCACGAATCCGAGGTCGGCATCCACGTATTTCTCCATGATCTCAGCCGTGCGCAGCAGGTCGTCCGGCTTGAGGAACTCTACTTTTAGGTCGCCTCGTTGCAAAGACCGCGCAAACGCGACCTCTGCAGTCGCGCCCAGGTGGGTATCGATCAGATAGCAGACCTCGGGGAGCACGGTCACCGGCACCACCAGCAGGGGTCGAGCTGTCTCGAGAAAGGCTCTGACACGGTCGTGCCAGCCGTCATCCTGATCGGCGATGGCGTACAGCGGGCCCGTGTCCGCCAGGACCGGCCTCACCCTGTTTGCTTCCGTCGAGGAGAGGTCCAGAGGAGCTCTTCCGCTCGCTCCGCGACATCCTTTCGCCCGCTCCGGCCAATCCCCAAGAAAGAGGGCAGGGTCCCGGCAACCAGCCGGCGGCCGACGAACTCTTCGAGGGCCTTTCTCGTGGCGGCAGAGAACGTCAGTCCTTCCTCCTTGGCCACCTGCTGCAGGGCCCGCAGCACCGACTCGTCAATAAACACCGTCGTGCGCTTCATGCATACCTCTGAGATATGCATGTATGATACCAAACGAGGCATACCTCGTCAATTCGGCCGGCCTCTGCCCAGGCAGCCCGGCGATCGGACCGCGATGAGCAAGAGGACTGGGCAACCCTGTCAGCGGGTTGGGATTGGCTGGCCGGCCCAGCCCGGCTTGGAGGCGAAGCCCTTGCCGTACCGATCGTAGAGTTGGAAGAACTGGAAGGCCTTGCAGTCGGTCAGCACTTCTTTGATCTCCTCCAGAGACCGCTCGAAGCTGTACTCGAAGAGCACCCCCTGCCCGCCGACCAGGGTGACCACCCGTCTCGCCGGATCAATGCTCATCTCCTGGTGAAAGACGTAGCGGTAGTAGGGGCTCTCGGCGCCGCCGATGTGCTCCAGGAACTGCGCCCAGGTGGGCGGCTTCTCCGACGACAGACGCTCCCGGATGCTCACGTTCCTGATCGGGCCGAACCGTTCGAAAAACTCTTTGAACATGTTGTCCCGCCAGCCATGCTCATCGGCGATGTGATGGATGGCATGGGAGAACGGCACCACGGTGTGCATCTCCCACCGCGAGCCCGGCGCCCAGTGGAAGATGACGCCGTCTTTCGGCCCCGCCCATTCCGTTCCCCCCACCGCTTCGACCTGGTGCTCGATGAGCTTGTTCGCCCAGACCCAGTAGAGAAAGTCGAGGAAGCGGTCATCGGCCGGAGTCATCGTGAGCCGGCGGGTGTCCAGCGGGCCCGAGGGATTGTACGTCGTCCGCACATCCTTGCAGCGCTGCTGCCACTGGGCATCGGACCACGCGGCGCTGCTGATGGGAAAGGCGTGAGTCGTGAGCGGAAGCGAGATCAGAAGAAAGAGGAGATGTGCAGCGAATAACGACGCTCTGCCGGTGTGGAATGTTCGCATTGTGTCATCCGGGTTTGAGAAACAGCACGCCGAGGGGCGGAAGGGTCAGCGAAAGCGAATACGGAAAGCCGTGGCAGGGGGCGGCCTCGGCCCAGACGCCGCCGCCGTTGCCCATGTTGCTCCCGCCGTAGGCCGCTGCGTCGCTGTTGAGCAGCTCCCGGTAGTAGCCGGCGGCCGGCACGCCGATCTGGTAGCCCCAGCGCGGGGTGGGCGTGAGATTGCAGACGCAGACCACGGCGTTGCTCGGGTCGCGCCCGCGGCGGATGAAGGCGACGACGGACTGCTCCGCGTCGCTGAAGTCGATCCACTGGAATCCCGGCCACTCGAAGTCCACTTCATAGAGCGCGGGCTCCGCGCGGTACAGCCGGTTGAGATCGCCCACGAACCGCTGCAGCCCCCGGTGCGGCTCGTAGTCCAACAGGTGCCACTGGAGGCTCTGGTCGTGGCTCCATTCCCACCACTGGCCGATCTCCCCGCCCATGAAGAGCATCTTCTTCCCCGGGTGGCCGTACATGTAGGCGAAGAGCGCGCGCAGGTTGGCGAAGCGTTGCCAGGGATCGCCAGGCATCTTGTCCAACAGGGCCCGTTTCCCGTGCACCACCTCGTCATGCGAGAGCACGAGGATGAAATTCTCGCTGAAGGCGTAGATCAGCCCGAAGGTGATCTGGTTCTGGTGATACTTCCGGTAGATCGGGTCGCGGCTGAAATAGTCGAGCATGTCGTGCATCCAGCCCATGTTCCATTTGAGGCTGAAGCCCATGCCGCCCACGTAGGTCGGCCGCGACACGCCCGTCCAGGCGGTGGACTCCTCGGCGATCGTGAGGACGCCGGGATACTCCCGGTGGACGACGACGTTGAACTCCCTCAGGAACTCGATGGCCTCCAGGTTCTCATTGCCGCCGAAGCGGTTCGGGATCCATTCCCCATGCTTCCTGGCATAGTCCAGATAAATCATGGACGCGACCGCGTCCACGCGCAGCCCGTCCACGTGATAGCGGTCCAGCCAGAAGAGCGCGCTGTTCAGGAGAAAATTCCTGACCTCCGGCCGGCCGTAGTTGAAGATGCGGCTGTGCCACTCCGGATGGTAGCCGAGCCGCGGGTCGGCATGGTCATAGAGCTGCGTCCCGTCGAAGGCGGCCAGGCCATGGGGATCGTCCGGGAAATGGGAGGGCACCCAATCCAGGATGACGCCGAGCCCGGCCCGATGGCAGGCGTCCACGAATGCCATGAAGTCCGGCGGCGGGCCGTAGCGGCTCGTGACCGCGAAGTACCCCGTCGTCTGGTAGCCCCAAGAGCCGTCGAATGGGTGCTCGGTCACGGGCATGAGCTCGAGATGCGTGTAGCCCAGCTCCACGGCGTAGGGAATGAGCTTCGCCGCCAATTCCCGGTACGTGAGCCAGCGGTTCTCCTCCTCCGGCACGCGCATCCACGAGCCGAGATGCACTTCATAGACCGAGAGCGGCTCGGCCAGCGGGTTCCGCGCCTGCCGCGCCCGCATCCACTCGTCGTCGGTCCAGGTGAACCCCGAGAGGTCCCGGACCACGGAGGCCGTCTTCGGCCGGAGCTCCGCCTCGAAGGCATAGGGGTCCGCTTTCAGGAACGGCCCTTCCCCTTCGCGGGGCCTGATCTCGTACTTGTAGACCGTCCACTCCGGCAGGTCCGGGATGAACAGCTCCCAGAGCCCGGTCGCGCCGCGGCTCCGCATGGGATGCCGGCGCCCGTCCCAGGCGTTGAAGTCTCCGACGACGCTCACGCGCAGGGCGTTGGGCGCCCAGACGGCAAAATGTACGCCGGCCACGCCCGCAATCGTGGCGAGGTGCGACCCCAGCTTCTCATAGGCCCGGTAGAGCCGGCCTTCGGAGAAGAGATGCAGATCGAAATCAGTCAGCAGCGGAGGGAAGGCGTAGGGGTCGTGCCGTTCCGTCACGCGCTTGTCGCGGTCCGTCACGCGGAGGCGATAGGTCGAGCTGTGGACACCGATCGGCAGCACCGCCTCGAACAGCCCCATGGGATGGACGGGCCGCATGGGGATCGGGGGCTGTTTTTCGACGACCACGCTGGCGCTGGCGGCCTCGGGGAGGAACGCCCGCACGGCAAGGCGCCCGCCATCCCCCGACAGCCGGTGCGGACCCAGCACCTGAAACGGGTCCCAGTGCTCGGCGTGGACTACCCGCTCGATATCATCGCCGTGCTGAATGGCCATGACGGCCACGATACCGGCGTTCCAGGCACAGCGTCAAGCGTGAGGTGTCAGGGGTTAAGAGGGGTGTCGCTTCACGCTTCACGCCTGATGCCTCACGTCTTCGGAGGGTTGGTCGGCGGCCGCGAAGCCGCTATAATCGCCGGCCGCATGCAGAATTCCCCTCAGGCGGCCGGCCCTTCACCCGCTCCCTCCCATACTCGGTGGGTCATCCTCTCCCTTTTGCTGGCGATCAGCATCGTGACCTACATCGACCGCGTCAACATCTCGGTGACGGCCCGACAGATCATGCCGGCGCTGGGGCTGACCGACCGGCAGATGGGCGAGGTGTTCTCCGCGTTCGTGCTGGGGTATGCCCTCTGCCAGATTCCCGGGGGGTGGCTGGGAGACCGGTGGGGGGCGCGGCGGGTGCTGACGCTCGCGGTCATCTGGTGGTCTGTCTTTACCGCGATGACAGCGGTCGCGCCGGTGCTGCCGGTCGCCGGTCTGCTCGGAGTCCTGGGCTCGCTAATCCTCGTCCGCTTTCTCATCGGCGTGGGCGAAGCGGCCGCGCTGCCCAATTTCAACCGGGCCATCGCGAACTGGGTGGGGCCGCACGAACGCGGCCTGGCGATCGGCATCGCGATCGGCGGGCTGGGCATCGGCTCGGCCGCGACGCCGCCGGTCACGGCCTGGATCATGGTCAATTTCGGATGGCAGAGCGCCTTCTACGCTGCCGGGGTCCTCGGACTCCTGATCGCATTGGTCTGGTTTTTCTACGCGACGGACCGCCCGGCGGAGCATCCCCGCGTGAATGCGGCGGAGCTGGCGCTCATCGGAGACCCGGACGAGGACGCATCGGCGGCCGGCGGGGTGCCCTGGCGCGCCTTCGCCCGCACGCCGACGGTCTGGTGGCTGGTGCTCGCCTACACGTGCCTGGGCTATGTCGCCTACGTGTACATGTCCTGGTTCTATCTCTATCTGGTGAATGTACGGGGGTTCGGCGTGCTGCGCGGCGCGCTCTGGGCGTCGGCGCCCTTCCTCGCCATCTCGGTGTTCTGTCCCTTCGGCGGATGGGTCACCGACCGGTTGGCCGTACGGGTCGGCGTGAATGGCGGACGCGCGGCAGTCGGGGCGCTCGGGATGTGCCTCGCCGGCGTCTCGATCCTGCTCGGCGCGCGTACCGCCGCACCCCTGGCAGCGATTCTCCTGCTGTCGCTCGGCGCGGGCTTTCTCTACTGGACAGTGGGCGCCTTCTGGGCCTCCACCGTGGATCTGTCAAAGCGACACGCCGGCACGCTCTCCGGCATCATGAACACCGGGGCCAATGTCGGCGGCACCTTGTCCCCGACGCTGACCCCCTGGGTCGCCGAACGATTCGGGTGGGCGGCTGCCATGGAGACGGCGGCGGCCGTCGCGGTGCTGGGCGGTCTCCTGTGGTGTGCGATCCGGCCGGGGCATGGACTACGGGAAAAACCGTGAGGCGTCAGGCGAAACGGATGAGGCGTGAAAAGTAAGGAGTGAGGGATTACAATGCGACGTCCGGAGACACCTCTACCCCTCACGACTCACTCCTAACCGGAGTAAGATGAAGTTCGAGAAGAAGAATCCCAAGGCGGTCATCGCCACGCCGCTCGGCGAGATCGAGCTGCGCTTTTTCCCCGACCTGGCCCCCCGGCACGTGGAGAATTTCGTCAAGCTCGCCAAGATGGGCTTTTACAACGGCACGACCTTCCACCGCGTGATCCCGGGGTTCATCATCCAGGGCGGCGATCCGATGAGCCGGCACCCGGACCGGAAGCTGCACGGCACCGGCGGCCCAGGCTACGGCCTGACCCCGGAGCCGAACGACCACCCGCACCGCCGCGGCACGGTGTCCATGGCCAAGGTGCCGAGGGATGCCGACAGCACGCGCGACGTCACCGACAACGGCTCGCAGTTCTTCATCTGCGTCACGGACAACAGCAGCCTGGACCGGATGTACACGGCCTTCGGCAAGGTGATCCGGGGCCTGGACGTCCTGGACAAGATCGTGAAGTTGCCCCGCGACGAGCGCGACAATCCCCTCGAGCAGGTCCCGATGACGATCACGATTACAGAATAAGCCCCGCTATCAGCCATGACGTCATCTCGCTTCCATCATCACGACGCCGTCCTCGGGGCCGATGCGGTTCTGCTCACCAGCCGCCGTGGGATCTGGGCGGTCCAATGGTCGCTTATCGGCCTTCTTGCAACCGCGTTGCTCCAGAGCGTCATTGTTCCCCTCTCGGGCAGCGTGGCGCTACTCGCGGACACCATCCACAACTTCGGCGATGCGCTGACGTCCCTGCCTCTCTGGCTGGCCTTCTTTCTCGCGCGCCAAAGCGCTTCGCGCTGCTTTCCATACGGGTATGGGCGGATAGAAGATGTGGCCGGCGTCGTGATCGTCGTCGCCATGGTGATGAGTGCGGTCGTGGTCGGCTACCAGTCCGCCGAGCGGCTTCTCCATCCCGAGCCTCTCCGGTACGTGGGATGGGTCGCGATGGCCGCTGCAGTGGGATTCCTCGGGAACGAAGCGGTGGCCTGGCTCCGCATCAGAGTCGGGAAGGAGATCGGCAGTGCTGCGCTCGTGGCTGATGGACACCACGCCCGCATGGACGGTCTCACCAGTCTCGCCGTCCTCGTTGGAGCGGCAGGGACATGGCTGGGCTATCCCGTCCTGGACCCGGCAGTCGGTTGTTTCATCACCCTCGTCATCGCGCGAATGGCCTGGACATCCGGCAAGGCGGTCTTATTGCGGTTACTCGATGCGGTGGACCCTCACGTGTTGGAGGACCTTCAACGGACAGCGGCAGAATCCGATGGCGTCGAGAATGTCACGGAAACGCGGGTACGCTGGATGGGACACCGCCTTCACGCGGAATTGAATATTACCGTGGATCCTGGCCTATCGGTGGAGCAAGGCCATGCCATCGCGAACGACGTGCGACATCGACTGCTCCATCAGTTCCGCTACCTCTCCAACGCGACGATTCACATGGACCCGGCAACTGCTTCCGGAGAGATTCACCACCGGATCGCCGGGCATGCCCACGACGGCCTGCAGCGTCACTCGCATTGAACGGGCCTGTGACGCGGGTCACGACCGCGAGCAGAGAATCGCTCTCAGCCTTCAGCGATCAGCCCTCAGCTCCGACCCCGCCCTCGCTCGGCAGTCCTGAATGACTGCCTTATGAGGCCATTGGGGTCAGAGTGCAATTTCGGAGGAGCGGTTCACCCTTGGGAGCGTCCGCGCGTTTCTCCTTTTCCGCCTCCGCCCCGCTCTGCGACCAATCCCATTCTGAACAATGAAATAGCACTCTGACCCCAACTTCCGCTTGGAACCTTTTTACGGCCTCGCCCGGTTTTAAAAAGCAGCGGCCGGGTCTCCCAGGAGGAGCAGAGGCCCGGCCGCCAGTTGAGCCGTCGCACGAGGCAGCGGCTCGGGTAAAGCACGGGGGACTTCAGAACTTGTAGTCAAGTGATAGCGTATAGCCTTGGCGAAAGGTCTGGAGTTGGTTCAGTTGTGCATTGGTTGTCGCGGCGTTGATTGGGTGATTGGTCCAGGTCCCGTCCGTGACGCCGAGCCACCAATACCGATACCCGAGGCTGAAAAAGAGGTTCGGGAAGATCATGAACCGGCCCGTCCCATCCACGTTCACGCCCTCGCCGGTTCCGCTCATGGAGAAGCTCGGACTCTTCTGGAGGTCAGTTCTCAGGTGGTGGATGTCCTCGTTCGTCATCCAGGTGTAAGGAATATACACCACGCTGGCGTCAAGCCTGAACCGTGACAAGAACTGGTAGCCGCCCTCCAGACCAAGACGAAGTGAATTCCAGGTCACCGTGTTCGTGATGACCGTTTGACCGTAATTCGAGACTGTCCCGACAGGATTACACTCCACTCCTGGGGACGTGCATTCAACCTGGGTCACGCCGGTGGCTTCCACTTTTTCCCGCCAGTGTTGGTACCCGAGAAACGCTCGCAGGGAAGCCTTGTTATGAAAGAACGACCAGCCCTTATAGCCAAGGTCGGCGTTCACGTACCAGAGGTCGCTGCCGTTCACGTCACTGAAGGTGCGGGAGAACCGGTGTGGTCGGTTCAGTGTCGTGCAACAGACAGCGCCAGCTTGGCTGACGTAGTCGTCGTCGATGAGCCGCCCGCCGGTGATATCTCCAAACCCATAGTTTGCCCTCAGGAACCATTTCTGTTTCAGGGTGATCTCGCCGCGCAATTCAAAAATATTGCTGCGCAAGTCCTTGTAGTTGAGTTCAGAGGTCGGATTTCCGAGTAGAGCGGCTTTGGAGTTGTGGCTCCACCGCGTGGAGCCGGTCGACAGCCACGTGCCGATGCCCCCTTCAAATTGCAGTTCGTGCTTTTGGATGAAGGCTTTCGCGGAGGGAAATAAGGAGTGGGCAGAGGATACGCTGGTGGTTTCAGCGTTGACATGCTGGACCGCTGCTAGCACCAGAACCACGGCCAAACAAAACCCCATCCTACACGGTGCCTGAGCTATTGATGCTTTGGAAGCATAATCCGATCGCCTCCCGTCCATATGGCTCCTCCCATGAATAGGGCCTCCGTCAGCAGCCAACACAAGGCCCTGGCGATGAAAAAGATGGACCGTTAACCTCCCATGCGGGCTCGATCGCCCACCCTCCCGGTTCAAAGACAGCCACCTCATCTCCCGACTGACCATGGAAAGAGGCGCGCGACAATGGATCGGTGCTTTTCGTCATGCTCAAATCTCATCATCTCTACGTCATTGTTCTCTTTGACAGCACCTGTGTTTCACGCTGCAGATCGAGGTTGCACAGAACCTTCTGTTTATCTTCGGCACGACTTTATATACCTTTGGTGGGGAAGAGGATAAGGAAGTTGAGAAAAGCCAGGGAGCTGTCTCAAGAGCAATTGGCAGAGCGAGTAGGAACAAGCCCGAAGTACCTCAGTCGAATTGAGACGGGGAGGGAGAATCCGACACTGGATTTATTGTTGCGTCTGGCCAGAGGGCTGAAGGTTGAGCCTTATGAGATTTTGCAGTTCCATCCTGAAGGCGAAACGCCAAGACAGCTTCGCATGAGACTGGTTAGTCTGTTGCGGGAAGTTAAGGAGGAGGATCTTGCACGTGTTGCCAGGATCCTTGAAGCACTGGTTCGCTGAGCAATCACGGTTTGGAATGAGAACCAAACGGACTGATCAAAACGGCCAGCCGACGAGGTCGCAGGGAGACACGCGACTGAGAACGAAGCTGGAGGGCTTTTTCAGCAGCCGTCAGAAGAAGGACATGCTGGCATACGTGACCGTCGAATTAAATTGATCCGTCACCCCCCGGTCGTACCGCAGCACCTGCCCCTTTTCCGCCCGGATCAGCTTCAGGAGGGTATAGATCGGCCCAAACCCGCAGATCCGCCGCTTGTCCTCTTCCGCATGGATGTACTGGGCAAAGGCCTCGGGCTTGAGCTCCTCCACGTGCTTGAGCATCTCCAGATCGGCCTGCATGCAGCGGTGGAAGGAAAAGTCGGTGGGCGGCTGGGAGTCTCCATAACGCATGCCGATGTGGGCGAGATCGGCGCTCGCGATCACGCAGGCGCGCCGGCCCGTGCCCGCGATGGCCGCCTGCAACCGCTCGATGAACTCTTCGACGATCGCGCCCAGCCCGCGAAGCGGAGGCGCGAAGAACGCAGACGGCGGGAAGGCGCAGAGCACCGGCACGATGGAGAACGGAATGTCCCCCATCGCGTGCTGCAGGAACGGCAATTGAAATTCGATCGTGTGCTCGCCCCGGTGGGCGGCGTCTTCCTCGAAGAAACGCTCCCCGCCCTGCCGGAACCGGTCCAGCACGTCCCGCGCCACCGGCACCGTCCCCAGCGGCGTTTCGAAATCCTTGTCCGTCGCGGCGAAGAGGTTCTTGAGCCCGGCATGCGACGTGCCGAGCACGACGAAGAGGTCGGGGCGGTCGGCCTCTTTCAGCTCCTTGTAGGCCCAGGCATAGACCGGCCCCCCCAGCCGCAGCTCGTAGTGGGGCGCGACCAGCCCGGCGATGGCTTTCCCGCGGTGCTCGGAGGCTTTGATCGGGGGCCCTTCCGGCGAGGAGAAAAAGCCATCAAGTTGCGCTTGAAGTTTCTCACGGTCCCCCTCGTAACTGCGAGTGGCAAACACCGCCGGCCTCCGGGCGGCCTGGCGGTACGCCGCGACGGCCGCGCGCTTCGCCTCCTCCACCCGTTCACCCTCCAGGAACAGGCGGCTGTCGAGGTCGGCGACGAGCTGGGCCAGCCGGTCCGGCATGAAGAACTCGCCGAACTTGCGGAGATACTCGGCGGCGATCTGGTCGAGTGAATGCTCGCCGTCGAAGAACTGCAGCAGATAGAAGTAGTGCAGCGGGACGATCAGTTTTTCGTCCGTGAGCCTGGTGGGGTCCCAGAGGACGATATACTGCTCCTCCTGCTCCTTGATCGGAGAGAATTGCAGGTTCCGGAGCAGCGGAAACTGCCGGGGGTCCCGGGCTGGTTGCGGTGTTGTGTCGTCCATCGGCCTCTCGCTATTGCGTAGGAGCATTATATCCTGCTGTACGTCCCTCGTATCTTGTGAAGCGTATCTCGGGGGGGTTCCCCTCACGCCTCACGTCTTCTTTCACCCTTCACTGTTCCGTGACTGCCTCGCTCCGGCGGCGCGCGCGCCAGACGAGCAGCGCCCCCACCGTCGCCACCAGCAGGACCGGGGTCGCCCAGCCGTACCGGGGCTCGGCGAATTCGATCAGGTCCCCGAACCGGCCGATCAAGAGCGACATGCGGGCCATTACGGTGTACCCGAAGGCGGCGCCGAACGCGATCATCAGGAAGACGATGCCGGTGCGCGCGGCGACCCGGACCGGACCCGTGTGCTCGATGGAGAAGAAAAAGTAGAACAGCACCGACACGACGCCGACCAGGATGATCACCGCGTTCAGGTTGCTCGACAGATTGGTGAGGTCGTACGTGAAGGCCGGGGCGCCGCCGACCATCGTGGCCACGGGCCGGATCGTGTCCTCCACCTGCTTGAGGATGTACGACGAGATGACGCGCGGGATGGCCAGCCCGGAGCCGACTCCGACGATGAAGGCGAACGCGATGCGCGAGAGCCACGAGACGCGCGGGACGTACCGCGCGAGCATCAGCGTGCCGATGCCGAGCGGGATCAGCAGCGACCAGTCGCCCTGCTTGACCATCGGCTCGTAGATCAGGCGGATGACCACGGTGTCGTACGCCTTCACGATGGTGTACCCGACCGAGACCCCGACGTAGAGATGCTCGGCCAGCTTGAAGAGCGGGTTGTCCTGGTAGAGGAAGGTGAAGATGAACAGGGTCAACCCGGTGGCCACCCATGCGCCCAGCAGCATGTCTATCGGCATCATGCGCTCTCAGCTGTCAGCAATCAGCGTTCAGCACTCAGCCACCAGCTCGCAGCTTTCAGCGGTCGGCTCCAGACTGACGGCTGCTAGCTGATGGCTCTTCACTGCTTTTTGCGCACCGCCAGGTGCAGCACGTTGCACATCAGGACCAACACGATGATCGCGACGTGCGTCGCAGACTGCGCGTCCATGCCCGCGACCGCGCGCCCCTTCTCCCCGATCAGCACTTCGTACTCGGCCGCCCCGCGCAGGCCGCCGATCAGGCCGTTGATCTGGCCGCTCCGAAGCAGCGGGTAGAGCCCCGGCGCGATCACGCCCGTACACCCGCCCCCGAGCTCGAACTTGTACTTGTCCTTTCCGAACACATACCAGGTCTCGATGCCCGCCGTGCCTGCCGCGAGGCTCACGACATAGGAGATGTCCCGGAGCGTCCCGACGCCCTTGAGCACCGGCAGGTCGCGCGTCGGCTTGTTGTAGTAGTCGCTCGGGAACGCCTTGTACAGGTCCTGCCCCATGGTGATGATCAGCGACCCGACGCCGGGGCTCCAGCCCAGGAAGACATAGTCCTCGCCGTTGACCTTGCCCACCTCGCGCGCGGTGCGGGCGACGACCTCCTCGGCCATGCCGGTCCCGCTCACCCAGAGCGTCATCCCGACGACCCGAAGATTCCTCTTGAACGCATGGCGCAGGAGGGCCACCGCCTGCGGGTACAATTCCGGCTTCGAGGCCGGGTCGAAATCCAGGGAGAGGAGGAAGACCGACCCTGCCGGGAGACTCTCGATGTAGTCGTACACCCCGTGCACTTCCGGCGAGACCTTGATCGCGAGCCCCACGGGCTTGAGCAGCGGCCCGAGCGTGCAGACGGCGATCAATAGAAAGATCACGCGCCGGTCGATCTTCAGTAGTCGTTCCGCAATACTCATAAACAATGGTGAAGGGTGAAGCGTGAAGGGTGAAGGGGAGAAGTCCTGATAGTGACTACGTTGAAGCCCGCTTCAAACCCTTTACTCTTCACCCCTCACTCCTTACTTCCCCCCAGGTACGCCCGCTCGACGCCGAAGATGATCTTCAACGACAGCGCAACGGCGCCCAGGCTGATCCCGATCAGGATGGCCCGCCGCACCGACGCGTTCAGGACATTGAGGATCCACTGCGTGGCGTCGCCGCTTGCGGGGATCAGGTATTCGCCGAGCGGCACCCGGCCCATCATGACGACCACCGCGGCGAGCAGCAGGACCGCCGCTTCGGGGCTGCGCGCGCGGAAGGACCGGTAGGCCGCCGACGCGATGAAGAAGGCCAGGATCGAGAACATGGTCCCCTGCAGCGGCACCATCATATAGTTGTAGATCCAGCCGAAGGCGGTGACCGCGCCGTCCACCGACTCCTTGCCGTTCACCCAGAGCCCGATGAGGATCGTCGCCACCATCCCGGCATAGAGCACGAAACTGTAGCCCCATCCCGGCTCGCGGCGCCTGATCTTGACCGCGTGGATGTGGAACAGGCTCGTGACCCCCAGCACCAGGGCGAAGCCTCCGATGATCTGCAGCCATTTGTTCACCGTCGTGAGCAGCTCTTCCGAGGCCGGGTGCGGGACGTAGTACTGGCCGGCGAAGGTCAGCCCCATCACGAGCGTGATCACGAGCGGCAGCTGGCGTCTCAGAAAAATCATTTCAGGTCCTTGAAGAGGTCCAGGACGAGCCGCGGGAGGTCGCTCCCGAGCCAGATGCCGGCGGTGGCCAGGACGGTGCCGAGGACGATCACCGCGAGGATGAAGGCCTTGCCCAGGTCCTGTCCCCGGAGCGTGCCAACCTGCACCGGCTCGCGCGACAGGTAGGCGCTGGCGGCGTACAGCTCCTCCCCGATCAGCGTGTAGTCGCACGTGGTGACGAAGAAGGGCAATTGGTGGTCGGAGTCGGTGCCGGCGATCTGGATCGCGCCGGTGCCGGCGCCGGTCTCGGTCAGCAGCAAGGATTCGGCGAAGTAGGACCCCATGAAGAAGTTCGCGGCGGGTTTCCGGCGCAGCATGATGCCGTCCACCGCCGCGGTGTAGCTGAACTGGTCGGTGGTGATGAAGAAATTGCTGTCCTCCTTGAAAACGTCCGGCTTCGCGGCCTCGAGGTACGCCTGCTTGGTGATCTCCTGGCAGACCGCCATCACGATGGGGTCCCGGTGGGGCACGATCAGGTCGGTCTCATACGCCGCGACGCGCTTGGCCACACGGCCCAGGATGACGGCGGCGGCGATCGTGGACGGCTCGCTCATGTCCCCGGCGCCGGTCAGGTAGAGGATCGGCTTGCCCAACTCGGTCGCCCGGCCGATCGCTTCATCCACGGCGTCCAGGCCCGCGATCCGCCGCAGAAAGATCTCGCGGCGCTTCGCGGTGCGGATCGAGACAAAGACCGCGGAGGCGAAGAGGACCATCAGCAGGAAATTATTCAGTTGGTTCCAATTGATCCAGTCGGGCCGGGGCGCTGCCACCTGGGGCGCCGCCTGCGTCTGCTCGCCGCCGGCCACGGCCGCGACGGTGACTGCGTACCGGACGCCGTCCTTCAGCTCCACGCCCTTTCCCGTCTTGATGTCATACCGGTGCCAGTCCGCCGCGGCCGGCCGCGTCCACCAGGGCAACTTCCCGTCGCGCACGTAGTGGGTGTTGGCCGGGAACTCCGCCACGGTCTTCAGGGTGCCCGGCGACAGGGCTGTAGTCTCGCCGGCCGGAGCCGGCGCCAGCAGAATGCGGTACTGGACCGACGGCGCGTCATACGGCGACGACGCCCAGATGACGGTCAGCCCGCTCCCCGCGTCGCTGGGCGTGTCAAACACCGCGACCTCGCGGGGAGGCGTCAGGTCCGCCGCGTGCGCCTGGGCCCCCAGGAGCCAGACGAACATTCCGAGGGCCGCCGTCTTATACCCCGTACTCCTCACCCCTTACCCCTCACTGTTTGTTAGCCTTCGATCAGTTCCACGTTCGCGCGCGGGATCACCGCGCGGCGCCCGTCCGAGAACTGCACTTCCAGGACGCGCACCTGGCTCTCGGTCTCGATCGGCTGCGGATCCGAGGGCAGCTCGACCACCGATCCGATCTTGCCGAACAGGGGATCGCGGATGATCCGCACCTGGTCCCCCACCCGAATCCCGCTGCGCTCGATGGCCGCCGCCTCGATGCCGGACGCCTTTGCCGGATCGCGGGCGATGATGATCTCCGGCCTGATCACTCCCGCCCGGATCTGCGTGGCGCCCGAGATGGACGCGCGCTGGCCGGCGTGCCGGGACAGCAAGGCAAAGGTCTTCGAGGCCATGGGGATCGACCCGAATCCTTCCGTCAGGATCAGCGTGAATCCCACCCGCTCGGTCCCGGTGATCGCCACCCCCAGATCGTAGCCCAGGAGCTGCCGCAGGTCCTGATCGTGTACGCCGCCGACGACCAGGCCCGCGATCCCGGACTCGCGCGCCCGCTGGAGCGTCGGGCCGTCGGCAAAGGCGCCGGCCACGACGATGGTGCCTTTCATCCCCGCCGTCAAGTGGGCCGGAGTCAGGACGGCGTCCGGGGTCTGCACCGCCATCGTGACCGCGCCCGAGGTCTCGCCGCCGATCCCAAAAATGCCCTGGATCAGCGTGCAGTCGGTCTCCACGACCACCCCCTGCGCCGGCAGGACTTCGACCACCCTGCCGTCCACGTAGGCGAGGAGCTGCAAGGGCCTGGGCGGCTCGCGGAGGATCACCTGCCCCGTGACGCTGGAGACCGATTCCACGGTGCCGGTGATCGGCGAGCGCACCTGCGTCTTGAACCAGGAGATGAAGGGACGGCTTTCCGCGAGGACTTCGTCCTTCTGAATGGCGGCGCCTTCCCGCTTGACGAGATACTCCGGGACTTCGTCGGGCGCGATCCCCAGGAGATTGGCCACATTGACGACATGGACCTTGCCGGGGAGATCGGTGCGCGCGACGACGGTCTCCGCCCGGACCTGCTCCCCCCCCTGGACCAGGACGGTGCCGGGAATCGGCAGCAGCCGGCGCCGCTGGACGAGCGTCCGCTCCGTGACGGTCAGGCCCGGTGTGTACGAATGCGCCATCTCTTCAAACCAGTGAAGGGTAAAGGGTGAAGGGTGAACCTAAAAACATATCTTTCCTGCTTTTCTCCCTTCACCCCTCACTCTTCACGCTTCACCCTATTTCGGATAGAGAGCAACGGCATGGTGCCAGCGGGTGAGGAGCGCGACGCGCTGTCGAGCGTCCGCAGGCAGCTCCAGGGGCCGTCCCCGGCCGTCGAGCAGCAGCCCCACGACCCCGCCCCGCGCGTCCCGCGTCACCGCCGCGCCCTTCCCCGCGCCCGCGTCCACGTGTTTCGCCGGACGGATCTCGACCCGCGCCGTCTCCTCCGCGCCCAGCGGAAACAGCTTCAACTCGCCGAACGTCAGGGTCCCGCTCTCCGTCGTCCGCCCGCCGGGAAATTCCACGGTATAGTCCGCGCACCGCTGGCCGTCGCGGCCCTGCCCGATCGGCGCGACGCACGTGCCGAGGTAGATCATGCAGTCGCGCACGAAGACGTCCGTCGCGGCCTGCTCGTTCACGCCCGAGAGCACCCCGAGGTGCGGCATCATGAAGATGCTGTCCACCGACAGGGCGGTGAAGCCGAGGGGCTCATAGGCATCCACCATCATCAGCATGGACTGCACGCGGCGCGGCGCGTGAGACAGGATGCCGCCGCTTCCCACGATGAGGTCGAGATTCAGCATGTCGATCAACGTCGCGCCGGACGCCTGCTGCTCGAAGATATCCGAGATCGTCCGCTCCTGCTGGACGCCCTTGAGGCCGGTCGCCAGCGACTTGTGATGGCTCAGCGCCAGGCGCAGGGCCTCCCGGGCGATGGCGTGCTCGATCTGCAATTCGTCGAGCGTCTGGGGGATCGTGGTCGGCCGGATCATCTTGTTCTTGATCCGGTTGCGGAGCACCGGCTCATCGATCGTGAACGGCACCCAGCGCATGATGTTGGCGATGCCGGCCTCGGCCAGCACGTTGGAGATGCTGTAGGACAGGCCGAGGTTCGCGCTGACCGTCCGGTTGAACACGCCGCCGAACACCGAGAACACGTCGGTGGTGGCACCGCCGATGTCCACGCCGATGAGGTTGATCCCCTCCCGCTTGGCGATGGCCTCCATGATGAGCCCGACCGCCGCGGGCGTCGGCATGATCGGGGCGCCGGTCCAGGTCATCAGCTTCTTGTAGCCGGGCGCCTGCGCCATCACGTGCTCCAGGAAGAGGTCGTGGATCTTCTGGCGCGCGGGCCCGAGGTTCTCCCGCTCCAGCGTGGGGCGGAGGTTGTCGGTCACGACCAGGGCGGTCTTCTCGGCCAGGATCTCCTGCACCCGCTCGCGGGCATCCTTGTTGCCCGCATAGATCAGCGGCAGCTTGTAGGTCAGGCCCAGCCGGGGGCGCGGCTCGGCGGCCCGGATGTACTCGGCCATCTCCACGACGTGGGTGACGGTGCCGCCGTCGGTCCCGCCGGACAAGAGAATCATGTCGGGGCGCAGCGACCGGATGCGCTCGATCTTCTCGTGCGGCAGGCGCCCGTCGTTGGAGGCCAGGACATCCATCACGATCGCGCCCGCGCCCAGCGCGCAGCGCTGCGCGCTCTCTCCCGTCATGCTCTTGACCGCGCCGGCGACCATCATCTGCAGACCGCCCCCCGCGCTGCTCGTGGAGATGTACACGTCCACGCCGACCTTCGGCTGGCCCTGCGGCGCCTGGTTCGGCGTCAGGATGCGCTCGCCCTCCAGGATGCGGCGCCCGGACAATTCCTCCACTTCGGCGATCGCGTTCAGGACGCCGCGGGTCACGTCCTCGAACGGCGCCTCCACGGTCGTCGGCGCTTCGCCGCGGAAGGTCTGCCGGTAGGCATCGCCGACTTTCTCGATGAGGATGGCCTTGGTCGTCGTGCTGCCGCAATCGGTCGCGATGATCACCGAGAGGGGCCTGGCCGCGTCGGACTCGGCAGGAGCGGTCATCGAGGGGACATCTTCCCGCGGGAGGACTGGGCGTCGATCAGGGCGATGAGGCGCGGCATCGCGTCGCGCCGCTCGAGCAGCCGCGCCGCGCGTTCGATCTCGCGGCTGTCGCAGACGAGGTTCAGGATCGGGGTCAGAAAATGCAGGGCCTGGCTGCCGAGGAAGTTCATCGGCCCGGCCGATTCGAGAAAGAGGACGGCGGGCGCCGCCATCTTGCGGCTCACGATCTCGGCCGCGACCTTCTCGAGCAGCCGGACGTCCTCGGGGCTCAATGGCTCGGCCGACCGGGACACGGCAAACGCGTCGCGCATGGTCTCTTTGAGCTTGAGCATGTGCTTGGAGAAGGCCATCAGCGGGGATCGTGAACCGCGCGCACAGGACGCGCTAGTGTAACGGAGGGATGCAGCCGCGGTCAACGTCCCTCACTCGACCAGCTATGTTGAACGGAATGAGTCGGCTTCGACCTTTTGCGGGCTGGAATCGCATGACCTATGAATTCGCTGGGACCAGCCGCTGTCTCGCACCATGCAAACGCTCCAGTTCACGTATAGCCATTACTACAATCGCCGCTACCACAAGACCGGCCACGTCTTTCAGGGGCGCGACCAAGCCATCCTCTGTGATCGAGAGGCCTATCTCCTGGAGTTGGTGCGCTACCT
>CAYJUM010000028.1:0-27596 GCA_964373355.1 uncultured Nitrospirales bacterium | reverse complement strand
GCCAAGATTCTCCGGCGGGTGATCCGGGCCGTGTTTCTTGGTCAGGACCCCGGCGACCTCTCCAGCCTCGAGAACCCACACGCCGTCACGGCCATCACGCAGCTCCGCTCGCCTGCATGTTAAGCCGGTGCTCTCAGATTGGGCACAACGAGGTCAGTCCGACGATGTTGTACACCCATGCTTTAAACCGTAATCCTGCGCTGTGGATCGCGTTGACAAGTCAGCGCACCGAAACGATAATCACGTGCGAGTTTTCGGTCTGGATTCGCGGACTCTGCCGGTCACATGCTCAAAAGTTAGCCGGCGACACAGGAACCCTGTGGACGGAGGGACATATGATGCGATTTTGGAGCGTTCCATTGGTGTTGCTGCTTGTATCGTGCGCATCCGTTCAGCCGCAGGAATTCAGGGGGCCAAATGGAAGACTGCTTATTCGATGAGGTGTAGTGGTATGGGGCGCACATTGGATGAATGCTATAAGAAAGCCGGGGAGCTTTGCCCTAGTGGCTACAACATCATCGATCGTGCCTCCGGTACCGTCGGTATTCCCGTGAGTGGCGGAGGAATGATCGTCGCGCCGCAGCATAACCTCGCAGTTGAGTGCAAGTGAAGTAGGCAGTTGCGACAACCGATTGTTCCATATGGACGCGCCGCAAACAGCGCGCCGATGAGCTTTCACGTTAGCCAGCAGGAGAACAGAGCGAGGCGGTAGTAATGATTCGATTTACGAGCGAGAACGGCATTCCGGAGATTGTCGCGGAGACACGTGGCTACGGTGTCTACCTGGACAACGATTCCCTCATTGAGTTCGCAAAGGGTTGCCTTTCTCGACGACAGCGGTTTGTCAGTGCGCTTCGAAGGAAGGGAACGTTGCTGTTCTCCTGGGCAAACGCAGTTGAGATCGCAGGGCCGCAGGGTGCCTCGGCCAATGCCTTGCGTGCCTTTCTGGACAGCATTGGGCCACACTGGGCGCCCCTCGAATCGAACGCCTGGGAGGTCGTGCGGAGGGAGGGAGCCCGCCTCACGACCCCTGCCGTGGTGGAAACCGTTGGGGTCAGAGTGCAATTTCGGAGGAGCGGTTCAGCCCTTTGTGGAGTCCGCGCGTTTCTGCTTTCAACTGCCGCCCCGCTCTGCTACCGATTTCATTCTGAACAATGCAATAGTACTCTGACCCCAAATTTCTCTCTGATACCCGACACGAACTGGTCCGCTAATCGAAATTGTACTCTGACCCTAATTGCTATTGAGGGGCTCACCTCGCGCTCCTGAGGACCGAGTGCTCGCCCTGCTCGCACGCCGGCCGCTGGCCGCGAAAGTTAGACGGAAAGGAAGAAAAGATGCCCCAACGCACATCTAAACCACAGGGCGACAAGCGACGATGCGGCCTGTGCGGCAAGACGAAGAATCCGACGAAGACCGACTGTTGCGGGAACTGGATCTGTGATGACGAGCACAAGTATGTGCTCTTTTCATACGCCCGGAACAGTTGTTACCGGAATCACAGTCGCTACACCCTCTGTGCATACCATTACAACGAAGGGCACAAGGGGGGCTGGAAGGATTGTGAAGAATGCCGACAGTCATTCGAGACGGAGATGTATGTCTGGTACGGGACAAACGAGTACAATTTCGAGAAACTCCCCAATCCTCCCGCATATGAGCCGACCAACTGCTCCAAGTGTGGTGTGGTCATCAAACTCGGCACAGACGGCCACACTTGCAGCGGAGATCAGTACTGGTGCGAGGTGTGCGCAGCGAAGGAGATGGGCAGAAGGCTTCGTCGAACACGGAGCTGAAAGCCTGGTTGGCCTCCGCCCGCGCCGTCTATCGCGACGTCCGGTGCACCGAGCGCCGACCCTGAATCCGAAAAGCGTCGCGGTCTTCAAGGTGCGTCAGACGTACTTTTCCACGCGGATCTGCTTCGGCGGGATGCCCAGGCCGCGCAGCGCGTCAGACACCGCGTTGACCATCGGCACGATCCCACAGACGTAAAACATCTTCTGCTCGATCGCCGGAACGTATTTCCCGACTTTTGTCTGGACGTAGCCCACCTCGCCGGCCCACTTGGGCGACGTCGGGCGGCTGATCGTGGGGATGAAATGAAAATTGGGATGGGCGGCCGCGAGCCCGCGCCAGTCGCGCTCGAACAGAATCTCATCCTCGTGCCGGACCCCGAACAGGAGCCGGACATCGCGTTCGAACCCCGTCCGAAACAGGTCCAGGAGCATGCTCCGGAACGGCGCGACCCCCGTGCCCGTCGCGATAAGCACCAGGTCGGATGAGCCGGGCTCTTTGAGCACGAACCGGCCCGCCGGACCTTCGACGGTCAGCTTCTCCCCTCCCTGCATCGCGTGAAACCAGGACGAGACATGGCCGCCGGCCACCAGGGTCACGACCAGCTCGAGGCGTCCGGCCTCGGAAGGCGGCGAGGCGATCGAGTACGGCTTGCGGATGAGCGTGCCGTCGCGCTCGACGTGCACGTAGACAAACTGGCCGGCCAGGAACGTTATGGGACGGTCCAGCGTGAGCTGAAAGGATTTGACGCGCGGCGTGAGCTGCTGAATCCCGGTGACTTCCGCCTGATGGAGCTGCATCTTCGGCATCGGCTCATTATACACGGACGGCCGCGGACGACGCGGCGGGCCGCCGGCCCGGTTGCCCGCCCCGGTAAAGTTTGCTATGGTGACACCCTTTCCGAACACAGGAGCACCATGGCCTGGGAACCCAGAGACCCGTGGGGACGGAAGGAAGATCCCCTGGAGGAAGTCCTGCGCAAGGCGCAGGCACAACTGCGCCAAATGGTCCCCTTCCGCGGGGTCGGCGCCGTCGCAACAGTCCTCGCCGTCGTGCTGCTGGTCTGGCAAGGCACGTTCATCGTCGCCCCCGATGAAGAGGGCGTCGTCAAGCGGTTCGGCGACGTGGTCCGGACCGTCGGCCCTGGACCGCATCTCAAGTTCCCCTTCTTCGAGACCGCCGACCGGCCGAAGGTGGAGAAGCTGCACCGCGTCGAGATCGGGTTCCGGACCGACCAGCAGGGACGCCAGCACATGCTGCCCAAGGAAGCCTTGATGCTCACGGGCGATGAAAACATCCTGGCGGTGGAATTCATCATCCAGTACAAGATCAAGAACGCCAAGGACTACCTGTTCAAGGTCGACGAGATCGACGAGACGATTCAGAAAGCGGCGGAAGCCTCCATGCGCGAGGTGATGGGCAAGAGCAAGATCGACGAGGCACTGACCGTCGGCAAGGCACAGATCCAGCAGGACACCCAGATTCTGCTGCAGGGGATCCTCGACCAGTACCAAGCCGGCGTCCAGGTCGCGGCGGTCCAGCTTCAGGACGTCGATCCGCCGGAAGCGGTCGTGGCCGCGTTCAAGGACGTCGCCAGCGCCAAGGAGGACCGGGAGAAGCTGATCAACCAGGCCCAGGGCTACCGAAACGACATCATCCCCAAGGCCAAGGGCGAAGCCGCGCAGATCGTGAACCAGGCGAAGGGCTACGCCCAGGCCCGCGTCAATCGTGCGGAGGGCGAGGCCAACCGCTTCGTCCGGACGCTCAAGGAGTACAACCAGGCCAAGGAGATCATCTCGAAGCGCATCTACATCGAGACCCTCGAAGAAATCCTCCCGAACGTCGAGCAGGTCATCATCGACGGCAAGGCCGCGGACCGCATGCTCCCCTTCCTGCCGCTGGACCGGCTCCGGAAAGCGGCGCCGCCGGGGGAAGAGAAAAAGGGAACGCCATGAAGAATCAGCCCCTCATGATCGGGGTCGTGCTGGTCGTCATGCTGTTGATCGTCATGGGGATCTCGCCTTTCTTCGTCGTCGACCTGACCCAGAGCGCCATCCTCGTGCAGCTCGGCAAGCCGGTTCGCACCATCACCGAGCCGGGGCTGAAGTTCAAGGTCCCGTTCATCCAGGAAGTCACCTACTTCGACAAGCGGCTGCTCGACTACGACGCCTCGGCTCAGGACGTGATCACGCAGGACAAGAAGACCATCTTGATCGACAATTTCGCGAAGTGGCGGATCATGGACCCGCTCAGGGTCTATCAGGCTTTTCAGACGCAGCGCGGCGCGCTCCGGCGGCTGGACGACATCATCTATTCGGAACTGCGGGTCGAGCTGGGGCGGCACGACCTGTCGGAGATCGTCTCCAAGACGCGTTCCGACATCATGGCGGTGGTCACGAAGCGGGCCAACGAGAAGGCCTCTGCCTACGGCATTGCCATCTTGGACGTCCGGATCAAGCGGGCCGACCTGCCGGAGCAGAACGAGAAGGCCGTGTTCGCGCGCATGCAGGCCGAGCGCGAGCGGCAGGCCAAGCAGTACCGGGCAGAAGGCGCCGAGGAAGCCCAGAAGATTCGCTCCGAGGCCGAAAAAGACCGGGAGATCATCCTCGCGGAAGCGTATCGCACGTCGGAGGAGTTGCGGGGAGAGGGGGATGCCCGGGCGTTCAAGATCTACGCGGCGGCCTACCGTCAGGACCCGCGGTTCTTCGAGTTCACGCGTTCGATGGAAGCCTACAAGAAGACCTTCGGCACTCACGCCACGATCGTCGTGAGTCCCGACTCCGAGTTCTATAAGTTCTTGAAGCAGCGCTGAAGGTCGGGGGACGGCCCTGGCGCTTGGCCGAGAAGGACCGTGCTAGTTGAGGATGTACCGCTGCGGATTGACTGCTTCGTGATTGACCGTGACTTGATAGTGCAGGTGAGGCCCGGTTGAAAACAGCCCGGTGCTCCCGACCAGCCCGATCAGCTCGCCCCGTTTGACCTGTTGTCCCTTCTTGACCAGGATCTTGGCCAGATGCCCATACTGCGTGGAGACCCCATAGCCGTGCTCCAGGCGCAGGATTTTCCCCAGCTTGGGATCAAATTCCACCAGCGTCACCCGTCCATTGGCGGGGGCATGCACCTCTGCATTGGGCGGCGCGCCGATATCCAGACCGGTGTGCATCGCCGGCTGTCCCGTGAATGGGGAGATTCTCGGACCGAATCCCGACGTCACCCACCCCTTGACCGGCCAGATGGAAGGGGTGGCCGCCCAGCGTGCCCGTCGGGCCGTGGCCAGAGCGGTGACCTCCTGTAGGGACCGCTCCTGCAGGACTGCCTCCTGCTGCAGCCACGCCAAATCCCGCTTCATCCGGAAGACCAGAGAGACGGGCTTCGGCTCTTCGGCCTGTGTCGCATCGGGCCGGCTTGCGATGGGCATCCCGGCCGGCATCGCGCCTTCCTCCGTCAGCGGCATTTCCTCCCCGCCCCGCCCATTGGCCAGATCTTCCGGCTTCGGCAGGTCGATCCCGAGCATGATCCGGAGCTGATCATTGACCTCCTTCATGGCCATGAGACGGCGCTTCAGATCGTCCACCGTTGCGCTGAAGACAGTCATCTGCTCGCGGGCGTTTTCTTGCTCGGCCTTGACGGCATGGAGGTTCCAGGCCTCCTCCATCCTGGCGAAGAGCAGGGCCTCCCCCACGATCACGATCAGGCCGACGATCAAGAGCGTCCGGACCAAAAGGCGGGGAATGCTCACACGAAGGGGGCGGTGGGCCGGCCCGCGAAAAATCACGATCGTATAGGTGTCCGATGGCTTCATGCGCCGATGGCGGAAGGCCAAAGTGTACGTAATTGATGCGACAGGGTCAAGACGTTCCTTGAGAGGGGAGAATGATGTGAATTTACGTAATGTTGCGCGTACTTTCCCGTATCCAGGCGAGGTAGTCCGGGGAGCCGAACTCTATGGGCAAGGCCACAATTTCAGGGACTTGATACGTGTGCAGCCGCTTGACGGTTTCGGCCAGCCGGTCAAAGAGGTCTGAACGGGTTTTCAAGAGGAGGAGGACTTCCCGCTCATCCGAGATCTTGCCTTCCCACCGGAAGATCGACCGGACCCCGGGGAGCACATTCGCGCAGGCAGCCAACCGAGCCTCGACGACCCCCCGTCCGATTCGGACGGCTTCCTCTTCAGTGGCAGCCGTCACCAGAACGACAATCTCACGGGAGGCGCCCACCGCTCAACCACCGGCCGGGCCCCTGGCGACGGTCTCCGGCTCCTCGGTCACGGTAGGGGTCAGGAAGATCATCAGCTCCGTCGTATCGGTCGTCACGGCCTGCCGCTTGAACAGCCACCCCAGGACCGGGATGCTGTGCATCCAGGGTACCCGTGACTCCCGGCTGGTCCGGGTCTCCTGCAGAATGCCGCCGAGGACCACGGTCTCGCCGTTCCGGACCAGGATATCGGTCTCGGCCTGCCTGGTCGTCAACGGCGGGACGCCCTGGATGCTGGCGACCGAACGGTCGACATCCTTCTTGTCCGCCTTCACGTGCAGCAACACCCGGTCGTCGGGGGTGACCGTCGGGGTCACCTTCAGCTCAAGCTTGACCGGAATGCTCGTGACGCCGCCCACAAAGCTGCCACCCGTCGCCCCCCCGGGAACCGGCGCGACCCCCACGCCCCCGGTCAGCACCGTCGTCGGGATCAGCAGCTCCGTGCCGCTGGAGACGGTGGCCTCCTTGTTGTTGAGCGTGAGCACCCGCGGGTTGGAGAGGACCCTGGCCACACCCTGATCCTCCAGCGCGCTGAGCCTGATGTCCAGCCGCAAGGCGTCGGCCACCCGGCCGATCTGGAATTGGCCGAGCATCGGCGCGCTGGGGACCGGCAGGTTGATGAAGAGGTTGCTGTTGTTCGCATCGCCACTGGCCTGAGCCGAGCTGCCCTTCGTGGCATTCGGGCCCTGGATCGGCACGCCGCCCCACTGAATGCCCAGGCTTCGCGCAAAGTTCGTGGTGACTTCGACGATCTTGGTGTCGATGAAGACCTGCGGAGTGCGGATGTCGAGCTTCAGGAGGATTTCCTCGATGCGGTCCACGTTGGCCTCGAGATCCCGGATGACGACGGTGTTGGTCCGGACGTCGGAGGTGATCTTCCCCTTCTGGCTCAGCAGCGCCTTCAACGTGGTCGTCGCGTCCTGCGCGCTCACGTAATTGACCCGGACCGCGCGGGTGACGAGGCTCTCCTCCCCCTCCGGGAAGGGAGATTTCATGACACGGATCACCGAGCCGTCCCGGTAGTAGGTCAGCCGGTGGATCTTCAGGATGGAGTCGATGGCGTCCAGCAGCGGGACCTTCTGGAAGCTCAGTGTGATCTTGCCCGAGACGTCGTCGGTCATGATGATGTTCATATTGTTCATCTGGCCGATGGCCCGGAGGACGTCCCGGAGCTCCGCGTCGCGAAATTCCATCGTAAACAGGGGCCCGCGGTCTTTGCCGGATCGTGCCGCCTGTGCGTCATCCGCCCGGGTGACGTCGCCCGCCAGCAGGGACCCTGCAAGCAATACCGCCATGCACGCTCCGGCGCAGAGAGCCGCGCGGGCGCGCTTGGACACCGTACGCTGGTTCATAGTCTCCCCCTCATTTCCGCAGCAGGAACTGCTGCACCTTGAGATCGGTCAGCCCATCCGTACCCTGCAGCTGCACCCGATCCGGCAGGATTTGGACCACGCGTTTACCCGCAATCTCGTCGCCGACCTTCAGGATCTGATTGTTGATGATCGCCGATCCCTGTCCGTCGTGGTACAGGATGGCGGTCAAGCTCAAGACGGTCGCGTCCGCTTTCTTGGTCGCTCCCAAGCCGAACGGATCACGGCCCCACTTTTCCTTCTCGGCCCGGCTCTTGAGCCATTCGATATTGAGGTCCGACACCCCCTCCAGCGCAAAGGCGGGCGCCACCGTGCACAGGCACGCCAGGATGAGCCAGCGTCGTTTCATAGCTTCGTGCCCGGTTTGGGGACGTAGGACATCGCCTCCAGCTCGGCGGTCACCACCGGGCTGGCCGGATCGGCTTGGAGCTTGAACGACAGCACTTCGGTCAGGCGGGGCAATTCCTCCAGCATCCGGAGATATTCCGCGAGCTCGCGGAAACCGGCTCGCAGCTCCACGTGAACGCCCATGGCGAGATAGTCTTCATGGTCGGTCACCGTCTGAGGCCGCACGGTCATCACCTCGACATCGGTCGCGCGGGCGACCCGGGCCATCTCCTCTAGCACCGGCGAGATCCGATTGTCGGTGGGCTGTCGGGTCCCCGGGACCCCGCCCTCCGCTGCGACCGGACGCACCGCCAACATCGCGGTGCGCGGCCTCAGACGGTCCACGGTGGCCTGCAGGGTGACGATCTCCTGCTGCAGCTTGTCCCGCTCAGCCAGACGGTCTGAGGCGAGCTGGGCCTGCGGCAGCCAGACCTGGACAATGATGTAAAACAGCGCCGATCCGCCGGTGACGGCCAGGATCATCTGCTCACGCGGCGGGCGCTTCTGGACGTACTCGATGCATCGATTGAGGTTGAAGCTGAAGGTCACGCCGGCCCCTTTAACTTGCCGATGATCTCGAACGCCACGCTCGGCTTCTCCGCCGAGCCGCCGCGCTGGGCGTGCGAGAGATGCGGGTGGATGAACAGGTCCGACCGCTCGATGGCCGAGAGGAAGCCGGTCACGGCTTCGTGCGACACCGCGACACCTTTGACGTGCAGGGTCCGGTGAGCCGTCTGGCGATCGGATGGAGGCGCCGGCGCAGGCCCGCCCGCCGCCGGTGCGGCGGGAGCCGGCTCACCGGGCTCATTACTGACGGCGGAGAGCACCACGCCCTCCGGCACCAGCACGCTGATCTCCCGAAACACCTGCGACCAGAGGACTCGCTTGGCCTCCAGCTCCTGCAGCCGCTTGGTCCTGGCGAGCTGGGCCTCGATGGCCCGCCGCTCCTGCTCCATGACGTCGGTGATCTGCTTGCTGATGGCATCGATCTCCTGGGAGAGCTGGGCTTTGGCGGCCAGCAGCCCCGAGATCTCGTTGTTCAGGACCGACGCCTGGGTCGCTTTCCACCCATAGAGACCCAGGAACAGCAGCATGAGGAACGGGATGGACAGATACTGGGCCTGGACCCGCGGGGGAATGACGCCGGGCTCGGAAAACAGGTCCGCGACGAGCAGATTGATGTGCTGTTTCATGCGGTCCTCAGCGCCAGGCCGATACACGCCGAGAAGCGCGCCGCCATGAGCCGGATGCGCTCGCCCACGTTCTGGCCGCAGTTCAGCCGCGAAAAGGGGTCATCCAGCACGACCGGCACTTCGAAATACGCGGACGCATACTCCGCAAACCCGGTCATGAGGGACGTCCCGCCCATGAGCACCAGCTTGGCCACCGGGTGGTCCCGGAACTGGCTGCGGCAGTAATCCAGGGACCGTTGAATTTCGAGGAGGCAGCGGTCGACCTCCTGTTTCACGACCTCGGCGGCGCGCGCGGCCATGGGGTCGGGGGAAGGGGCGGTCTGTCCTGCGACGGCGCGGAGGTCGACCTGGCACTTCAAGGTCTCCGCCTCTTCGTTGGTCACCTGGCATTCCCGCTCGATGGCGGCGGTGATCTCACGGCCGCCGAGCGACGTCGTCCGCGTGAAGCGCAGCACGCCGTTGATGGCCACATTGATCTCGACCTTGGCGGCGCCGAGCTCCGCAAATGCGATCGCGCCCGCGGCCTCCGGGTGCGTCAGCTTCACGGCGTTCAGCAACGCCAGCGGGGTGACATCCACGGCGGAGACCTTCATGCCGGACTTCATCAGCGATTGGCACTGGGCGCGCACGGCCGAGCGGTCGGCCATCACCACCAGCACGCCGATTTTTGGCCCCCCGTCACCTTCCACCTCCCCGACGCGCAGGTAGTCCAGGACCATCTGCTCCATGGGAAGCTGCACCAGCTTTTTGCTCTGCCAGCGCACGGCCTCGGTGAGCTCCTCGTCGGGCATGGGAGGCATTTCGAGATACCGGATGATCGGAGGGGTTGCGTAGAGATTCACCGCGCTGGGCCGCCGGTGAAACCGCCGGTCGCGGAAGAGGGGATCCCCGTCGGTGCCCAGTCCATTCGGGACGGTGCCGGGCGCGACCGTTGCCCGGGCCGTGTATCCCGCCGCCAGGACGTCCCAGCCCTTGGAGGACGGCGCGAGCTGCACTGCGCGGATCGCGCTGCTGCCGATATCGACCCCCAGGAGGGCCGTCCGTGTTCCACCGGCGAGCGAGCGTATGGTGTGCAAGAGTGACACGGGTGCCTCGGCTCAAAAGCCAGCACCGAATATATCCCTTTTTCTGCGTAGAGTACAGCCGGGGTAAGGAAATCTGCGTGATGGACAGGCGTCGATCAGTACAGGTTGAATTGGCCGTCGATGGTATTCAACTGGACCGATGGACCATTTGTCGCCACGCTGACGATCGCCGCCGTGCTGAAGCACAGGCGCATCGTCTGATTGGTCGATGCGTTGATCGTGAACGGGGTCGTCAATGTGACCTGAGTCCCGCTGCCGGCGGCGCCCGTCCATACGTTCGTGCCGGCCGGAACCTGGATGGCCGTGAGGTTCGCGAGGCCGGTCCAGCCGATGACCGCCGTGGTGACGGTGACATTCGCTCCATTGCCCGCGGCGACCGCATTGTTCCGGATGGTCAGGTTAGCTTGTGACAGGGAACCTCCAGGGCAGCCGGCCCCACCGGCAAATGTCGCTGCCGCACCGGTCTGTTGAACCGGCTCGACAGTCGTGTAGTTCAAGGCTCCTGTCCCGTTCGCGCTAAGATTGCCTGACACATCACGGCTATTGATCCGATAGTACATCGTTTGCGTGGGAGGAAGCCCGGTGTCTGTATAGCTGGCCGTTTGCGCCTGGGAGCTCACGAGCGTGTAGGTCACGTTATCGGGGCTCCTCGATACGTTATAGCCAGCCAGATCCGTCAAGGCGCCCCCATTCGGCGGGCAGACGACCGCCCCACCCGGTGTGTTGGTGGTCGGCGCGGTCCAGGTGACCGTGATGCTGGTCAGGCTGACGCGCGTGGCCGTGACGTTGGTCGGCTGGCACGGGAAGAACGTGTCCGCCGTGATGCTGAGATTCACCACATTCGTCGTGCCCGCGCCGGGAACCACCACGGCGTCCTGAAGGGGGTAGTTGGTGCCGCCGAACTCCACGCGGATCTTGTGCTTCCCGATGGGCACGTTCGTGATGGTGTAGGTGCCCGTGGCATTCGTCACCGCAGTGGCGTTGGCTTCCGCGCCATTATTGGGGTAGTAGACTCGCACCGTGGCGGCGTTGATGGGCGCCCCTCCGGCGCCGCTGACCACGCCGGTGATGTCCCCCCGGAACTTGGCCAGCACATTGCGGGTGATCGTTTGCCCGCCGCACGTCGTCGTCAGGACGCCCGTGGCCTGGGTCCAGGTGTAGGTATTCCCGCAGGCGTCGGTCTTGTAGTCATTGGGGTTCTGCGTGAAGGTGCTGCCGATGTACGGGCCGTGCCAGCCCATGTACAGGCCGCTGACCGCGCCGGCAGCCCATGCGGACTCCCCGCCCTGGGTGACGAGGCGATCGAGGAGCGCAGGCAGGGCACCGATATCGCCGACGTACCCAAAGGACGTTCGCACGCCATTCTGCTGCAGCGTGTCATCGCCGACGATCGCTTTTTCAAGCGCGGTCATCTCGGCCGTGGTGGCATCGAACCGCGCCGTGTCCACGGTGCTGGTCAGGACGCCCACCGCAATCGTGGCGAGAACGGCCAGGATCACGATGACCATGACCAGCTCGACGAGGGAAAAGCCGCGTTGGGTTACTGCTGCATTCAGCATTCAGCATTCAGCATTGGGCTAGAACTGGTAGCAAATGTCGTCGCCGCCGCACGCCGCTCCAACGGTCTGCTTGACGCCGTCCTGGCCGTTGCTGATCAAAATGCGGTTCGGCCCGTCGAGGGTATAGAGGTTGTTCCAGGCGTCTCTGGTGTAGTCCCCGACGTTGGCGTCGATGTAGGGCCCGTTCCACCCGGTCTTCTGGAAGGCGTTCCAGACGGGGCACGAGGCCGGCCGGGTCACCAGGTCCCCCAGCGCCGTCGGCACGGCCCCGCAGTCGATCAGATAACCACGCATCTGATAGGTCCCTGCCGACGCCAGATTGCTGTCCCCGGCGATGCCGCGGCGGATCGCCAGCATTTCGTTCTTGGTCGCTTCTCTCGGTGCCGCCGTGGCCAGACTGAACAGACGAGGAACCGCAAACACGCCGATGATCCCCAAGATCGAGATGACCATGACCAGCTCGAGCAGCGTAAATCCGCTGTCCGACAGGATTCGGCCTCCCAAGGCGTGTGGCTTCATCTGATCAGCACCAAGCGCTCCGGAGGTGGGCGAGACTCATGCCGCTGTCACGGTGCCGGCCTTCAGCCGGCACCGTCATGTGAAAGACGATTACATCAACGCGCAACTGCCGCCGGCCGAGCAGACCAGCGCGCCTGCCGGAATCACGCCCGCCGCGGTGTTGTAGTACGTCCAGGTGTCCGCCGGCGCGGTGATCAGCGGCGCCGTCCACCCCTCGGTCGTCCCGATCACGGCCGCCCCCGTGGCCTTCGTCCAGCCGTCGCTGGTCTTGAGCCCCTGCTGATCCAGCACGTTCTGGAACAAGAGGTTCGTCGTCGCGGCCCCCAGGCCGTCGAGGGTGATCGGATAACAGAGCACGGTCGTGTTGGCCTGGCCGCCCGGGCCGCAGGCGTTGGCCGCGCCCGCCTGGGTGGAGATCACGAGGCTATTGGAGCGGAATACGGCGATGCCGCCCTTGACCGAGGAGGCCACGCCTTTCTCGGCCGCCGTGCGGGCCCCGGTCTGTAAATTCATGAACCGCGGCACCGCGACCGCCGACAGGATGCCGATGATCACGATCAGCATCACCAGCTCGATCAACGTGAACCCCTGCTGACTCTTCATTCTATCCATGTGCTCCTCCCCTCCGGTCTGGTTATTACCTCACCCGCCCTTGATCGCCCCCACCATATTCCACCACGGCATGAAGATCGCCAAGGCCAGAAACAACACGATGCCGCCGACCACGAGGAGCAGGATGGGCTCCAGGCTCGCGGACAGACGCCGGACCAAAAAGTCCACATCGCGATCGTAATACTGCGACACCTTGATCAGTAGCTCCTCCAGCTTGCCGCTTTCCTCGCCCGTGGAGATCAATTGCAGCAGGACAGGCGGGAAGAGCTTCGCCTCTTTCATCGTTTCGGCGATGCTGCGGCCTGCTTGCACGCGCTCCCTGATCTCGGTCACCACGTGGCTGATGCGGCGGTTGCCGACCGTCGATCCCACGATGTCCATCGTCTCGAGAATCGGCAGGCCGCTCCGCACCAGGGTCCCGAACACCCGCGCGAACCGCGAGAGTGCGGACTTCAGGAAAATCGTCCCGAAGACCGGCAGTTTCAGCTTGATCGTGTCCCACCAGAGGGCCCCGGTCGGCGTCCGGAGGTATCGCTTCATCGCGAAGACCCCGCCGCCTCCGATCATCGCCCCGAGCCACCAATAGCGCTGGAAGAGCTCATTCAAGCCGATCAGGATCCGCGTGGGAAGCGGCAGGTCCATCTTCAAGGACGCGAACATCATCATGAACTTGGGCAGGACGAACGTAAACATCACCACGCAGGCGATCAGGACCGCGACGATGACGATCTTGGGGTATCGCGTCGCCGACTTCACCTTGCTTTTGACGTCCGCATCGTGCTCGGCCAGGATGGCGAGACGCTCCAACATCTGATCAAGCACGCCGGCGGCCTCGCCCGCGCGGACGAGGCTCACGTACAAACTGTCGAAGACGTCAGGATGCCGGGTGAAGGCCTCGGCCAGCGAGAGGCCGGCTTCCAGGTCCTGCCGGACCCGTCCCAGCACCTTTTGCAGCCGCGGATGCTCGGTCTGGGCGGCCAAGGCATCGATGCCGCGCAGGAGCGGAATGCCGGCATTGACCAGGGTGGCGAGTTGCCGGCTCAGGACGATGAGGTCATCCGTTTTGATCGGCCGGAAACGATCGAGGAGTTCCTGCCAGTCGAACGGCGGCCGGTCTTCCTCGACGAAAATCGGGATGAACCCCATGCCATCCAGCTTCAGGATGGCGGCGTCCTTCCCGTCCGTCTCGAGGATGCCGGTCTTCAACGATCCCGACTGGTCGCGCGCTTTGTACCGATAAGCGGCCATGGTCGACTTAGGGGCAAAACAATAGCATGATAGCAGCCTCGGCTCTACGCTGCAATACCTATCGCACACACAGGAGGTCTTTCACTTACTCCTGCATCGCCGGATGGCCGATGGCAAGCTGAACTCCTCGATCCATATGGCTTATCAGGCATCGATGGCCTGTGAGACCCTGAGGACTTCTTCCACCGTCGTGAGCCCCATGATCGCTTTGGCGATCCCGTCTTCCCGGAGACCGACAAAGCCGTCTTTGACCAGATCGGTCCGGATCACGGTCGAAGGGACGCGCGAAATAATCTGGGCCCGGATCTTGTCGGTGACCGCCATGTGCTCATAGATGGCCATGCGCCCCTTGTACCCGACCCCCCGGCAGGCCTGACAGCCGCCCCCTCGCACCAGCGAGATCTCGCCGTTCTGGGACAAGCCTAACTGCGCGACGATATCGGGGGGGGGGACATAGTTCTGCCGGCATTGCTGGCAGACCTTGCGAACCAGTCGCTGGGCCAGCACGCCAAGGAGCGACGAGGCGATCAGGAACGGCTCGATCCCCATGTCCATCAGCCGGGTCACAGCTCCCGGCGCGTCGTTGGTATGCAGGGTGGAGATCACCAAATGTCCCGTCAGGGCCGCCTGGATGGCCAGGCCGGCAGTCTCCGGGTCTCGGATCTCGCCCACCATGATCACGTCCGGGTCTTGGCGGACGATCGAGCGGAGCCCGGCGGCGAACGTCAGGCCGGCTTTTGTGTTTACCTGCACCTGATTGATGCCCTTCATCTGATACTCGACGGGATCCTCCACCGTCACCACGTTTTTTTCCTGAAAATTGATCGCCTGCAGGGCGGCGTAGAGGGTCGTGGATTTGCCGCTGCCCGTGGGGCCGGTGACCAGCAGCAGCCCGTGAGGCCGGGCCACCGTCGCTTTCATCCATTTGAGGGCTTCGGCCGAGAATCCCAGACGGTCGAGGTCCAGCAGTGCCGCGGTTTTATCCAGGATGCGGAGCACGATCTTCTCGCCATAGATGGTGGGCAGCGTGGAGGCGCGAAGATCGAGGGGTTTCGACCCGACATGCACCTGGATCCGGCCGTCCTGAGGGACGCGTTTCTCGGCGATATCCAGGCTGGCCATGATCTTAAGCCGGGAAGTCACCGCGGCCTGCTGGTCCTGGGGAATCTTCATGATCTCGCGCAACATCCCGTCGGCCCGAAACCGCACTTTCATCGATTCGTTGTCCGGCTCGATGTGGATGTCGCTGGCGCCGTCCCGCACGGCCTGCGACACGATCATATCCACCAGCCGGACGACCGACCCCATGTCCTCGCCTTCCGACCCGCGCCCGGGTTCGGCCTTCTTCTCGGCGGAGGCGCCCGGCAGTTGCGCGCTGTATTGCGGCTCGGCGGAAGGCTGCAGGTTGCGGCGGTCGTTCGCCATGCGGCGGTCGGTGCCCCGCCGCTCCATCGGGGGGACGTAGGCGGGCTCGGCGGGCGCCTGCGCGGCCGCCGTGTCCGTCTGCCGGTACCAGCGATTGATGGCATCGGCCACGGCCGCCGCGGTGCTGATAGTCGGCTGCACTTCCAGGCCGGTCAGCCGCGCGAGGTCGTCCTGCGCGAACACGTTCAGGGGGTCGACCATGGCGATCATGATCGAGCGCTCCGTCCGGGAGACGGGCACGGCCTGGTACTGTTTGGCGGTTTCCTCCGGCACCAGCTTCAGCAGCGCGCTGTCGATCTTCGGCTGGTCGAGCGGCAGAAAGGGGATCCCCATCTGCTTGCCGATGACGCTGATGATGTCTTTTTCCGAGACGAGCCCGAGGCGATCGAGCATCTGCCCGAGGCGCACTCCCTGGCGCTTTTGCTCGGCGAGGGCCTGATCGAGCTGGGCCTGGGTGAGCAACCCCTCGCTGATGAGGAGTTCCCCGAGCATCCGCCTTTTCTGTCTCGGTTGGAGCATGGTGGTCTCTTCAAGGCTGGCGAACGGCCAATGCGCGAAAATTGTAGTGTACCCCCCGTAGGGTGTCAAACGTGGCGCGCATCTCCTGCAACGAAATCTCGCGCCGGAGCAGCCCCGGGCGGCGGGAGACGGACATTGACAGCCTTCAAAACCCTGACCTAAGATGACGCGAAACGGAGGTCTTCGATGAGCTACACCATCACGCCGCAGGAACTGAAGGACCGGCTGGCGAAGGGCGACAAGATCTTCCTGCTCGACGTCCGGGAACCCTGGGAATATTCGATGGCCAAGATCGAGGGGGCGGTGCTCATTCCCCTGGGCTCACTCCCGCAATCACTGGACAAGCTGGATCGGAACGCGGAGATCGTGGCCCACTGCCATCACGGCATGCGCAGCGCCGACGCTGTGGGGTTCTTGCTGCAACAGGGGTTTACGAAGGTGAAAAACCTGGTGGGCGGGATTGACGCCTGGTCGGTGCAGATCGATCCCTCTGTTCCGCGCTATCGCTAGGGGCGTCAAGCCATTTCGGCGCGGAAATACTCGACGGTCCGCTTCAACCCTTCTTCGAGCGAGACTCGGGGCTCCCATCCCAACTGCTGGCGAATCTTGGTGGCGTCCACGACGCTGCGGGCCTGCTCCCCTTTCTTGGCCGGCCCGTGCAGTTCCTGGCTCCCGGCGTTCGTGAGAGTGGCCAGGATGCGGAACAGGTCATTGACGGACGTCTCGCGGCCAGTCCCCACGTTATACACCCCCATCACCTCCTTCCCCATCACGGCGAGGTTGGCTTCCACGACGTCTTCCACGAAGACGAAGTCACGCGTCTGGCGGCCGTTGCCGTTGATGATCGGCCGTTCTCCACGGAGCATCTTCTGGGCGAAGATGGCCACCACACCCGCCTCTCCGTCGGGGTCCTGACGCGGCCCGTAGACGTTCGCGTACCGCAGGCTGACGGACTGGATGCCGCTGACGCGCTGGTAGTATTCGAGGTAATGGTCGCCCGTCAGCTTGCTGATTCCGTACGGAGACAGCGGGTGGGTGGCATGCGTCTCGGGAGCCGGATAGACCTCCTGCTCGCCGTACACGGCGCCGCCCGAGGACGCGAACACGATCTTCCGGCTGCCGTGTTTCACGGCCTGCTCGAGGAGGTTGAGCGTGCCGATGATGTTCACCTGCGCGTCGAAGACCGGATTCTCGACCGAGAGCCGGACGTTCATCTGCGCCGCCAGGTGCATCACCACGGCCGGGCGTTCCTTCCTGAAGACCCGCTCCAGGGAGCCGCTCTGGATGTCCATCTTGTAGAACCTGGCCGCCCGGTTCACGTTCCGCCGCTTCCCGGTGGAGAGGTTGTCCACCACCGCCACCTCGTAGCCTTCCTGGATCAAGCGGTCGACCAGATGGGATCCGATGAACCCGGCGCCGCCCGTGACCACGATCTTCATGATCGGTCTTGCGCCTCCGTCCGAAACCACTCGACGAACCGCGGGAGCCCCTCCTTCACCGGGGTGCGCGGGCTGTACCCCAACAGCCGAACGGCCTTGCCGATGTCGGCATAGGTAATCGGCATATCGCCGGGCTCAGGGGGCAGCCATTGCAGCCGGGCTTTCTTGCCCAGGCAGTCTTCAATCAGGCCGATCAGTTCCTTGAGCTCGATCGTGGCGGATTCACCGAGGTTGAAGACTTCGAACGGGACCGCCCGATCGAGCGCCGCGAGCACCCCCTGGACGATGTCGTCGATGTACGTGAAGTCGCGCCTGATCGTCCCGTCGCCGTAGATCGGGACGGGCTCCCCCCGCTCGGTGAGCCGGACAAAGCGGTGGATCGCCATCTCCGGGCGCTGCCGCGGTCCGTACACGGTGAAAAACCGCAGGCAGGTCACCGGCAGGCCGTAGAGATGATGGTAGGTGTAGCACAGCAGCTCGCCCGCCAGCTTGGTCGCCGCATATGGGGAGATCGGCCGGCTGAGCGGCATGCTCTCGGAAAACGGCACCTGCTCGACGCCGCCGTACACGGAGGACGAGGACGCAAAGACGAAATTGGTCACCGCTCCGCGCCTCGCCGCCTCGAGCACCACCACGGTGCCCCGCACGTTGACGTCTTCATACAGCAGCGGATCGCGCAGCGACGGCCTCACGCCCGCGCGGGCCGCGGCGTGAAAGATGCGATCGACCTGCTGGGTCTTGCAGACCTCCTCGACCCGGCCCAGGTCGCGGATGTCCCCTTCGATGAGCACGAAGTTCGGGTGCGCCGCCGCCGCGCGCAGATTGGCCCGCTTGATCGCCGGCTCGTAAAAGGGGTCGAAGGAATCCAGGCAGACCACGCGATCGCCGCGAGCCAGCAGCGATTCGACCACGTGCGATCCGATAAAGCCGGCGCCGCCCGTGACCAGGACGCTGCCGCGCGGTGGGGTGGAGGATCGCACGATCAGTTCGCTTGCGCGGAAGCGGGCCACCGGAGCCCGACGAGGACTTCGCGGTTCCCCTTCTGTCCATGGATCGGCGAGTCGAGGACCCCGATCGGGGCGAGCCCCAGCCGGCTCGCGGCCATGAGAATCTTGTCGGTCGCCGCCCGGCGCAGGCTCTCGTCCCGGACGATCCCGCCGCGGCCCACCTGGCCGCGCCCCACTTCGAATTGCGGCTTGATCAGCGCGATGATCCGGGCCCCGGGGGCCAGGAACGGAAGGACGCTCGGCAGCACGAGCGTCAGGGAAATGAACGACACATCGATCACGGCCAGCTCGACGGGCTCCGGCACCGCGCTCGGCTTGAGATGCCGGATGTTCCGGCGCTCCAGGACTACGACTCGGGGATCCTGCCGGAGCCGCCAGTCCAATTGGCCATACCCGACGTCCACGGCATACACCCGCCGGACGCCGCGCTGCAGGAGGCAATCCGTGAACCCGCCCGTGGAGGCGCCGACGTCCAGCGCGACGACGCCGGCGGGGTCCACGGCGAAGGCATCGAGTGCCGCCGCCAGCTTGCCGCCGCTTCGGCTGACATACGGCGGCGCCGCCGTCACCTCGATCGCCGCATCGGGCGACACGAGCAGATCGCGCTTGACCGCGGGGCTGCCGTTCAGTCTGACCGCCCCCGCCAGGATGAGCCGGCCGGCCTGCTCGCGGCTGGGGACCAGGCCCCGGGTCACCAGCGCGCGGTCCAGCCGTTCGCGGCCTGCAGCACGAGCAGTCATCAGGAAGGAAGAAAGAGGCGCGGATACCGACAGCGGCACCGACTCAGGACCCGGCGGAGAGCGAGTCATCGGCCTCCTCAGTCTCGAGGCTATAGGCCTGGAGTCGCTTCTTCCCGTCCTGGTCCTGAACGAGAATCTCGACCTTTCGCTCGGCATCGTCCAGGATCTTGAGGCAGGTCTTCGACAGCTTGATCCCTTCTTCGAAGATCTTCAGCGACTGATCGAGCGAGAGATCGCCCTTTTCCAGCTCCGTCACGATCGTTTCGAGCCTGGCCAGGGCATCTTCAAATTTCAAAATCGCCACGTCATCTCCGCGACCGTCAATGGCTTATTATAGCCGTGGTCAGCCCACCGTCAAGAGCCAGAATGGGGACGGACCTCTCGCACGCCGCACAGCAACCGGCCGTCGGCGAGGTCCGCGTGGAGCTCATCGCCGGCCCGCACGTCGGCCGTCCGGCTGACGACCGTCCCGTCCGACACCGTGTGCAGGATGCTGTAGCCGCGCGCGAGCACGGCGAGCGGACTCAGGTTGTTCAACGCCGCGGCGAGCGACCGGATCGCGTGCCGCCGGAGCGCGAGCGTCCGGACGACGCCCTGCTCCATGCGCTTGATGAGCTGCGGCACCAGCACCGCGGTGCTGTGAACCCAGCCGAGGGGACTGGCCAGCTGCAACCGGTGGCGCAGCTCGGTCACGCGGCCGGAGCGGTCCTGGAGCGTGTCCGTGAACGCCCGACCGAGCCGGTGACCCAATTCATCGAGGTACTGCGCGTGCCGCTGCAACTGCCGCGTCGGATCGAACAAGGCGCGCCGGACGGCGGCCAGCCGATGGCGGGCCTGCTCGACACGCCTGCGCACCGCCGCGCGGTGACGCCCCGACAGGACGGTCAGAACCTTGAGGAGGTCCTTCAAGACCGGTGCGACCGCCTCCGCGGCGGCGGAGGGCGTCGGCGCCCGGACGTCCGCCGCGAAGTCCGCCAGCGTGTAGTCGACCTCATGCCCGACCGCCGAGACCACCGGGACCCGCGAGGCGGCAATCGCCCGGACGACCACTTCCTCGTTGAAGCACCAGAGATCCTCCAGCGATCCGCCGCCGCGGCCCACGATGATGACGTCCACGTCGCCGGCCTCGCTCAGCCAGCGGACGGCCTCGGCGATCCGGGGCGCCGCGCCGTCGCCCTGGACCGGCACCGGGACGATGCAGATGCTCAGGAGCGGGCACCGGCGGCGCAGGACGGTGAGGATGTCGCGAATCGCGGCGCCCGACGCCGAGGTGACCACGCCCACCCGCCGCGGCAGCAACGGCAGCGGCCGCTTGCGGCTCCGGTCGAAGAGACCCTCGCGCTCCAGCTTCTCCTTGCGCTGCTCAAACGCCAACTGCAGCGCTCCGACGCCCTTGGGCTCGATGTAGTCCAGGACCGCCTGGTACTCGCCCCGCGGCTCGTACACCGTCAGGTGCGCGCGGACGATCAGGCAGAGCCCCTCCTTCAGGGCAAAGCGCAGCCGTTGCGCCTGGGGCTTGAAGAGCACGGCGCGGATCTGGCTGCGCGGGTCTTTCAGGCTGAAGTAGAGGTGGCCGGAGGACGGCGTGCGGAGGTTGGAGACCTCGCCCTCGAACCAGACGTCAGCGAACGTCTGCTCGAGCCGCTCTCGGATCAGGAGAGAGAGCTCCGAGACGGTGAGGATTCGCCTGTGGCGTTCCAGCCCCACATGGCACCGGCTTTACTCGGGAATGCGGAATCGCTCGATGCTGATCGCCTTGCCCAGTCTCGCGTCCAGCTCGATGAGCACCGCGCTGAACACGGCCGGTCCTGGGGCCACTTCGAAGCGGCGAGGCATCTGCGTGAGAAACTTCTCGATGGGCGCTTCCTTCTTAATGCCGATGACGGAATGGATCGGCCCGGTCATCCCGATATCGGTGATGTAGGCCGTGCCCTTGGGCAGGATCTGCTCGTCGGCGGTCTGGACGTGCGTGTGCGTGCCCACCACCGCCGTGACCTCCCCGTCGAGGTAATGCCCCATCGCCATCTTCTCGGACGTGGCTTCGGCGTGCATGTCCACGATGATGGCCCGGGTCTCCCGCTGCAGCCGTTCCACTTCCCGCCGCGCGGTCTGAAACGGGCAGTCCAGCGTGGGCATGTAGACCCGTCCCATCACCTGGATGACGGCAAGCTTCTCGCCGGACGCGCTTTCCACGACCGTACTGCCGCGCCCCGGCGCGCCTTCGGGATAGTTCGCGGGCCGCAGGAGCCGCGGCTCGTACCGGAAGTACGCCAGGACCTCCTTGCGGTCCCAGGCGTGATTGCCGGTCGTGATCACCGCGAGCCCCAACTCGAAGAGCTCCTGCGCCAGGTCGGGTGTGATTCCGAACCCGCCCGCGACGTTCTCGCCGTTGCCGACGACGAGATCCACCCGGTGCTGGGCCACGAGCTTGTGCAGCGTCCGTGAGAGGGCCCGACGCCCGGGCTCGCCCATGATGTCGCCGATGAACAGGACTTTCATAGTTCCGGTCGTGAAGCATGAAGCGTGAAGCGCGACCCCCCTGACGCCTCACGCCTCACGGGTTATTTCGCCAGGCTGACGTACCGGCTTTCGCGGATCACCGTGACCTTGATCTGGCCGGGATAGGTCAGCTCCTGCTCGATCTTCTTGGCGAGCTCCCGGGACATCTGGGCGGATTCCAGGTCACTGACCTCCTCCTGCCGGACGATGATCCGAATCTCGCGGCCCGCCTGGATCGCGTAGGCCTTCTCCACGCCCTTGAACCCCGATGCCAGCGATTCCAGCTTCTCGAGTCGCTTGACGTACGACTCCAGCGTTTCACGGCGCGCGCCCGGCCTCGCCGCGGACAGGGCTTCGGCAGCCGCGACGAGCACCGTCTCGGGGCAGATCGGGTCCACCTGCTCGTGGTGGGCGGCGATCGCATTGACGACCTTGACGTTCTCGCCGCAGCGCTTGGCGATGTCCGCCCCGAGCATGGCGTGCGGCCCTTCCTCTTCGTGGCTGACCGCTTTGCCGATGTCGTGCAACAGCGCGCCCCGCTTGGCCAGTTTCACGTCCAGGCCGAGCTCCGAGGCCATGATGCCGCAGATGTAGGCCGCTTCCCGGGCGTGGTACAGATTGTTCTGGCCGTAGCTGGTCCGGAATTTGAGCCTGCCGAGGAGCTTGACCAGGTCGGGATGGAAATCCGACAGTCCCACCTCGAAGATGATCCCTTCGGCCTCCTCCAGCATGAGCTTGTCGATGTCGGTCTTGACCTTCTCGACGATCTCCTCGATCCGCGTGGGATGGATCCGGCCATCGTGCATCAACCGCTCCAGCGAGACCTTGGCCACCTCCCGGCGGTAGGGGTCGAACCCGGAGACGATGACCGCTTCCGGGGTTTCGTCGATGATCAGATCGATGCCCGTGGCCGCTTCGATGGCCCGGATGTTGCGCCCTTCCCGGCCGATGATCCGGCCCTTCATCCCGTCGTTGGGAATGGGGACGACGGAAATGGTGGCTTCCGAGACATAATCGCGCGTGATGCGCTGCACCGACCGGGCGATGATCTCCCGGGCCTCGCGCTCGGCGTTTTCGCGGGCCTCGTCGATGATGCGCTTGGCCACGCCGGCCGATTCCAGCCGCGCCTCGCTCTCGATCTGCCCCAGCAACTGACGCTTGGCCTCCTCGGCGGTCAGGCCGGCGGCCCGCTCCAGGGCCTGCCGGTGGTCTTTCAGCGCCAGCTCACAAGCGGCTTCCTTCGAGAGGATCTCCTGCTCGCGCCGCTCGACGGCCTTGTCGCGCTTCTGATACTCGGCCTCGCGTTGATCCAGCGCCTGCAGCTTGCGTTCGAGCGCCTCTTCGCGCTGCAGCAAGCGCTTTTCCACTGCCTGCCACTCGGCAAGCTTCTCCTTTTGCTCCTTCTCCAGCTCGGTCCGCGACTGCAACAGCAGGTCCTTGGCTTCGAGCTTGGCCTCCTTCAGCAGATTTTCGGCATCCCGTTCGGCCGACTGGACGAGATGGCGGACTCTCTCGTCCGTCTCGATGCGCTGGGTTTCGAAGCGTTTCTTCCGAAAGAGTGCGTTGAGGGCGATCCCGAGGACTGCTCCGACGGCCGCGGCAATGATGTAGAACGCGATGGTCAACACGGTGGCGTCCACCCCCTTGAGGACCCGGACGACTCGACGCTCAGGACCGGATCCGTTCTGTGATCACAGCACGAGGGCGACGAGGGGCTTACCGGGGCAGCACTGAGGAGGCGAGCAAGAAGCTAGCGGGTGAGAACGCGGTCATACCGTGGCACGCGGAGCGATGTCGGGCCTACTCTGGCCAGAGATGGCCTCAGCTTCGTTTTACCCTATAGACTGTCGCCATCCCGTCCGCCGTCCATCACTCTCAGACCCTGACTCCAGAACATCTCCGCACGAACGCGCATCACCTACCACGGCACAATCATGTTCAGCACTACGTTAATCGCTCAGCTTGCTGACCTCGCTCGGGTCCGTGACCTACGGCCCCTCGCGCCGACTACTTTAAAAGTATATCAGGCCCCCCGGCCCAAGACAAGCTGCCGATCTCAGCGGCTCTTGACGGAATCGAGCTGCTGCTCGATCGAATCCATGAGCGTCAGGGTGCGCCGCTCGATTTCCGCCTCTCCGGATTTCAGGCGTTGCTCCGCCTGGAAGAGCTGATGCGCGATGTTCAACGCGGTCAGCACCGCCAGCTTGGACAAGGTGGCGGTCTGCATCCCGCGCGCCAGCGTCTGCATCTGGTCATCCACGTACCGCGCGATCTGCTTCATGTAGTCAGCGTCGGCCTCCCCTTTGATGGTGTAGCGCTGGCCGTAGATCTCCACGTCAATCGTCTTAGCCATGCGACTCCTCCTTGGATTCCTCGAGACCCGTGAGAAAATCCAATTCGCGCAAGGCGCGCTCGATCCGTGACTTGATGCCGACACGCTCGGTCGTCCACCGCCGGCTGACTTCCTCTTCCTTCATCAACCGCTCGCGCATGAGCCGCAGGTCCTTTTCCATCGCGGCGTTCTTGCGCTTCAAGTCCTGGATCAGCTCTACCATCCCGCGGACACGGGCTTCCAGGGCTTCAAGTCGTTCCAGAGCCATGCTGTCCCTGATTTTCCCTGAAAATTGGCCGGACTATAGAAGCTTCAGCACACCTTGTCAAGGGACGGAGCGGCACAGGGAAGGCGCCCGAGACGGCGGTATTCGCGGTAGCTGCGGACCACCCGTTTCACGTACTGGCGGGTCTCTTGATAGGGGATCGATTCGACGAATTCATCCACCTCTTTCTTGCCGTGTTTGGCGAGCCAGCCGGAGACCGCGGCCGGTCCGGCGTTGTACGCAGCCACGGCCTGCACGACGTTCCCCTCGAAACGCTCCAGCATCTGCGCCAGGTACCCCGTCCCGAAGCGAATGTTGGTCTCGTGGTCGAACAGCTCCTCGCGGCTCACGTCGCGAAGGCCCTGCTGGCGGGCCATGGTCTGCGCCGTCGCGGGCAGGAGCTGCATCAACCCCAGGGCGCCGGACCGGGACACCGCGCGCGGATCGTACTGGCTTTCCTCGCGAATGATCGCGGCGACCAGATAAGGGTCCACGCGTGCGCCGGCGTGCAGCCGGATCCGCGGGAGATACCCCGTGGGATAGGCGATGTTCCAGAGGGCGGCCGGCACCGCCTCCCCGCTTTGCTCGAGCAGATCGCCGAAGTGGAGCCGCGCCATCCGCAACGCCTGATGATACGCGCCCGCCTCGCTCAGGAGCGTGGACAGCTCCAGAGCGGTCGTGCGATCGCGGGGCAGGCGGCTGTTCAGCGAGGCCAGCTCCCGTCCTGCGTCCTGGTCCAGGCCCAGCAGCTTGAGCTCGATGGCTTTGCGGTAGTGCCCGTCGCGCCGGAGCGCGTTCCCCTCCGCTTCCCCCTGCCCGGTCCCGTTCCCGTCGGGCACCCCGACGCTGGGAGCGGTCCCGCCCCGCGATTGGGCGAGCAGGCAATAATAGGTCAGGGGAAAGCGCCGACAGAGGTCCTCGTACCGGGCGGCGGCAGGATCCCCGAGCCGCTCCAGGGAACGGGCCCTCCAATAGAGCAGTTGCGGGACATCGTTCACCGAGCGGTCCTTGCCCGCGAGCAGGCCCTGCAACACGTCCGCGGCCTCCCGATACCGGCCGCGCTGATACTGGATCCATCCGATGCGCCAGCCCGCCTCGGCACGTGGCGTGGTGCCGGCCTCCAACCCGATGACATCCGTCAATGTCGCGAGGGCGGCATCGAGTTGGTCATGGTCCTGCTGCCACGTGGCGATCAGCAGGAGCAGCGCCGCCTTCTGCTCATCGGAGAGGGCACGCGTCGCCGCGGACTGGCGCATCCCCAGCAAGAGGTCTCCCTGCTCCTGACGGAGATAGACCCGGGCCAGCCACAGCAGCGCCTCCACCCCGTCGGGGCCCGGCCGGGCCGTTAATTCCCGGAAGACCGTCTGAGCCTCCTCATAGCGCTTGAGACGCGCGAGCGCGACCCCCAGCTTCAACTGGGCGTCGTCCCGCTTCGCGTGCTGCGCGGACGCCGCCAGAAAGTCCCGGAACGCGCCGGCCGCTTCCTGATAGAGCGCGAGGCTCGCGTACGTCATCGCGCGCTCATAGAGGTCGTCGGCGGACGGGCGTGCGCCCTCGGGACCGAGGCTCTTCACCAAGCGGTCCATCGCCTCGCGTGCGGCCTGCGTCTGGGGATAGCGCACCCACACCCGCCGGAGAGTGCCATGGCCTTCCGGCTGCCCGGCGCGCAGTTGGCAATCGGCCACCATGAGCAGCGCGCCGGCGGCCGCGGGGTCCTGCGCGGCCCGCGTCACGGCGTCCATCAACCAGGCGGTGGCCTTCGGGCAATCGTCGGCCCGGTACCAGGCCTCGCCCGCGCGATAGGCGGCGCGCACCTCCAGAGTGGTGTCCGGGACCGCATCCGGGATGGACTCGAACAGGCCCGCGGCCTGCGTCACGTCACCCATCTGGAGCAAGGCCTCTCCTTTCCAGAGCCGGAGGTAATCCTCCAGGACCGGGAAGTCCCGCTGCGCCATCCGCAGAAACTGCACGGCCTCGGCAGGCTCCCGCTCCACCGACAGGATGCCGATCAGCAGGCCGGCCCGTCTGGCCCAGATGGACCCGGGATGCCGCTGCTGGATCTCCCGGAGCCGCGCCATCCGGCGCTCGATGGTCCCGTTGCCTCCGGGATCGGCGAGGATCGCCGCGGCAAAACAGCTCTCCGCCGAGTCACAGGGGCGGTCAACCGGTCCCTGTGACGCCGCGGGAGCCGGAAGCAGCAGGAGGAGCGCGACGATGCCGCCGCGCGCGGCCGCCGCGAATGCAGGCAGAGTCCACATGGCGTGAAATTATACCAGCGATCCGCGGCGCTCGCGACTTCCTCGCCTCACCCGCCAGTTGTCGTTCGTCTCTCGTCGCTCGTATCTCACGAACGACGCTTCACGCCTCACGTCTTCGGAGTCGCCTTGTCAGTAGATTTCAGGCTGTGTTAGGCTCACGCCATGTCCGCGATCGAGACTCCGTCGGCGCCCAAATCCGCGGTCCATCCGCTTCCGGGGCGGCCTCAGGCTGTGGACCTCCTCTCCCTGGATCTGCGCTCCGCCGAGCAGTTCGTGCAGGACCGGGGCTGGCCCCGGTACCGCGCCCGGCAGATCCTGCGCTGGCTGCACCGTAGCCGGGTGCGCGACATCCACAACATGAGCGATCTCTCCCGGGCCGAGCGGGACGTGCTCGCCCGCACCGCGGTCATCGGCCGGAGCACCCTTTCGCGCGTCCTGACCTCGGCGGACGGCACCAAGAAATTCATCATCCGGCTCCATGACGGGCTCGAGGTCGAAAGCGTGCTCATCCCCGATGCGAGCCGTCTCACCCTCTGCGTGTCCACGCAGGTCGGCTGCACGCTGGACTGCGGGTTTTGCCTGACCGGCAGGATGGGGCTGCTCCGCAACCTCAAGGCCCAGGAAATCGTCGATCAGGTCCTGACGGCGCAGGACGCTCTGGCGCCGGGGGAGCACCTTTCCAACGTTGTCCTGATGGGCATGGGCGAACCGCTCGCAAACCTCGACGCCGTCTCGGACGCCATCCGGCGGCTGACGAACCCCGACTGGGGCCCGGGGCTCGCCGCGCGGCGGATCACCCTCTCCACGGCGGGATTGGCCGCGCGGCTGAACGAGGTTGCGGCGCTCGGCGTCAACCTGGCCGTGTCCCTGAACGCGACGACGAATGCGCAGCGCGATCGGTTGATGCCGGCCGTCAATCGGCTTTATTCGCTCGATTCCCTTCTGGCTGCCTGCCGGGCGTTTCCCCTCGGGGTCCGTCGCAAATTGACGTTCGAGTACGTCCTGCTGGCCGGCGAGAACGACTCCGCGCAAGATGCCAGGCGGCTCACCAAGCTCTTGAACGGCATGCGCTGCAAGATCAATTTGATCCC
>CAYJUM010000027.1:24253-27628 GCA_964373355.1 uncultured Nitrospirales bacterium | reverse complement strand
AGCACCAGGATGGACTTTGCATGCCCTTCTGCGGTGACATGGGCCTCAATCTGGTCACCGGGTGAAGAAGGCCCAAAAAACTCCGTGTCCTTGCTGATGTGGAGACGCACCTCCTTGCCGGTACTATCCTTCACCACATAGAAGTCGCCTTCGATCTTTAAGACCACCCCGGTTACCACGCTGGTGCTTGCTGAATTTGGAGCCGGTTGCTCGTCTGTTCTCGCGAGTCCGACCGTGGTCCCGGAGGCCAGGATGAGGCTCAGCGCGATCCCTTGAATCGTTGTGCGCATATGTTCTCCTTTCCGATCTTGCTTGGGAGAATCAATTCCGGGTCTGGAGTCCCGGGCGCATGCCGCAGCGCAAGCAACAGCCGACCTTCCCGTCTTTCATCTCGCAACCACACCGCAGACATCCTTGGAACCCCCGGCACAGAAACCACCCGGCGCTTTGGCGGCAGGCTCTGTGCAACAGAGGCCACAGCACCAGCGCATAGACTCCGACCACAAGCAGAGCGGTCATATCGCCTTCAGGCATGGAGCCGCCTCATTCTCGAACGCATGGCCTTGCTCAGCAGGCGCAATTCCACGGCGCGACGGCAGAGTTGAGCCACGTTGTGCACCCGGAGGCGCTGCATCATTTGAAACCGATGGACTTCGACCGTCCGCCGACTGATTGCCATCGTCTCCGCAATTTCCCTATTCGTCAGTCCCTCGGTCACCAGCCAAAGAATCTCCATCTGACGCGCCGTGAGCCACACGTTCGGCCCTCCGGTCAAGAAGCGCGGCCTAAACGAAGAGGGCACCCTTGTCATCGCTCGATCTCTTCCCATGGCGGAATAGGGTCGCGTCGACGAGGTCCCGGCAGGAGCAATACCTGCGCCTACCAGCGGCAGGACGGAGAAGGCATGCAAAAGTGATTGATTTTCTTCCTATCTCCCGGCGCGTTGTCGGCCGCCAAAGAAGAGCGGAGAAGGACGGCGAGAGGAACGAGTTGTGCCTCCGCCGAAAAGCCTTTTGACGTAAAACCCTCTGACTATGGAAGAATCCTCTCCTGAACGGAATAGGCGGAGAGGGACAGATTGTCCGGCTAGGAGGAGAGTCCGTAGCTGCGGAGCTTGCGTTGCAGCGTCTTCCGGTGAATCCCTAAAACCTGTGCGGTCTTCTCGAGGTCCTGGCCATGGGCTTCCAGGGCCCGGACGATGTAGTCGCGTTCCAGCATCTCGAGCGTCGGCCAGTCATGCTTCTCCCCGGCGGGGAGCGCAGCCGGAGCCGACCGGATGCTCTCAGGGAGGTCCTGGGGCACGATGACCGATTGAGGAGACAGCACCACCGCCCGCTGAATGACGTGCTCCAGCTCACGGACATTCCCGGGCCAGGCATAGGCCGTCAGCAACGCCATAGCCTGGGAGCTGATCCCAGTCACGCCGGGTTCCTTGGCTCCTCCGTATTTTTGAAGGAACGATTGCGCCAGCCCGGGAATATCTTCCGGCCGCTCGCGAAGCGACGGGAGGACGATCGTGACGACATTAAGACGGTAGTACAGATCGTCGCGGAACTTCCCGGCTTCGACGAGGCTCTTTAAGTCCTTGTTGGACGCCGCGATGAGACGGACATCCACGCTCAGCGGATCATTGCCGCCGACACGCTTGATCTCGCGCTCCTGAAGGAAGCGCAGCAGTTTGCCCTGCAGCGCCGGCGAGATGTCGGCGACTTCATCAATGAAGCAGGTGCCGCGATGGGCTTTTTCCAGGAGTCCCCGCTTGGCGGCAACCGCGCCCGTAAAGGCGCCTCGCTCGTGCCCGAAGAGCTCCGACTCCAGCAGGCTCTCGGCCAGGGCGCCGCTGTCCAGGACCACGAACGGCCCATCGCTCCGGGAGCTGTTGGCGTGGATGGCGCGCGCCACCAGCTCCTTGCCGGTCCCGCTCTCGCCCTGAAGCAAGACGGTGGTATCGCTCTGGGCCACCCGGGCCACCAGTTTGTACACGGCCACCATCCCGGGACTGCTGCCCACGATGTTCTCGAAACGGTACCGGTCCTTGAGCTGCTCCCGTAAGGTGCGATTTTCCGCCAGGATCTGCTTGTGCTCCAGTGCGCGCTGCACCACCAGCCGGATGTCGTCCACAATAAATGGTTTGCTCAAGTAATCGAACGCACCGGCCTTGATCCCGTCCACCGCGGTCCGCAAGGACCCATAGGCCGTGGCGATGATGACCAGGCAGTCGGGAACGGCGCGCCGCACCGCGCTCAGCAATTCCAGGCCATCCATGCCCGGCATGTTGAGGTCGGTGATCACCAGGTCGGGCGGGTGCGCCATGGCCAGCTTGAGCGCGGTTTCCCCGTCGGGCGCGGTCTCCGCCACATGCCCTTCCTTGACGACGATCTCCCGCAGCAGGTCAACCGTCTCCGGGACGTCGTCCACCAGCAGGATGCGGGATCGCCGAATCATGAGGCCTCCTTCACGACGGCAGGAAGCAGCAACTGGAATCGCGTGCCCTTCCCCAGCTCGCTGTCCACCGTGATCCGGCCTCCATGGGCTTTGATGATCTCGTGGGCGATCGTGAGGCCAAGCCCCGTCCCGTGCCGGACCTTTTTGGTGGTAAAGAACGGCTGGAAGATCTGCGACAGATGTTCGGGCGCGATGCCCTCGCCCGTATCGGTAATGTCCACGGCGGCAACCGGCTCGGAGCCGCTGCACCCGGAGGGTCCCGGCCGGTAGGTTCTGGTCCGGAGCGTGCCGCCCTGGGGCATGGCATCGAGAGCATTTTCAATGAGGTTACAGAACAGCTCCTGCAGTTGTTGCGCGTCTCCCTGGACCTTCTCAACCGCAGGGCTGAAGCTGGCATCGAGCCTGACTCTTCTTCGCTCCATCTCCGGCTGCACCAAGACAAGGCAATCCTCGAGGCACCGGTTCAAATCCAGTGATGCGATCACCGGTTCAGGCTTCCGGGCATACACCAGGAGGTCTTGAATGATTTTGGACGTCCGTTCGATCTGCTCTTCGATGGTCCGCAGGCGACGCCGCGATTCTTCCCCCAGTTGCGGCTCTTCGGCCAGCAACTGGATATGACCGGACAGGGCCGTCAACGGCGTGCCGATCTTGTGGGCCACGGTCGCGGCGAGCTGCCCGATCGCCGACAGACGTTGGGCGCGCGCGGCCTCCCGCTGGACACGGGACAAGCGCTCGTTGATCTTCATCAGCTCCAGATTTTTGGCCCGAATCTCCGCCGTGGCCTCCGCTACCCTGACTTCGAGGTGATCGTGGGACTGCTGCAGTTGCTCGTAGAGGCGCCGATTTTCTTCATTGGCCGCCCTGAGACGGTCCACCATCGTATTGAAGTTCTGCGCGAGTTTGCCGATCTCATCACGGCTCCGGACC
>CAYJUM010000027.1:0-24153 GCA_964373355.1 uncultured Nitrospirales bacterium | reverse complement strand
CGTGATCGGAGCAGCTTGCTTGATCCGGCTCGCGCGATCCCATTCCGAGAGGTCGCTCACCGGCCGCCTGGAGGTCATGACGCGCCATACCAAAGAAAGGTCTGCGCCGCTCTCCCTTGGAGCCCCTGCCGTGACCGCCCTCACCTGAAGGACCGGAGAGCCGTCCGGATGAGCCGGCAGCGCGTACAGCGCGACCTTGATAAGGTCAGGACGGCTGGCCAGAAGCTTGTTCATATCGGCCTGGAGCGCAGGCTTGTTCCGAAATTCCTTCAGCGTCGTGACCTGCGTGTCGATTTGACGGACGACGGCCGCCGTCTCCTCTTCAAGACTCTGCTGCGCCATCCTGCCGACGAGCTCCCGGTTAAGATATTCAGCAGCGATCGCCGAGATCCCGACCACGAGGAGGACGACGAGCGACACTTTCTTTTGCAGGCTCATGCTCGCTCCCTGATGAAGGTCTGCATGATAGCCCCAGGGGCGTCGAAAGCCAAGAAACGCTGCCGGAACAGATCGCTCCCCCGCAGACAAAGTGTTCCCGTCATGGCGCCCATCTTTCGGGGCGCTACCGTACGAGCCGTCCAGAATTCCCAAGGACTTAGGCTTCTTGGGTTGGATGGCTTCTGTGGCATCTCACTTGCTCTATCGGGTCACGTATGTCTGCCTCCGACCCGCATATTCTCCTCATCGAGCCCGATACCTCTTTGGCGGCGATGATGCTGGAAATTCTGTCGTCTGAGTCCTATCAGGTCTCCCTCGTCGGCACGATCCAGGCCGCCGTCGCCTGCTTGCAGGCAGAAAAAACAGAGGCCATGATTCTGGACGCCGACGGATTTTCGCTCGACCCCCTGGACAGCACCTTGATGATTCTGCGGGCCTGGATGGGGAAGAGCACTGACCTACCACCGATCATCGTCGTGAGCCTGCATATCGCCCCTGGCGACCACGCACAATTGACCGCCGGCTCGCCCCCCGTCATCCGCCTCCGCAAGCCCTTCCGGAAGGTGGATTTCCAGGCTGCTGTTCGGCGCACGCTCGGCCGGGACCGCATCGAGCGTCGGGCATCAGGATAAGGTTTCCTGAAACGAGGATTCCCACGGAAGGGTCGCAGGGCCCAACAGATGCGATCAACACCATTCGGTCAGACACCCTGCAACCGCTGCGGAGGACTCTTGGTCGCAGAGCGATTCTTCGGTGAAACATCGGCCTTGACCGGATGGACGTACGAAGGCCTCCGATGCATCAACTGTGGCGCCGTCTTTCCGCACCCCGATGAGAATGCCGCGCGGCCGAGGCATACGGCCGATCGGTCGGGTGGCCGGCGCGGTTCGGGATAGGCGGCTATGGCGGATTTCTATCAGAACGGCTTGGTGACGGTCCTGCACCGTCTCGGCCATCCGAACCTTGATCAGTTGGAAGCCGAGCTCCAGCGCCATGCCATCGCCAGTCCGATCGCGCTCGTCCTGCCGTCTCTCTATTCGGAGCTCGAACGTCCGGCGCTGAAGAACATCGTCTCGATCCTGAAAAACATTCCCTACCTCAACGAGATCGTCATTGCCTTGGACCAGGCCTCACCCTTGGAGTTCCGTCTGGCCAAGGAGTATTTCTCGATCCTGCCGCAGCGAGTCAGGCTGATCTGGAACGACGGCGCCCGCATCCAAGAAATCCTGAAGCTGCTCACGGAGAGCGGGATTGACGTCGGCATGCCGGGAAAAGGCCGGGGATGCTGGCTGGCTTTCGGCTATGTCCTCGCACGGCATCAGAGCAAGGTGATCGCCTTGCACGATTGTGACGTGCTCAGCTACAACCGCGACTATCTCGCGCGCCTGTGTTATCCGGTCGCAAACCCCAACCTCGGCTACGAGTTCTGCAAAGGCTACTACAGCCGGGTGACGGACCGCCTTCACGGCCGAGCGGCCCGGCTCTTCTTCACGCCCCTGATCCGCAGTCTGCAGCATCTGGTCGGCCCTCACCCCGTCCTGACCTTTCTGGACAGCTTTCGCTATCCGCTGTCCGGCGAATTCGCCATGCTGACCGATCTGGCCTGGATCAACCGGATTCCAGGGGATTGGGGGCTGGAGGTCGGTGTACTGGCGGAAGTCTATCGCAATTGCGCGCTGCGACGGATCTGCCAGGCCGATATCGCCGACACCTACGAGCACAAGCATCAGGCCCTGTCTCCTGATGACGCGACACAAGGCTTGCAGAAAATGTGCATCGACATCGCCAAGGCCCTGTTCCGCAACCTGGCCAGTGACGGGGTGGTCCTCTCCGAGGCGGTCCTGAAGACCCTGCGGGCAACCTATCTCCAGGCGGCGCAGGAGGCCATCAGCCGCTATCAGGACGACGCGGCGATCAACAGTCTGCACTTCGATCGGCACGAGGAGCGGGTCGCGGTGGATGTCTTCGTGAAAAGCCTGACGGTCGCCACGAAGGTCTTTCTGGAGGATCCCTTGGGGGCGCCCATGATCTCGAATTGGAGCCAGGTGCGGGCGGCCGTGCCGGACATCTTCGGCCTGCTGATCGAAGCCGTCGAGCACGACCATGAATGGAACCCGGCCCAGACCGGCACACGGACATGAACGAGAGATCCGGCCTCTTAACGGCCGACACGGAGAAGGCGGTCGCGCGCATCGGCGAAGCGGATCTCCTCGTCGGCATCCCGAGCTTCAATAATGCGGGTACCATCGGCCATGTGGTCCGCGCGATCACCGCCGGGCTCGCGAAGTATTTTCCAGAAGCCCGCGCCGTCCTGGTGAATTCGGACGGAGGCTCCTCGGACCGGACCCCCGAGATTGCCGCCGGCGCGGTGGCCAACCTCGGCGCCATGCTGATCAGCGACCGACAGAGTCTCCTTCACAAGATCATCACGCCGTATCACGGCATCCCGGGGAAAGGGAGCGCCTTTCGGACCATCTTTGAGATCGCCCGTTGGCTCAAGGCCAAGGCCTGCGCGGTGGTGGACTCCGACCTGCGCAGCATCACTCCCGAGTGGGTCGAATTGCTGATCCGGCCGGTCCTGGAAGAAGGGTACGACTACGTCGCTCCATACTATCTCCGTCACAAATACGACGGGACCATCACCAACGGCATCGTCTATCCCCTCACCCGGGCCCTCTACGGCCAGCGCATCCGCCAGCCCATCGGGGGAGACTTCGGCGTTTCCAGCCACCTGGTCGAGCACTATCTCGACAAGCACGTCTGGGAATCCGACGTGGCGCGATTCGGCATTGATATCTGGATGACGACGGAGGCGATCGCCAGCGGGGCCCGGGTGTGCCAGAGCTTTCTCGGGGCGAAGATCCACAATCCCAAAGATCCCGCCGCCGACCTGTCCACCATGCTGGTTGAGGTGATGGGAGCCGTCTTGGCGCTGATGGAGGAGCATGAGACGGTCTGGACCCGGCTGGAAGGGTCGAATCCCGTCACGCTCTTCGGGTTCCAGTACGAGGTGGGGGTGGAACCTGTCCACGTCAATGTGGATCGCATGATCGGCAGCTTCCGACAGGGCCTCGCCGACCTGGAGCCGATCTGGAGGCAGATGCTCGCGCCGGACACGATGGACGGGCTCCGTGCCTTGAGGGACTGCCCGCCCCAGGAGTTTCGCATCCCGGACGACCTGTGGGCGAAGCTCGTGTACGACGTGGCGGTGTCCTACCATCGGCGCATCATGCCGCGCGAGCATCTGCTCAAGGCGTTCACGCCGCTCTACCTTGGGCGGACGGCGACCTTTGTCCTTGAGACGCAGGGGCTCACATCGCGCGAGGCTGAAGGCCGGATCGAGGCGCTCTGCCAGATGTTTGAAGGGCGCAAGCCGCACCTGCTCGCACAATGGCAACAGCACGCTCAAGGCTGACCGCGCCAAGCCATTAGCTTCCGGAGGGAGAAAACCATGAAAGAATTCTGGGATACCGCCCTGCTAGGACCTCTCGAAGCACTGGGGAGAAAGACGCTCGCGCTCCTCCCGAACCTGCTGGCCATGGCCATCATCCTGACGGTCGGGCTGACGGCGGCCTGGGCGGCGGGCTACCTCGTCGAGCGGCTGCTGCGGGTGGTCGGGATGGACCATCTCAGCAATCGTCTGGGGGTGAGCGCCGCGCTGGCGCGCGGCGGGGTGAAGGCCGACCCCTCCCACCTTGCAGGCCGGCTGAGCTACTGGCTGGTGGCCACCTTCGCGGTGCTGACCGGCGTCGCCGCGCTCAACCTGGCCCCGGTCAACCAGCTCATTCAGTCGGTGCTCGGCTACATCCCTCATCTCCTGACCGCCGGATTGATCCTCGTTGCCGGCTATCTCTTGTCCAACTTCGTCTCCCAGGCGGCCCTCATTGCGGCGGTGAACGCCGGTCTTCCTCCCGCACGGGCCGTGGCCGCGTGTTCCCGATGGGGCGTCCAGCTCGTCGCCGTCGCCATGGCGCTGGAGCAACTCGGCATCGCCCAGACCATCGTCGTGATCGGGTTCGGAATTGCCTTTGGGGGCGTGGTGCTGGCCTCGGCGATTGCCTTCGGCCTCGGCGCGAAGGACTTGGCCAGGGAATTCCTGGATCATCAGTTCGGCAAGGGGACCCGGGGCAGGGACGATCTGACCCACCTGTGATCAGACCCGCCCCGCGCCGGACCGGCTTACGGTGACTTGTCGCGACTCGCCCCGGAGCCCCCGAACAGGAGCTTCAGCCCCACCGGCGCCACGAGCGTGGTGAGCACGACCACGAGGAGAATCGCGCCGTATTGGCGGTGGTCGATGATGCCGTGCGCCAGCCCGGCCCCGCCGAAGATCAGGCCCACTTCGCCGCGGGGGAGCATGCCGACGCCGACCGCCCAGCGGTTGGTCCGGGTCGGCGCTCCCAGTCCTGCCAAGAGCTTCCCGATCACCGCCGCCGCCAGCAGCAGCACGGCCAGGATCAGGACCGGATGGTTCCGCGGCTCGACGGGGTTGAACAAGGCCACGTCCAGCGCCGCCCCGGTCAAGACGAAGAAGATGGGGGCAAACACATCCGTGACCGGTCTGATCTTTTCCCGGATCTTCGCCTGGTGCTCCGTCCGGGCCAGGACCAGGCCGGCCGCAAACGCGCCCACGAGCGGGGCGATGCGCAGCAGCGAAGCGGCATAGCCGAGCACCAGCGCGAAGATCATCGCGGCCGCGACCACCTGCTCGCGGGTCCTCATCCTCCTGACGAGCCCGCTGAAGAGATGCGCGTAGCGGATGCCCGCGAGCACCGCGACGCCCAAAAACACGATCGCCAGGACCCCGGCGCGCCCGGCCTCGACCCAGGAGACTGTCCCGGACAGGGCCAGGTCGAGGACGACGGACAGGATGACCAATCCCAAAATGTCGTCCAGCACGGCGGCGCCCAGAATGATGTTGCTCTCACGGGTCTGCAGGCGACCGAGATCGGACAGGGTCCGGGCCGAGATCGCCACGCTGGTGGCCGTGAGCGTGGCCCCGATGAAGACCGCCTGCAACGTGCTCAGCCCGACGGCCAGGGCAACCCCGCCGCCCAGGAGAAACGGGGTGACCACCCCGATGACCGCGACCAAGCCGGCCGACCAGCCGACCTTTAGGAACGATTGCAGATCGGATTCGAGCCCGACTTCGAACAGCAGCAGGATGACGCCGACCTCACCGAGCAGCTTCAGGACGTCCGTGGGCTCGATCAGGCCGGACACGCTCCCGCCGAGGAGGATGCCGGCCACGAGCTCCCCCAGCACCGCGGACTGGCCGAGCCGGACCGCCACCTCGCCCATGACGCGCGCAGCGACGTAGATGACGATCAGGCTGAGGAGGAAAGCTTTCAGGTCCATTCTCGGAACTGCCGTGAGAGGTGATCCGTGACTCGTGATTGAGACATCTCCGGAGCAGTCACGAATCACGCATCACGAATCACGTTTTTCTCTCAGCAGATCGAGCACAGCTTGATTCCATCCGGCCGGTCCCGGCGCGCCGATACGGACGAGGTTCGGAAGCTGGATCGAGTCGTCGTACGAGCCGTCCTCACGCTGCACCAGGAACGGACGGTCCACCGCAGCCAGCATCGCGAAGTCATTGAGGCTGTCCCCGATGGCCACGGTCAGGAGCTCACCGTGCTGCCGGCGATAACAGCCGATCAGGTACCGGCACGCCCAGCCCTTGTCGGTCTCACCCGTCAGATGATAGAAGCGGCCGCCTCTGGTGCAGGACAGGCCATGAGCCTTGATCTGCTCGAGGACTGCCCCGGTCCGGTCCGGTTCGATGACAAACGGCTCGTCGTACTGCCGCTGCTTGGCCAGGACCGCCTCGGCATAGCTCAGGCCCGTCCGGGCGGCCACTTCCTCCGGGGGCATGTCGCCGAAGCCGCGGAGCTCCCAGCCGAGCGCCCGCTCGATCTCCTTCAGGGCCGTGCGGAGCCGCGGGTAGGGTGTACCGGCCTCGACGACCTGATAGGGCCCGCGAAGCACCGAGCCTTCGAGCGGGAACGGGAAGTGCCCTTTCGGAATGAACAGGCCGCCGCCGTTCTCCGCGATGAAGGGGTCGGTATGAGCCAAGCGGGCGCGCAGCGCTTCGATCTCGGCCCGGGTCTTGCTCGAAGCCAGGATGAGCGGGATGCGGCGTGCCCGCAACGCCCCGAGGGCGGGAGCGGCCGCCTCGAAAGAGTAGGCGCTGGCATCGAGGAGACAGCCGTCCAGGTCTGAGAAGAGGATGATCGGACGATCGGGTGACATGACGCGCCTGCGGAGGTCACCTTACTGGAGCCACACCATCTGCGCAACCGCTCTCATTGACTTCATCGCTCATCAGGCGTAAGGCGTTGGGCGGCCTGGGTCTTGTCGCTCGTATCTCGTCTGTCGGGAGACGCTTCACGCGTCACGCCTGACGCTTCACGCCGCACGTGCTTTAATGAAGATTCGGCTCAATGCGGTCCTCGGCAGCCTGGTCGTGACCATCGGTTTATGGATCACATGGGGCGAGCTGTCGCCGACGGTGGCCGCCGTGGTCGGGGTGGCGGCGGCGGGATTTCTGGTCTGGCGCGGCGGGACGATCGCCATGGTCTGGGCCTGGGCCACATTGCTGCTGGGCATCGAGAGCCTGAGCTGGCCGGTCGTCACGATGGTCCGCATGCGGCTCGCCGGTCCGGAGCCGACCGACGAGCAGATGATGGCGCTCCTCGCCTCGGTCGTGTTCGGCCTGTTCTCGGCCGTCTTCTGGATCACGTTCTCGTACGGGATTTTCAGATGGACCGGAAAGAAGAAGACGCCCGAGGCGTGAGGCGTCGGGGGGAGGAACCCCCGGCGTCAGAGCATATCCACCGGGTCCACGTCCACGTCGAACTTGAGGTCCCGCGACCGACGGCGCCGTTCGAGCTCGGTCACGCTGGTGCGGACCGCATCCCGCGCCGCCTCCCCGTCACGCGCTTTGACCAGCAGCTGCCAGCGATGCCGCCCCCGGATTTTCGCCACGGCGGAGGGGATCGGGCCAAGCACCGCGTCACCGTCCAGCGCGGGCAGCGCGCCTGATCCTAACTGCCGGGACAGCAGCCGGGCCCACTCCTGCGCGGCCGCCTTCGCCCGCTGCGGATCGCCGGCGGACACGCCGAGGCTGATGAGGCTGGTGAACGGCGGATAGCCCAGGGCCTTCCGGAGCTCCTTCTCCCGGTCGTAGAAGATCTCAGGATTCCCGCACCGGATCGCCGCGATCGCATGGTGCTCGGGAGCATGGGTCTGCACCACGACCCGCCCGCCCGCCGAGGCCGGCCTGGCGAGCGCCACCGCATCCGTCAGGATCTGGTAGGCCCGCTCCGCCGACCGGAAATCCGGCAGATGGAACCCGGCATCTGCGTAGGGCACCGCGACCAGCCCCGCGGGCGGCAGGGGCGGACCCTGAACGAGCATCTGGGTCCCCACGAGCATGTCGAATGCGCCCCGGGCGGCGTCGCGCCGGAGGGCATCGGCTCGCCGTGCCGTCGGGGCCGTGTCGCGATCGAGGCGCCCGATCCTCGCGAGGGGAAACAGCCCGCGGAGCAATTCCTCGATCCGCTCGGTGCCCCAGCCGACCGGCGACAGAGTCCTTCCCCGGCAGGCGGGGCACAGCTCGGGGACCCCGGCCGAATGCCCGCAGTAGCGGCACCCCAGCCGCCGCGCCGTCTTGTAGAACGTCAGCGCCAGGCTGCAGCGCGGACACTGCGGGGCGGTCCCGCAGTCCCGGCAGACGAGCGAGGACGCAAACCCCTTCCGGTTCTGAAACACCACGACGCCGGTCCGCTCCTCGAGCGCCCGTTCGATCTCCTTGAGCAGCACGGCGGAGAGCAGCGCGCCCGGCGGAAGCTCGCACAGATTGACGACCTGGACCTCAGGCCGCGCGGCCGGCTCGCCGGCCATCGCGACCCGCTCCACCAGCGCGGAGGTCCGGACTTCGAGGGAGGGATGAGCGGAGCCGAGGAGCAACACCGCGCCGTGCTGGCGCGCGCGCATCCAGGCCACTTCCCGCGCGTGGTAGCGCGGCTCCTCCTGTTCTTTCAACGCGGGATCATCTTCTCCGTCCACCGCGATCAATCCGATCCGGGCCAGCGGCGCGAAGACGGCCAGGCGGGTGCCCACGACCACGTCAACCGTCCCGCTTCGAATCCGGTCCCACACCGCTGTGCGGTCCAAGGCCGGCAGGCCGCTGTGCACGAGCGCGACCCGATCCTGCCACACGGCCATCATCTGCGCCGCGAGCGTCGAGGCCGCGGTGATCTCCGGCGCGATGAGCAAGGCCTGCCGGCCAGCCGCCACCGTGGTCTGGACGGCGGCGAGCCCCGCGGCCTGCCGCACGGCGCCCGACGCTTCCAGTAGGAAGGCCGCGTGCCGGGCCGTGCCGAGCGCCTCGTGCACCTGAGGAGGAAGGCGGCTCTCCGACGCCGGCCAGGGAATCGTCAAGGGACTGGCCTCCCTATGAGGCGGCCGGCGGCGTCCCGTGCCGGCAGAGCGGCGCCGGCCCTCTTCTTCCCGAATCCATCCCCGGCGCGTGAGGGCGGTGAGCAGCCGGCCGATATCGCCGTCCTCGGGGCCTGAGCGCCTGAGGGCCCGGCGCACATGGTTCGCGGTCAATCCGCGCGGCGCCGTGGCGAGGCGCGCGAGGACCTCCCTGGTGGCCTGCGGCAATTTTCTTCCCAGCTCAGCGCGGCCGGCCTCGGTCAGCGCCAGCCGCACCGGGCGGCGCGAGCGGGCCGGCTCCACCAGCCGCAGGCACTGGCCCCATGGCGCGAGATAGCGCTCGGAGACGAGGCGGGTGAGCTCCAGCAGGCCGGGGTCCAGCGTCCCGTCGGGCGGGCCGTCGCCGACCGAGATGATCTCCCGCAGATGGCCGGTGCTCCGGCCCGAGGCCAGCCACGCCGGCGGCGGCGCGGCGGTCAGGCTGATGATCAGCCCGCGGAGGCGGCCCGCGCCGAACGGGACCAGGACGACGCTGCCGACCCGGACACGGTCGCGAAGGGCGGACGGCACTGAATAGGTGAAGGCCCGGTGCAGATGGCGGGGGACGATCACATCGGCATAGACAGATTCGCCGGCGGACTGCGGCTCGACCCGGCCGACCGCGCGATCTGTCGATGCCGGCATCACGGCGGCATTCTAGCAAGTGTCTCAACGGGTGACAATCTTACTTATGGGAATCGAAAAGTACGCAGTGCTCAGTTTTCCGAAACTGAACGCTGATGACTGATTCCTGAAGACTTGACCCGATTTCCTTTGACAGCCGGAAGGCGGCTGCTATACTCGCCGCATGGCCGAGCGAAAATATCTGCGCGTGACCGAAGTGTCGTTCAAGGTCGCCTGGCGCCCGGCATCCTCCGAGGAGCCGTTTCAGGAAGCCTTGGGCACCGACATCGGCGAAGGCGGGTTGCTGCTGGTGGTCACGGACCGCCCGCTGGCCTTGCGAAAAGTCCTGGATCTGCGCATGGAGATCCCGCCCACGCCGGTGGACAAGGAGGCCGTGACGATCCACGCCATGGCCGAACCGGTCTGGGTCCGCCCCACGTCATCCGACCCGCCCCGTTACGATCATGGCTTGAGCTTTACGCGCATCGCGAAGGAGGATTTCTCCCGGCTGGAGAACTACATCCTGCTGACGAAATGGATGCGCGGAGAGCAGCCGGAGCTCACCGAAACCTAATATAAAGCCGTCAGGCGTGAGGCGTCAGGGGTGGAGAGTAACGGAGTAAGCGGCCTTCGCCCCTTACGCGTGACGCCGGACGTCTGACGATTTCCTCACGCCTGACGCCTGACGCCTGACGGGGATCAGTTGGAGGGGAGCGAGCGGGATCTGGGGCGCTGCTGCGCTTCTTCCTTGAATTCGAAGAGATCGCCGCGCAGCAGCGGCTCCGTCGAGCGCACGATCAGCGCGGTGGCGGTGTGATCTTCAACCGCGATGGCTTTGAGCTCCGCCACGACGCGCCTGGGCACGGAGGGGGACATGGGGTCCCGGAAGACTTCCAGGCGGTCTCCCACCTGCAGGCCGTCCTCCCGTCCCCAGTCCAGATAGACGACGTCATTCTGCGCGATCAGGGTGCGGGCGGCCCTGAGATCGATGATCATCCCGGGCCGGTCGGGCAGCACGCGCTCCGAGGCCGGCGGCTCCTCGAGGAGGGGCGTATAGCGCATGGCTCCGTATCCCAGCGAGATCGAGTCGTACGCCCGCACCACGCGGGTGACCGCCAGGTCCCGGTCCATCCTGATGAATTTCACGATGCCGACCACGCTGATGAGATCGCCCAGATAGTGCCCGGTGGTCGGGTGGAAGACCTCGCGCTCGCGCTTGTACAGGGTATACAGGTCGCCCTCGGCGTATTCATCCGGGTACGCCATTCTGAGATAGACCAGGTCGCCTGAGCCGACCAGCCGCCGGTCATCGGCCACGCCGGCGACGACGCCATCCAGCGGCACCATCTGACGGATGAACCCGGATGAGAACACCAGCGCCGCCTCGCCCGCCGGCAGGCGCTCGTCGCGCGGATCGGACGGAGGCGCCGCCAGGGCCGGGCCGGCCAGAAAGGCAACGAGCACCCACGTGGTCCGGAGTACGCGCATGGAGCCTGACGATAGCACAGGGTCATGACATGTCAAGCAGGGCCCATGCGCCCGGACGAGCGAGGAGGCACGTTGACACCGGCCGGGACGGCTTGTTAGCGTGAGCCATGGGCCGCTCCCCGAAATCTGCCAAGGAACCGCCCCGGCCTGGGATGAAAGCGCGGATCGAGACCCAGATCCATCGCCGGAAGAAGGCCAACGCGATCCCGCCGCTGGAAGCGGAATGGGACATCGAATCCAGTAGTTCCCCGACGCATCTGCGGACTCCGTCCGAGACTATGCACCCGTCGAGATAGGTCCCATCCTCGGCGGTGCGTCGCACGACTCTCCTTCGTCCGTCCGACTTCTAAGTGGTTCATAAGTGGATCATTTATGGTCTGCGTCATGGGGCTTTCGGGATGCATTTTTAGGTCTTTTGCGCGCTTGATTTGCAAAAAAATCGGGTGCTAACATGCCAAATCGCATTGTAAGTCAACATCTTGGCGAGGCTCACCGTGAGCGGCTATGAATCGGTTTTGGACTACCTGAGCCGGTATTTTCCGATCATTCTCTTCATCGGAATTGCGCTCGCGTTCGGTGTGGTCACCCTCGTGGTGAGCTACCTCGTCCAGCCGAAATATCCGGAGCCGGAGAAGCTCAGCGCGTACGAGTGCGGCAGCGAGCCGTTCTCCGATGCGCGCATGCCGTTTCCGGTGCGGTACTACATCATCGCGATGCTGTTCGTGATCTTCGACATCGAGGTGATCTTCCTCTATCCCTGGGCGGTCGCCTTCGACAAGATCGGGCTGATCGGCCTGGTCGAGATGCTGATCTTCATCGCGCTGTTTCTCGTCGCCTACGTCTACGCCTGGAAAAAGGGAGCCCTGGAGTGGGACTAAGAGCCGTGAGGCGTGAGGCGTCAGGGGTGAAGACCGCTTACTCCATGACTCGTTACGCCTAACGCCTAACGAGCAAGAGATGGGACTGATTCAGATCGGACACCAGAAGGACGGCGATTCGGGCGTCATCACCCTGTCGCTGGAGAAAGCGGTGAACTGGGCCCGCAAGGGCTCGCTGTGGCCGATGACGTTCGGTCTGGCCTGCTGCGCCATCGAGATGATGGCGGCCGTCTCGTCCCGGTACGACATGGACCGCTATGGGGCCGGGGTCTTCCGGGCCTCGCCGCGGCAGTCGGACTTGATGATCGTCGCGGGCACGGTCTGCCGCCGCATGGCGCCGGTCATCCGGAAGATCTACGACCAGATGCCGGAGCCCAAGTACGTGATCGCCATGGGGTCGTGCGCGACATCCGGCAACATCTACGACAGCTACAGCGTCGTGCAGGGCGTGGACCGGTTCGTGCCGGTGGACATCTACGTGCCCGGCTGCCCGCCTACCCCCGAAGCGCTCTTCGACGGCATCCTGAAGCTGCAAGAGCGGATCATGCAGAAACGGGTCTTCACGAAGCAACCCGATGCCGTCAAAGCGTGAAGGGTGAGGAGTAACGGGTGAAGGGGTGGTCGGGTGCGAAGCGAATTCCGGGTCTGAACTCTTCCCGCTTCACCCTTCACCCTTTACGCTTCACTGTTTTATGACTGTGCTGGAGCGGATCCAGCGGAAATTTCCGGATGCCGTGCGCAAGACGGTGGAATGGCGCGGCGACCTGGCGGTCACCGTGGCGCGCGACCGGCTGCATGACGTGGCCCGGCTGCTCCACGAGGACCCGGACCTGGACTTCGACTACATCGTCCACGTCAGCTCGGTGGACTGGCCGGAGGACGAGGAGCGCTTCGAGGTGGTGTACGAGCTCTATTCGATCCGGAAGCGCCATCGCATCCGGCTGAAGGCCCGCGTGCCCGAGGCCGACTGCGAGGTGGACTCCTTGACCGATATCTGGAAGGGCGCCGAATTCATGGAGCGCGAGGTGTTCGACATGATGGGCATCCGGTTCCGGCGCCACCCGGACCTGCGCCGCATCCTGATGCCCGACGAGTACACGGAGGGCTTCCCGCTGCGCAAGGATTTCCCGCTGCGCGGGAAGGGCTGGCGCGACAGCTTTGAATTCCTGAACGAACAGACTTAGCCGGGAAGCGTCAGGCGTGAGGCGAAGCCCGGGTTACACCTCACGCCTGACGCCTCACGCCTGACGTGAAAATATGAAATTGGAAGATCAACGCCATACGGTCTACAAGGAGGCCGATCCGCTCCATCCGGAGAGCGAGACGCTCCCGACGCTCCGGACGGAGGAGCTGCTCCTGAACATGGGGCCGCAGCATCCCAGCACGCACGGCGTGCTGAAGGTCGTCCTGGAGCTGGAGGGGGAGCGGATCGTCAAGGCCACGCCGGTGCTGGGCTTCCTCCATCGCGGCGTCGAGAAGCTGGCCGAAGACGGCACCTATCACCAGTTCATCCCGCACACCGACCGCCTGGACTACATCTGCGCGATGTACAACAACTTCGCGTACTGCCGCGCGGTCGAAAAGCTGATGGGCATCACGGTGCCGGAGCGCGCGGAGTACCTCCGCACGATCGTGGCGGAGGTGCAGCGCATCATCGGCCACCAGTTCTGGCTGGGCACGCAGGCGCTGGACATCGGCGCCATGACGGTCTTCTTCTACACCTTCCGCGACCGCGAGATCCTGCTCGACTGGTTCGACGAGCTGTGCGGGGCGCGGCTGACGACGAGCTGGTACCGGATCGGCGGGGTGGAGCGGGATTTCACGCCGTCCCTGCTGGGGAAGCTCCGGCAGTTCCTCGCGTACTTCCTGCCGAAGATCGACGAGTACGTGGTGTTCCTCGAGACGAACCGCATCTGGCTCGCGCGAACGAAGGGCGTGGCGGTGATCTCGGCAGAGGACGCGGTCAATTTCGGGCTGAGCGGCCCGACGCTGCGGGGCTCGGGCGTGGACTATGACCTGCGGAAATACGAATCCTACGGGGCCTATCCCCGGTGCGAGTTCAGCGTCCCGGTGGGGAAGAATGGGGACACCTACGACCGGTACTGGGTCCGCGTGGAGGAGATGCGGGAGAGCGTGAAGATCATCCGGCAGTGCCTCGAGCAGATGCCCGAGGGGCCGATCATGGCCGAGGTTCCCAGCGTCACGCTGCCGCCCAAGAACCGGGTGTTCACGAATCTCGAAAGCATGATCCAGCAGTTCAAGCTGTTCTCGCAGGGATTCCAGGCGCCGGCGGGCGAGATCTATTGCGGCACCGAGGCCCACAAGGGCGAGCTCGGGTTCTACATCGTGAGCACCGGCGGGGGGAAGCCGTACCGGCTGAAGATCCGCGCGCCGTCGTTCATCCACATGGGCGCGTTCGATTACATGTCGCGCGGCTACATGATCGCCGACGCGGTCACGATCTTCGGGACCTACGACATCGTGATGGGGGAATGCGACCGCTGAGGAATTTGGTGAATTGGCGATTGAAGGATTGGTGATTTGAAAGCGCGATTGTCACTTCACCAAATCACGACATCACCGGATCCAACTTGAGGAAAGAATGGCGTTGAAACCGGCCACGAACCCCGAAGTCGACGCGGCCACGATCGAGTTGACGATCGACGGCCGCACGGTCACGGCCAAGGACGGCGTGTCGCTCTATGACGTCGTCTCGAGCACGGGCAAGATCGTCCCGGCCATGTGCTACCACTACACCTTCGACCCGTTCGGGTCCTGCGGGATGTGCCTCGTGACGGTGGAAGGCAAGAAGGCGCCGGTCCGCGCCTGCACCGCCAAGGCCACGGCGGGCATGGTGGTCCAGACCGAGGGCGAGGACTTGTTCCAGGCGAGAAAGAAGGCGGTCGAGAAGCATCTCTCGGTCCATCCGCTGGACTGCCCCGTCTGCGACGCCGACGGCCACTGCGAGCTGCAGGACATGGCCTTCCAGCACCAGGTCACGAACCTCGCCAACGCCAAGCAGAAGCTCATCCCCGAGGACACGCGCAGCCTCGTGCTGGACTTCAACATGAACCGCTGCATCGCGTGCGGCGAGTGCATCAACATCTGCAAGGACGTCCTGATGATCGACGCCCTGCAGTTCATCAAGAAGGGCGGGTTCACGCAGGTGGTGGCCAAGGGCGACGTCGCGCTGTCCTGCGAGTTCTGCGGCGACTGCCTGGCGGTCTGCCCGGTGGGCGCCATTACGAACAAATTCTCCAAGTACCTGTACAAGCCCTGGCAGCTCAAGAAGACTGTCACGACCTGCAACTACTGCGGCGACGGCTGCCAGATGACGATCGAGACCAAGGACCGGGAGGTGGTGCGGGTCACCGCGCCCCTGTCCTGGAAGAACAAGTGGGGCGACCGGACCGAGACCGCCAAGGGCCACGGCGGCATCTGCGTGCGGGGCCGGTTCGGGTTCCAGTACATCGACAGCAAGAGCCGCCTGCAGGAGCCGCTCGTCCGGCGCGACGGGCACCTCGCGCCCGCCCCGTGGCTGGAGACCGTGCACCGGCTCGTGGAGCGCCTCGCCGCCATCAAGGCCACGCACGGCCCTGAGGCCATCGCCGGGCTGATCACGGCCCGCTGCAGCAACGAGGAGCTGTACCTGTTCCAGAAACTCATGCGCGCGGTCATCGGCACCAACCAGCTCGACAGCAGCGCGCGCTACGGGCACCAGAACTTCGTGCGGGCCGCCCGCCATGCCCTCGGCGTCGGGCGCATGACGAACACTTGGGAAGAGATCACCAAGGCGAAGGCCCTCCTCCTGGTCGGCAGCAACATCACCGAGACCAATCCGCTGACGGCGGTCCGCGTGAAAGAGGCCATCCGCGTCTACAAGGCGCGGGTGATCGTCGTGGATTCGGCGCAGACGAACATCGCGAAGCTGGCCTCCCATCCGCTACTCGTCAAGCCGGGCACCGAGGAACTGCTCGTCCAGGGCCTGGTGCAGTCGGTCCTGCAGCAGGACCTCGTGGACGTCGAGGCCACCGGCCGGCATCCCCGGGCATTCCTGGCGCTCAAGCAGGCCGCGGCAGGCCTGCCGCTCGGACAGATTGCGGAGCGGTGCGGCGTCACGGTGGAGCAGATTCACGAAGCCGCGCAGGCGTTCGCCGAGGCGCCCCGGAGCATTGCCCTGTGCGGGGAAGGGATCGTGCGGCGGCCCGACGGCTACCGCCACGTCCTCACGCTGGTGGACCTCCTCTGGATCACCGGCAAGCTCGGCCGGCCCGGCTGCGGGCTCGACACCGTCACCGAGGAAGGCAACGAGCAGGGGGCCGTGGACATGGGCGCGTCCCCGGAATTTCTCCCCGGGCAGGCGGGATTCGACGACGAACCGGCCCGGGCCCGGTTCGCCAAGGCCTGGGGGGGCGCGTTGCCGGCCGCCGGCCGCGGCGCCGGGCTCATGGACATTCTGGCGGGGTGCCGGAGCGGCAAGATCAAGGCCCTGTACCTGATCGGAGAGAATCCGCTGGCCACGCTGCCGGCGTCGGCCGGCGTGCGCGAGGCGCTGGAGCGGGTGGAGCTCCTGGTCTGCCAGGACCCGTTCCTGACCGAGACCGCGCAGATGGCGCACTTCGTGCTGCCGGCCTGCACCTATGCCGAGAAGGACGGGACCTTCACCAACCTGGAGGGCAAGGTGCTGCGGGTCCGTCCGGCGATGGAGCCGGCCGGCGAGAGCGCCCCCGACTGGCACATCATGACGGCGATCGCGTCCGGCCTGGGAGCGGCCTGGGAGTACGAATCGGCTCAGGACATCCAGAACGAGGTCATGAAGCTCTTGCCCGGCTACTACAATCTCGGGCAGCCGCGGAAGATCATGCCCACGGCGGACGCGTATCTCGCCGGCGCCTATGTGTCGGAGGTCGCCTCCCGGTACGCTTTACAACCGCCTTACGCCTCACGACTCACGCCTGACGGCCGTCCCTTTGCCTTGATGATGGGCCAGTTGCTGTACCATTCCGGCAAGCTCTCGACCCAGGCCTCCGGGCTGGTGCTGATCGCGCCGAACACCGGCAAACTCCAGATGAACCCCGAAGACATGGAGCGGCTGGGCCTGGTCGACGGCGGGCGAGTCCGGGTCACCTCCGACACGGGCTCCCTCGAGATGCTCGTCAAGGCGGACACGACGCTTTTGCCCGGCTCCTGCTTCTTCCCGGAGCATTTCAACGAGCCGCCGGTCAAGGACCTCATGCCGGTGTCGGTGGACCCGGTCACGGGGGTGCCCTACTTCAAGACCGTGCGAGTCACGATAGAAAAGATGTGAAGTGTCCGACGTGAAGCGTCTCGCGCGCAAGATACGAGAGACGAACGACGAGCGACGATTCGTATGACGCAAATGATCGACAAAGTGCTCCGGGCTGCCCTGTTCTACGAGATCTGGGACGCCATGAAGGTGACCTTCAAGCACATGTTCCACCAGCCGATCACATTCCAGTATCCCCGCGAGCAGCGGACGATCCCGGACACGCACCGCGGCGCCCTGGGGCTGCTGCGGTACGACGACGGCAAGGAACGCTGCGTGGGCTGCGACCTCTGCGAAGCGGCCTGCCCCTCCCGCTGCATCAAGGTGATCAGCGCCGAGGACAAATCGCTCCCGCTCCAGCGCTATGCGACGGAGTTCTACATCGACATCACGAAGTGCGTCTTCTGCGGCTACTGCGTCGAGGCCTGCCCCGTGAACGCCCTGGCCATGACGAAGCTCTACGAGTACTCCACCCACGACAAACGCACGCTCTTGTTCGACAAGAAACGGCTGTATGAGATCGGCGACCGCTATCTCGCCGACGCGAAACGGTACCTGTACGCGCACAACCAGGAGACAGACAGCCCGGAGTATCGCGACTATCGGTACTTCTTCCCGCAGCCGGTCCTCAAAAAAGACTCCTGACCGACGATGGTGCCACTCTTCTTCGTCTATTTTTCCCTCGTCAGCATCCTGGCGGGGGTCCTGACGGTCGCCTTGCGCAATCCCGTGCACTGCGGCCTGGCCCTGCTGACCCTGCTGCTCCACGTCTCCGGTCTGTTCGTGCTGCTGAACGCCGAATTCCTCTTCGCCGTGCAGATCATCGTCTATGCGGGGGCGATCCTGGTCCTGTACCTATTCGTGCTCATGCTGCTCAACCTCAAGACCGAGGAGCGGCACCTGCACCAGCGGTACGCGATCACGCTCGTCGCCGCGCTCGGCATCTTCGGCGAGCTTCTGCTCCTGGTGCTGCAGTCCCCGTTCGGGGGCGCCAGGGGCGACGCCCCGGCGCCGATCGTGCTGGAGACGGGCGGGAGCATGGCGATCGGGCTGAAGATGTTCAGCGATTACGTGCTGCAGTTCGAGATCGTGGGCATCTTCCTGCTGGGCGCCATCATCGGCGCCATCGTGCTGGCCAAGACACCCACGCTCTCCGACGAAAGGCCGTAAAGCGTCAGGCGTGAGGGGTAAGGGATAAGAGATGAACCATCGGGAACTCAGAGTTTTTACGCCTGACGCCTTCCGCCTCACGCTTTACGACTTCCAGGCGCCTCACACTTCACGCTTCACGCTTCACGGGTAATGATGGTGCCGTTGGGCGCATACGTCGCGGTCAGCGCGATCCTCTTCGCCACCGGCCTGATCGGCGTGCTGATCCGCCGGAATTTCATCATCGTCCTCATGGCGATCGAGATCATGCTCAACGCCGCCAACATCAACCTGGTGGCCTTCTCGCAGTACCTGGACTCCCTGGCCGGCCAGGTGGTGGCCCTGTTCGTCATCGCCATCGCCGCCGGTGAAGCGGCCGTGGGGCTGGCCATCATCATCGTGGTCTTCCGCGGCAAGATCGCGACGAACGTGGACGAGATCAGCGCGCTCCGATGGTAACCTCGTTCGATCTGCTGGTCCTGGCGGTCCCCGCCCTGCCCCTGCTGGCGGTCCTCCTCAACGGGCTCTTCGGGCATCGCTACTCCCCCCGCGCCGCCGGCTGGCTCGGATGCGGCTCCGTCGGCCTGTCGTGCCTGTTCGCGCTGAATATTCTTGCGGAGACCCTGCGTCACGGCGCCGCGCGCCAGGTCGTGGCCTATCCCTGGATCTTCGGGGGCGGGCTCACCGTCAACCTTGGCTTCCTGATCGACCCGCTCACCTGCATCATGCTGCTCGTGGTCACCGGCGTCGGCTTCCTGATCCATGTCTATTCCATCGGGTACATGCACGGCGAGGAGGGCTTCACGCGGTTCTTCACGTACATGAACCTGTTCATGGTCTCGATGCTGCTGCTGGTGATGGGCAACAATTACCTGGTGCTCTTCATCGGGTGGGAAGGCGTGGGGCTCTGCTCGTACCTCCTGATCGGCTACTACTACGACCGGGTCTCCGCCGCCAAGGCCGCCACCAAGGCGTTCGTCGTGAACCGGATCGGGGACGCCGGGTTCCTGCTCGGCATCTTCCTGATCTTCGTCAATTTCCAGTCGCTGGACTACACGACGGTCTTCGCGCAGGCGGGCACACTCTCGACGGAAATGGCCACCGCCATCGCGCTCTGCCTGTTCATCGGCGCCATCGGCAAGTCGGCCCAGATCCCGCTCTACACCTGGCTGCCGGACGCCATGGAAGGCCCGACGCCGGTCAGCGCGCTGATCCACGCCGCCACCATGGTCACGGCCGGCGTGTACATGGTGGTCCGCAACCACGTGCTCTACGACATGGCGCCCGTGGCCCTGACGACGGTCGCCTGGGTCGGCGGCGGCACCGCCCTGTTCGCCGCCTCGATCGGCCTGGTCCAGACCGACATCAAGCGCGTGCTGGCCTACTCCACCGTGAGCCAGCTCGGCTACATGTTCCTGGCAGCGGGAGTGGGCGCCTATACCGCCGCGATCTTTCACTTGATGACTCACGCGTTCTTCAAGGCGCTCCTCTTCCTGTCGGCCGGCTCGGTGATCCACGGCCTCTCGGGCGAGCAGGACATCCGGCGCATGGGAGCGTTGCGCGCGAAGCTGCCCTTGACGCACCTCAGCTTTCTGATCGGGACCCTGGCGATCGCCGGCATCTTTCCGCTCGCGGGGTTCTGGAGCAAGGATGAGATCATGGCGCACGCCTTCGTCCATGGCCGCTACGTGCTCTACGGGATGGCGGCGCTGGGCGCCTTTTTGACGGCCTTCTACATGTTCCGGCTGACCTATCTGACGTTCTACGGCGAGAGCCGCGTGGAGCCGCATGCCGCCGCACACGTCCATGAATCGCCGTGGGTCATGATCGGGCCCTTGCTGCTGCTTGCGTTGCTCTCGGTCGTCGGCGGGTTCCCCGGCGTGCCCCCGGAGGCCGGCTGGTTTCACCGCTTTCTGGGACCGGTCGTCGGCGCGTTGGCGCCGGGGGAGGAGCACGAAGGCGGCCACGATCTGCTGGTCATGCTCATGGGCGTCGCCACGGTGATCGCACTGGCCGGCTGGGCGCTCGCGCACTACCTGTACTCGATCCGGCCGCAGGCCGCCAGCGAGCTGGCCTCCCGCGCCCCCGGCGTCTACCGCACCCTGCTGAACAAATACTACGTGGACGAGGTATACGACGCCCTGATCGTGGAGCCGCTGAAACGGCTCGGCGCCGTGTGGGACTGGTTCGACCGGGTGGTCATCGACGGGGCCGTGCGGGCCGTGGGACGCCTGACGGAAGCCAGCGCGGCCTTCAGCACGTTCATCGAGACGTACGTCATCTACGGCTCCCTGAACGTCATCGGCTATTCGAACCATCTGGCGGCCCGAGTCTTGCGCAAGCTGCAGAGCGGCATGGTGCATCACTATGCGGCGATCATCGTGGCAGGGCTGTTCCTGCTGGCCCATTTTCTGTGGGTCTGGTGGACCGCCTCCTCGTCGGTCGGCGTGGCGGCGCGGTAAGCATGCTGCACGAACTCACCTACGGCTTCCCGATTCTGTCCTTCCTGATCTTCCTGCCCCTGCTCGGGGCGATCGCCATCTGGCGGCTGGAGGACGAAGACTTGATCAAAAAGACCGCGCTCGGCGTGGCGGGGCTGGAGCTGGCCCTGGCCGCGATCGTCCTGCTGAACTTCGTGCCGGATACGGCGGCCATGCAGTTCTCCGAGCACCTCCGCTGGGTCCCGGCGCTGGGCATCGGCTACCACCTGGCGGTGGACGGGATCAGCGTCCTGTTCGTGGGCGTCACCGCGTTCCTGACCGTCCTGATCGTGCTGTACTCCTGGGACACGGTGACGGCCAGGATGAAGCAGTACTACGCCGCGCTGCTCGCGCTCGAGACGACGGTCATGGGCATCTTCGTGTCGGTGGACCTGATCCTCTTTTTCGTGTTCTGGGAGCTGATGCTGATCCCCAGCTATTTCCTGATCAAGCTGTGGGGCGGCGGGGTCGCCCGGCAGTACGCGGCGCTGAAATACGTCCTGTACACGCTCCTCGGGAGCGTCTTGATGCTCGTCGGGCTGGTCCTGCTGGACCTCAACTACCATGAGTGGGCGGTGACCCACCGGATCGAGCCCTCCTATACCTTCGACTTCCTGCAGCTCCTGACGGTGCCGATGGCGCCGGACCGGCAGATCCTGATCTTCTGGCTGATTTTCTTCGGCCTGGCCTTCAAGGCGCCGGTCTTCCCGTTCCATACCTGGCTGCCGGACGCGCTGGTGGAAGGTCCGATCGGTATGGCGGTGGTGCTGGCCGGCATCAAGCTCGGCACCTACGGCTTCATGCGCTTCAGCCTGCCCCTGCTGCCCGATGCGTCGCAGGATGCCGGCGTGGTGACGGTCATGATGGGGCTGGGGCTGGCCGCGATCCTCTACGGGGCGGTCATCGCGCTCGTGCAGCGCGATTTCCGGCGCCTGCTGGCGTTCAGCAGCATCAGCCATCTGGGCTTCGTCGTGGTCGGGCTCTTCGCCCTGAACTTCCACGGGCTGCAAGGCAGCCTGCTCCAGATGATCAATCTGGGCTTCACGACCGCCGGGCTGTTTTTCGTGGCCGGGTTCCTGTACAGCCGCCGCGCCAGCACCGATCTGGCGAGCTTCGGCGGGCTGGCCCGGCAGGTGCCGCTGCTGGCCACCTTTCTCCTGATCATCGGCCTGGCCTCCATCGGCCTCCCGGGGACCAACGGGTTCATCGGAGAATTTCTGATCCTGCTGGGGGCTTTCGAGGCCCACTGGGTCTACGGCACGATCGCGGTCGTCGCGGTGATTCTGGGCGCGGCCTATTTCCTATGGTACTACGAGCGCGCCATGTTCGGCCCGGCGGCGGCCGGCGCGACAGGGCCCGGCCTCGCCGATCTCACCCGACGCGAATGGCTGATCTCGGTGGCCCTGTCGGTCATGATCTTCTGGATCGGCGTGTACCCGGCGCCGTTCCTGCGCATCATCAATCCCTCCGTCCAGGCCCTGGTGGAACGCCTGGACGGCGCGCCGCTGACGGCTAAACAACAGTTAGGAGTGAAGGGTGAGGAGTTAGGGGTGAGTTCCGCTAACTCGGTTGCCAAGCTTCTTGCCCTTCACCCTTCACCCTTCACCCTTCACGAATAAACAGATGGCTGAGTACACGCTATTGGTCGTGCTGTTCGCGCCGTTCCTCGGCGCTGTGGCGCTGATCTTCGTGCCCAACCGCCGGGCGCTTCGCGTCCGGATGGTGGCGGCCGTATCGTCCGGCATCTCGATGCTGGCCGCGTTCTACATGTTCTTCACCTACGACACCGCGCGGTCGGGCTTCCAGTTCGTGCAGCGGTACGAATGGTCCAACGAGCTGGGCATCGCGTTTTCCCTCGGCGTGGACGGCATCGGCGCCCCGCTGGCACTGGCCACGTCCATCCTCTTGTTCGCCGGCATCTTCATCTCCTGGCACATCCAGGACCGCACGAAGGAGTTCTACATCTTCCTGCAGATCCTGGCGGGCGCCACGATCGGGGTCTTCACGTCGCTCGACCTGTTCTTCCTGTACTTCTTCTATGAGATGTCCGTGATCCCCATGTACCTGCTGCTCGGGGTCTGGGGAAGCCACACCAAGGGCTATCTGGACATGAACGATGCGGAGGGGCGCCGCCAGCGCGACTCGGTCGGGTTCATCCTGAACTTCGGGAAGAACAGCAAAGAGTACGCCGCGATGAAACTCACCCTGTTCCTGTCGGCGGGCGCGGTGGTGGCGCTGCTGGGGATCCTCCTGATCTACAAGTTCGCCGGCCTGAACACCTTCGACATCGTGGTCCTGCGGGAGCAGGCGAGATTCTCGGGGACCCTGGGCACCGTCATCTGGCTCCTGGTGTTCTTCGGGTTCGCCTCGATCGCGCCGATCTGGCCGCTGCACTCGTGGTCCCCCGTGGGGCACGCCGCCGCGCCGGCCGCCACCAGCATGCTCCACGCCGGCGTGCTGATGAAGCTCGGGCATTTCTCCATCATCCGCATCTGCTACGAGCTCATGCCCGAGCAGACGCGCGAGCTGATGCCGATCGCCGCGATCCTGTGCGTCTTCTCCATCCTCTACGGCGGCTTCGTGGCCTTCTACGCCCGCGACACCAAATACGTGATCGGCTACTCCAGCTCGAGCCACATGGGGTACGTGTTCCTGGGCATGGCGGCGCTGGACTACATCAGCCTCACGGGCGCCGTCCTGTACATGTTCGCGCACGCGCTCGCCACGGGGATGCTCTTCGCCATGGCCGGCTGGGTCTACGACCAGACCCACCTGCGGGACATCCCCTCGCTCGGCGGGCTGGTGGACCGCATGCCGTTCATCGCCGGGTGTTTCCTCGTCGCCTGCATGGCCTCGGTGGGCATGCCGGGCACGGTCAATTTCATCGCCGAGATCATGATCCTGGTCGGGAGCTGGAACAAATATCCCTTCCAGGTGATCGTGGCGGTGCTGGGCATCGTGCTCACGCTGGCCTATCTGTTCCGCATGATGCGCGGGGTGTTCTACGGCCCGATGCCACCCCAGTACAGCCATAGCCACGACGCGGTCGCGTTCGTGGACCGGTTCCCGCTGCTGCTGATGATCGCCTGCAGCATCTCCTTCGGCATCTTCCCCGGCCACTTCTACGACGTGATCCGCTCCAGCGTCGATCCGCTGCTGGCCCGGATCGTGACCGTCGCGCCGTTGGTGTCCCAAAGCCTGCAATGAAGTCTATGAAGTCCAAAAGTCTATCAAGTCTTACAGTCGTCAGTTCGGCCGCCTTTCGGACTTTCGACTTTCAGAGTTGAGGGACCGACGTTGCGACTTGATGACTTTCAGACTTTAA
>CAYJUM010000026.1:0-27868 GCA_964373355.1 uncultured Nitrospirales bacterium | reverse complement strand
CGACGGCATAGGATTTCCCGGTCTGCTCGGCGAAGTACTCGGCCGGCGCCTTGCCTCCGACCGTCACCCCGCGCTTCTCCGCTGCGGCGGGGACAGGGTTGGCCAGAACAGAGACGAGAAGACACAGGCTGGTCACGGCGAGGCGTCGCATAGGGCCCCTCCAACTGATGGGAAAATCCTAGATGGATCGGCGGGAAAAAGCAAGCCGAGTGCCCTACGTCAAACGGCGTACGGGAAAGGGGAGGCTCACACCGTAGCATCTCTCCTTCCGATCCGCTAAGATCGCGCCATGTCCCTGCCGACTCTCTACCTATCCCGGCTGCTCCCCCCTCCTGTTATGGCCATCCTGAAGGAACGGTTCCGCTTGGCTGGCCAGCCTGGAACTGCACCGCCCGGTCCGGAACAGCTCAAGGAAGGCTTGCGGGAGGCGGAGGCGGCCATCTGCACCTTGACCGAGCAGATCGATGAGGACGCGCTGCGGCGCGCTCCGCGTCTCCGGGTGATCGCCAACTACGCCGTCGGCTTCAACAACATCGCCGTGGAGGCCGCGCGGGCGCGAGGGATCGTGGTCACGAACACCCCGGACGTGCTCACGGAGGCCACCGCCGACCTCACCTGGGCCTTGCTCCTCGCGGTGTCGCGGCGGCTCGTCGAAGGCGACGCGCTGACGCGATCGGGGACGTGGACCGGCTGGGAGCCGACCCAACTGCTCGGAGCCGAGGTATCCGGCCGGATCTTGGGGATCGTGGGCCTGGGCCGCATCGGCACGGCCGTGGCGCGCCGGGCCGCCGGCTTCAGGATGGCGGTGTGCTATTGCCGCGAGGGGACCGCCGCGCGATCAGACCGCGATCCGCACTGGGAGCGCCTCGAGCTCGACGAGCTGCTCGCGTGCGCGGATTTCATCAGCCTCCATGTCCCGCTCACCCCGAAGACCCGCCATCTGATCGGCGAGACGCAGCTCCGGCGCATGAGGCGAAACGCGTTTCTGATCAATACCAGCCGCGGGCCTGTCGTGGACGAGGCGGCGCTGGTCCGGGCGCTCCAGGAAGGATGGCTGGCGGGCGCGGGCCTGGACGTGTACGAGCAGGAGCCGGCGATTCACCCCGGCCTGCGGGCGCTGAGCCAGGTGGTCCTCCTGCCGCACCTGGGCTCGGCGACGCGCGACACCCGGGTGAACATGGGCATGCGCTGCGTGGAGAATATCGTCGCGGTGCTGGAGGGACGCCCTGCGCCCGACCGTGTAGGGTGAAGGGTCAGCAGATCACCCCTCTCCCCTCCCCCTTCACTCTTTACTCTTCACTAGCTCGAAGGGAGGTTCAGGTCCCGAGCGATCTCCCGGATGAGCTCCGGGTCGATCTTGTCCTGCTTTCGGAGATAGGCTTCCAGGAGCGCGTTGTCGCAGAGGGTGTTGATCAGGCGGGGGGTCCCCTTGCAGGAACGGCAGATCAAGCCATAGGTCTCCGGCTGGAAGACGGCTTTCTCGCAGCCGGCGATCTGGAGCCGGTAATTGATGTAGGCCTTGGTGGCCGGCTCATCCAATTGGGTCAGCCGGCAGCGCAGCGCCACCCGTTGCTGCAAGGGCGGGTCCAGCGTCAGGACTTCATCAAGCTCCGGGAGGCCGAACAGGACGAACGTCACGACCTTCCGGCTGTCCATCTCGATATTGAGCAGGCCGCGGAAATCCTCCATCAGCTCCTGGCTCCGCAGCATCTGCGCTTCGTCGATCAAGACCACCGCCTTCTTCCCCTGCTCGGACAATTCCTGGAGCCGACGGGCCAGTTGCGTGAGCAACTCGGTCTTTCCTTCGGCTGGCGACGGGATCTCCATCTGATGCGCGATCTTGCGGAGCATCCATTCCGACGTGACCGACGTGTGAATCACGATCAGCAGGGCCGCTTCGTACTCCTTGCTCTCCAGCTCCTCCAGGAGACGCGTCGCCACCGTGGTCTTGCCGGTCCCGATGTCCCCGACCACCACCGCGAGGCCCTTCATGTTCTCCACGGCGTGCTTCAGCCGGACCAGCGCATCGGCGTGCTGCTGGGCGTTATAGAAGAAGCGGTTGTCAATCGTGATCGCGAACGGATGTTCACGCAGACCGAAAAAGTCGAGCAGGCTCATGGATGAGGCCGATCCTTAGAGATATGAAATGCGACGCCGTTTCTTGTCATCGCCGGGCTCTTCCGCGGGAACGGGAGCCGGTTGCGCCGCGACGGCCGCGGGCTCTTCGGGAGCGTCCTCTCGGGTCACCGGCGCAGGAGGGGCGGGACGCGGCGGCGCGGGGTGTGGCGACGGGTCGTGATGGTAGCCGATCTCCAATTCGAGCACGGGCGGGGTCTTGGGCGGTTCCGCGGCTGCCGGTCCCGGAGCCTCCGGCGGACGCGGCGGGCTGACGACCTCCGCGAAACGCGCGACGAGCGGGCTGTTCGGGGCCAGCGCCTTGATCCGGGCGTACAGCGCGGCGGGCAAACCCGCGTGATCCGGCCGGGGATGCTCCAGGAACGCTTCGATGGCCTTTCCGTACTGAATCGTCGCCGACATCGCATCCCCGGTCTTCTCGAACACTTGCCCGAGACGCTCCAGCAGGCTGACGCATTTCGGATCGACCGAAAGGTAATGCCGCAACGCCGATTCGGCCAGCGCAGGGTCCTGTTCCTTGAGAGCCGCCTCCACGATGGATTCGATCTCGCGCCTGGCGCCGCCGAGATCGCCCGTCTTGAGCTTGATCAGTGCCAGGAGTTGGCGGCCTTCTGAATTGCGGGGCTCTGCGGCGAGCGCCTGTGCCGCGCAGGCCCCGGCGTCACCGAATTGCCCGGCCTCGAGGTGCTTGGTCGCCTGCTCCAGCAAGGTTTGCACATCCGGCGCGGCGGCAGGCTCCGGTGCGGGCTCGCGCGCGGCCGGCGGAGGCTGAACGCCCACCGGCTCCGGTGTCGTGATGCCGGCCGGTTCCGGCTGCGCGGCAATCGGCTGAGGAGCTTCGACCGGCCGGGGCGCGGCTTCCTGCTTGACCTCCGACGCCGGCTGCGGCACAGGCTCCGGACCCAATTCCGGTTCCTGCTCCAAGGGCGGGGGCGCGGCCGCGGTTCCCGGAGGGGGTCCGCTCAGTCCCTGCTGGGCCTCACGGTGATCGGGATTCAGCTCCAGGATGGCGCGATACGCCTGCTGCGCCTCGGCCGGCCGCTGCTGAGCCAGGCATTCCCTCGCGACCCCCAGATACTCGGCGATCGCCTCGTCGATCAATTTCTCCTTGACCGCGAGCTCGGCCACGCGCTGGCGGACCGGCACGTTCGTCGGGTCGAGCTTGGCGATGGTCCGGTACAGCTCCAACGACCTCCGGGTGTTGCCTTCTTTCAGGTAGGCGCGCGCGACGGTGAGGTAGTCGCCGATCGCGTTGCGGATCAGGCCCCGCTCGGCGTTCAGGTCGCCGAGGTGCCGGTAGACCTCGAAACGGTTGGGATCGATCTTGAGGATCTTCTTGTAGACGGCGATGGTCTTGAGGGCAAAGCCGCGCTGCTGAAATGCGGAGGCGGCTCGAAAATAGGCCTCAATAGCCTCGAGCGGGGCGTTGCGCTTGAGATGCAGGTCACCGATGGTGTTAAAGATGGTGCCGTCGGTCGGCGAGTCGGTCGCCAGCTTGTTCCATTCTTCAATGGCCTTTTCAAGTTGGCCGCGCGCCGCCAAGCGCTGAGCGTTTTCGAGGAGAGAGCTGCGATCGACCGCCACACGCGCCTCACAAAAACCGTTGGAAAATTAGCAGCTTACCGGTGGGTTGTCAAGGAAACCGCTCGCCGGGTCTCCTCGCGGAACGCCGCGAAAAATAGCACGGGCCCGCCAGCCGACTGACGGGCCCGTGCAGGGCTGCTGTGGCAGCAGCGGAGTCTTCAGGGTTGCTAGGTCTTCAATACGTTGGCCGCCTGTGGTCCTTTCGCTCCCTGGACGATGTCGAATTCGACGTTCTCTCCCTCTTTGAGGGTCTTGAATCCTTCACCCTGAAGCGCGGAGTAGTGCACGAAGACGTCTTCTCCGGACTCCAGACGAATGAAGCCAAAGCCCTTTCGATCATTGAACCACTTGACGGTCCCCTTGCTTCTGCTCACACCGAACCTCCTTTCCTACACAGCCACTGTGCCGGTGGCTGGGCCTGACCCGCGTAACCGGAATGCCCGAGACTTACAGCGGGCTAAAAAAATTACCGCAGGAAGGATGTGGCTCCTCCTGCGGCACGTACTAACCAATAGCGGTACCTCGCCATCCCGCAATCGGGGGAAGCATGTAGCATAGAGAACGTAGGTTGTCAAGGCGCATCCTCACGCGGCATCGCTCAAGTCTTCGCACCCGCGACACGGACCGATTCATTTACAACTTGCTGAATTTTCGTTATATTGAGCCTGGTTCACCTGAGGCTTTCCGTTGGGGAAAATTCTCGACCGGTACATCTTCCGCGAGCTTCTCACCCCGTTCTTCATCAGCCTCGGCGCCCTCTCCTTCATCATGCTGACCAAGGAGCTGCTGCGCCTCGTGGAGCTCCTCGTCTCCAAGGGGGTCGGGGTCCTGGCCGTCCTCAAGGTCTTCCTGCACCTGATGCCGGCCTTCCTCGTCCTGACGCTGCCGATCGCCGCCATCGTGGCGTCAATCACGGCTTTCAGCCGGCTCTCCTACGACAAGGAATTGGTCGCCATGCGGGCCACCGGCCTGAGTCTCCTGCGCCTAGCCCGGCCGGTCCTGGTCTTCTCCTGCCTGGTCTTCGGCCTCACGCTGGTCCTGTCGCAGTGGGGGCAGCCATGGACCAGCGTGTCGTTGAAAAAGCTGGCCCTCAGCCTGCTGCGTGACCAGCTGACCCTGGCCCTGGACAAAGGCGTGTTCAACGAGCCGGTGCCCAAGATGACCGTGTATGTCTCCGACAGCCGGGAGGGCGGCGAGGACCGCGGGATTTTCATCTCGGACCAGCGAAACCCGAACGAAGCGCGGGTCATCGTCGCCAGCGACTACCTCCTCCTGAACGACGAGACGAGCGCGCTCGTGGGCATCCGCCTGCTCAACGGCACGATCCACACCCGGCCGACCGAGATCGATCAGTACCATCAAGTCTCCTTCTCCACCTACGACCTGAAGCTCACCGTCGATCAGAATCTCTATGCGGCGGCCGAAGAGCGGCCGACCCGGGAGATGCTGCTCGCCCGGCTCGAGCGCACCAACTGGGAGGACCCGGCCGCGCTGCGCGGCTTGATGGAGAACTACAAGGACATGGCATTTCCCACCGCCGCCCTGGTCTTCGGCATGCTGGGCGTCCCGGTCGGCATCGTCTCGAAGCGGTCGGGCCGCGTGGGCGGGTTCGCCGTCGGCGTGCTGATCGTCATCATCTATTACGTGTTGAACGTGCTGGCTGAATTTTTCGTGACGACCAGGGTCCTGCACCCCTTTGCCGGCGCGTGGCTGCCGAACGTGCTCTTCGTCGCCGTGACCGTCACGCTCTTCTACCGGGTCGCTCAGCGATAAGCATGACGATCCTCTACCGGTACATCCTGCAGGAGCAGTTCAAGGTCTTCGCCATGTGCTTCGGCGGCCTGATGACGGTCTATCTGGTCGTCGATTTCTTCGAGAAAGTCCGCAAGTTCGTCCGCTACGACGCGGAGCTCGGCACGATCCTCTGGTATTTCCTGCTGCGGACCCCGTCCATCTCCCTGCAGATCGCGCCGCTGGCGGTGCTGATGGCGACCCTGCTGACTCTGGGCGTGTTCTCGCGCACCAACGAAGTGACCGCCATGCGGAGCTGCGGGATCAGCCTCTATCGGGTGGCCGCGCCGTTTCTGACGTTCGCCCTGGGGGTCGCGCTCGTCCTGTTCGTCGTGAGTGCCGTGGGCATGCCCCTCTCCAGCGCGCGCGCCGAATACGTCAAGACCGCGCTGATCGAGAAAAAGCCCGGCGCCGCGGCGTTCAAGACCGACCGGCTGTGGCTGCGGCTCAAGGACCGCGCTCTGATGAACGTGGAGGTGGTGGACCCCGACGGCACGAAGCTGGAGGGCATCATGCTCTACCGCCTGGGCGGGGACTACCGCGTCCTTGAGATCGTGGAAGGCCGGACGGTCCTGTACACGGATGCCGGATGGGTCCTGCAGGCCGGCACCCGGCGCCAACTGTTCCCCGACGGCCGCCTGGCCATCGATGCGGTGCAGTTGCTCCCGATCGAGCTGTCCCAGACCCCGGACGATTTCAAGACCTGGCTGTCAGTGGAGTCCGAGCAGATGACTCTCGGCCAGATCCGCGCCTACGTCCAGCGGCTCCAGAAAGACGGCTACAGCAGCAGCCGCTTCGCGACGGATTATCACGCGCGTGTCGCCTACCCGTTCGTGACGGTGGTGATGGCCATCGTGGCGGTCGCGCTGAGTCTGATGCGTTCGGGGGTGCGGGGCAGCGGCATGGCCGTGGGCATCGGGCTGGCGCTCATCATCGGCTTCCTCTACTGGACGGCGCATTCCGTCTCGGTCGCGCTGGGGCGGACCGGCGTGCTGATTCCGGGCATGGCCGGCTGGATGGCCAACCTCCTGTTTGTCTCATTCGGCTTCTACTTGTTTCTCAAAGTGCGACAATGACCGAGGCGATGGGCTATGGGCCAGAGGCTAGAGGTGCGAGACTGCCCGTCTTGCCCAGCGCCCCAGCGCCCTGAGCCTGGCGCCTGCTGATTAAGTTGACTGCTTGGAAGCCATGCGGTAAAACGAGGTTCTCCACGTACACGATGGACAGAAAAGTCGTCATCACGGGCCTGGGGGTCGTTTCGCCGATCGGCATCGGCGTGAGCGAATTCTGGAAGGCCGCCCTGGGCGGCCGGTCAGGCGTCACGGTCATCCAGGCGTTCGAGGACTTTCCCATGGAGACCTACCGGTCCCGTATCGCCGGCCAGGTCCTGCACTTCGACCCCATGAAATATCTACCGAGCGCGCAGGCCGAACGGGTGGACCGGTACGCCCAATTCGCGCTCGTCGCCGCCAAGGAGGCGGTGGACGACTCGGGAGTGCGGCCGGACCAGGGCGACCCCCATCGGGTCGGCGTCATCGTCGGGGCCGGCATGGGCGGCATGGTCATGGGGGAGCGCGAGATCACCCAGCTCTACAAGAGCCAGAAGCCCAACCGCGTCCATCCGAACTTCATCCCGGAGATTACGCTGAACTCCGCCTCCGGCATCGTCGCCATCGCGCACGGCGCCAAGGGACCGAACCTGACGATCTCCACCGCCTGCTCCTCCAGCGCGCACGCGATCGGGCAGGCCCTGTCCTGCATCCGGTCCGGACAGGCCGACGTCGTCATCGTGGTCGGCACGGACGCCAGCATCACGCCGTTGGTCTTCGCAGGCTTCTGTTCGCTCCGGACCCTCTCCACGCACTTCAACGACTCCCCCGCGCGCGCCTCGCGCCCGTTCGACCGAGCCCGCGATGGGTTCGTGATGGGCGAAGGCGCCGGCGCCCTGATCCTGGAGTCCCGGGCGCATGCCAAGAAGCGACGGGCCCGCGTCTATGCTGAAGTCGCCGGGTACGCCGCGACCAGCGAAGCCCATCACATGGTGATCCCGCGCGAAGACGGGGCCGAGATGGCCGTCACCATGTCGAAGGCCTTGGCCGACGCCGGCCTCACCCCGGCGGCCGTGGACTACATCAACGCGCACGCTACCTCCACACAGATCGGCGACGCCGTGGAAACCAAGGCGATCCGTCACCTCTTCAAGGCCCGCGCCGACAAGGTGCTGATCAATGCGACGAAATCCCTGGTGGGGCATACCTTGGGTGCCGCGGGAGCGCTGGGCGCCATCGCCTGCGCCCTGGCGATCGATACCGGAGAAATCCATCCCACCGTGAACTATGACGATCCGGACCCCGCCTGCGCCCTGGGCGGCATCTCCTCCCACCCCCAGTCGCGTCGCATCAAGACCGCCCTGCTGAACGCCTTCGGGTTCGGCAGCAACAACGCGGCCGTCGTCCTCACGAAGCCCTAACCTCAACCAGCCGGGATCACATGGCCTCTCCGCCGATCGCCGACCAGATTCGAGACGCCCTCGCCGCGTACCTGAAGCAGGACCCCGGGAGCATTCAGCCCCATCACACGCTGCGGGACGACCTCGGCCTGGACTCCATGGCGATGATCGAGCTCCTGTTCCGGATCGAGGAAAAATTCGACCTGCAGATCCCCGATGACGACCTCCCCGGCCTGGTCACGGTCTCCGACGTGATCGGCTACGTGGAGAAGAAGGTCTCCGCCCCGTCTATCCGGCCGCCGAAGAGCACGGGCAAGCGCCTCCCCGCCCGCAAAAAGGGATGACCATGCCTGCGGACCCCCAACGCGCCATCGAGCTGGAGGAGCTCGGCCGGTTCGTTGACGGACAGATGCTCGGTGACGCCGGCGTCCGGGTGTCGGGCGTCTCGAGCCTGGAGCAAGCCGGGCCCCTGGACCTGAGCTTCGTGACCGACGCCCGCCACATCAAGACCGCCTTGCAGTCGCGAGCCGCGGCGTTCGTGGTCGGCCAGCCGGTGCCGGACTTGCGGCGGCCGCAGATCCTCGTCCACAACCCCGCCTACGCCTTCGCGCGGATCACACAGCAGTTTTTCATGAGTCCCCATCGGGCCCGTGGCATCGCGGAGCCGGTGGTGCGGGGGACGGATGTGCAGGTCGGCCGCGAGGTGTCCATCTGGCCGTTCGTCACCCTCGGTGACCGGGTCACGATCGGCGACCGGGTCTCGCTCTACCCCGGCGTCTTCATCGGTGAGGATTCCAGTATCGGCGCCGACAGCATCGTGTACCCCAACGTGACGATCCGCGAACGATGCCGGATCGGCTCACGGGTCATCATTCACAGCGGCTCAGTGATCGGCAGCGACGGGTTCGGGTATGCGCAGCACCAGGGCCGCCATCAGAAGATCCCTCAGCTCGGCGGGGTGGTCATCGAGGACGACGTGGAGCTGGGCGCCAACGTGACGGTCGACCGCGGGACCTTCGGCGACACGCTCATCAAACGAGGGACCAAGGTGGACAACCTCGTGCAGATCGCCCACAACGTCACGGTCGGCGAAGACTGCATTCTGGTCGCGCAGGTCGGCATCGCCGGCAGCAGCACCCTGGGGCATCACGTCATCGTGGGGGGACAGGCCGGGGTCTCGGACCATGTCCAGATCGGCGACGGCGTGATGATCGCCGCGCGGACCGGGGTGAACCGCAGCCTGACCGGAGGGCAGACCGTCTCGGGAGCGCCGGTGATGCCCCACCAGGACTGGGTCAAGGCCCAGGCGGTCATTCCCCGGCTGCCGGAGCTTCGCCAGCGCGTCCGCGAGCTGGAACACCGCCTGCGCGACCTGGAATCCCGGAAGCCGGCCAGGAAAAACGCAAAGGTACAAGGGAAACGCGCAAGGCGTCGGGCGCGTAAATAGCTTGGTCGGAAGGGGTTCCGCCTCACCCCCCCCCACCCCTCACGCCTCACGGTTTTTTCGCCTGCCCCAACACCCGGCGCCAGAAAAAGAGCTTCGCCCAGAAGAATCCCGCCCAGGGCAGGAAAAACGCCGCGATGGAGTCGAGCGGGCCCATCCTCCAGGCGGCGACCGAGGCGGCCAGCAGGGTGCCAATCCCCAGCACGTACAGCCAGGGGACCAGCGACTGCCCCGGATGCTCCACCGTCTGGGCCTGGGACTCCTTTTTCGGCTTGTGTCCCATGCGCGGCACGTGCAAGCGGCTGGCAAACAGCCGGGGATACTCCCGCAGCACATACTGATGATAGCGGGTCTGGACCCATCCCAGCAGCCCGCCGGCCACGATCAACCCGGTGCTCACGGCAAAGGTCCGCCACTCATAGGTTTCCACCACGAATTGATAGATCAGGGCGAAGACGCCCGCCAGCATGGCGATCAGGCCCAGGAGCCCGGCGGGCATCAGGATGTGCACCTTCACATACTCGCGGGCCTTCTCGACTTCCCCCGCGGCTCGTCTGGCGGTGATGATTTTCGGCATGATCTTCGCCCGTCATCGGGACAGTCTCACCACAGAAGATACGGCCGCCTCACCGACCGCGGACGGGCACGGCGACCTCACCGACTCGGCCGCGTCCGCAAACGTGACGCTTCTTATTCGTCGCATCGTGGACCTCAGGCGTGCTCGGATGGTTCAGCGCCGTTATCCCGATCGGCCGGGTCGGCCGGAGACGCCTCGTCGGGTTCCGCGTCCGGATCCGGGATACGGTACCGTTCGTCGATCCAGGCTCCAAGATCGATCAACCGGCATCGTTCCGAGCAAAAGGGATGCCAGGGATTCTCTTCCCAGATCGTCTGGCACCCGCATATCGGACAACGAATCACCATGATCGAAATGATCGCGCGTCGCTCGCCGAGGGCGTGCGGTTCGCTCGATGGGCGTGACGTTTCGGCGGGCACATGCATCACCGCCGCAACCTACATGGCGTTCGAGCCTCATGGTCCCGCTCCATCACGTCTGCTCAGCGATGGAGCGACTGCGCCGCCGCAATGCGCCTCCCACTGCGTCATTGCGCCCGTCTCTTCCGGAATCCCTGCGCCCGCAGCGGAGTCACACGGTTCACGTAATCTGCCGCCGCGTTTTTTGTCCACAGAAAGTGTGGAAGAGTTGTGGGCAACGTTGTGAATCTTCGTCCAGATGACAATGACCGGGCATCAGCGAGTGGGACTGCTCATTTTTTAGGCTGAAAAAACTTTGCGTCTTCCAGCGGTTCGCTGCGTTAGTGAACCATCACCGAGCACACCATACTAATGGTAGAGACAAAATCGAGACGATTCACGGGTGGCGCGAGCTGACTACTGTTTCACGGCCGACCATCGCGCCAATCCTTCTTTCACTCCGGAGCAGATCGCCCGGCCGATGAGCTCGCCCAGCTTCGTGTGTGTCCCGCAGTACCGCAACGGCGGCCCGTCGCCTGAGACGACGGCGATGGCATCGGTGCCCGTGCCGGTCGCCCCAAGTCCCTTTGACGTGGGGACCTGCTCGGCGAGCAATGTGGCGGTTTTGCTCTCGGTCACGACCTGTACGGCCTCCACCATGGCGCGGTGCTCGAGGCGCGCATTCGTCACGAGGATGATATTGATCGTGCCGGCCGGGACTGCTTTGGTGCGTCCGGCCGCTGCCGAGGCCGGGTCGCCGACGCGCACCGCATTCGTCACCCCTACCGTCAGGAATGCCTCCACCCAGAGATCCTCGTGCGCCTCCCGGCGTGTCACCAAGCACGCCATGGGGACCGCGGTCATGAAGGCCACGCAGTCGGGGTCTGCCCCCACGTTCGCCGCGATACCCCCCAGATAGCCTTTGGGATCGCGGCAGGGCGAGGTCGCGGGGTCCGCATCGCGGGGTCTGGGCGGAATCTGGTGGTTCAACACATACCGGGCCTCGACGAGCCCTCCGTGCATGGGCGCGGACGACAGCACGGGCCGGGGTACGCCGAGATCGATCACGAGCGTGTCATCCGTCACGCGAAAATCCGTCGTCAGGCGAGCCTCTGTGTTCATCGTGCGTCCTCCATCAGTGAGCGAACCTCCCGGATCAATCGTGTGTTGTCGGACCTGGACCGCACCGCAACCCGGAGGGTGTGCTCGGTCAGCCCGGGCACCGGCGAGCAATCCCTGACCAGAATGCCCCGGCGGCGCAGCGCCCCGGCGGCGGCGGCCGCGGGCAGGCGCGCGGGCAACTCCAGCAAGAGGAAGTTCGCTTCGGACCGATAGACCCTCACGCCAGGGATGGCGCCGAGCGCCGCCGTGAGATGAGGGCGTTCCCGGTTCATGTACGCCAGGCTCTTCCGGGCGTGCCGGTCATCGTGGAGCGCCGCCAGGGCCGTGCACAGCGCCACCGTATTGACGGACCAGGGAGGCTGACGCTCGCGAACGCGGTCCACAAGCTTGCTCGGACCGATCAGGTAGCCGATCCGAAATCCGGGCAAGGCATAGAATTTCGTAAAGCTGCGCAGAATCAGGAGCGCCGGCACGGAGGGAACCGCCCGGACGGCCGAGCGGTGCCCGCAGTATTCCACGAAGGTCTCATCCACGATCACGCGGATGTCGCGCTGGGCCGCGAGCTCGCCCAGGCGCAGGACCTCGGACGCCGGCACGGCCTGCCCCGTCGGGCTGTTGGGATTGCAGAGAAAGATCGTATCCGGCCTGCCGTGAGCCGCCCGCATCAGCCGCATCGCACGTTCCACGGGAGGCCGGTACCGCTCTTCACGGCTCGCGTGGATCATCGTCACCCGGCCACCCGCCGCCCCGACCGCGCGTGCATACTCCGAGAAAGTGGGGCCGATGATCGCCGCGTGACGGATGCCGAGGCTCCCCGGCAGGAGATGAATCAATTCGGTGGAGCCGTTGCCGATGGCCACGCATTCGGCGCCGAGGTGGAAGCGCTCCGCGAGCGCCCCCCGCAAGGCGACACAGTCCGGGTCGGGATAGTGCACCGCCTGCTCGAGGGCCGTACGCAGGGCGCGCCGGACAGCGGGAGCCGGTCCCAGGGGATTGATGCTCGCGCTGAAGTCGAGGATCTGCCCGACCGGCCGGCCGGTCTCGCGCGCCGCTTCATGGACATTCCCGCCGTGCACGTTAGAGTCCCACAATCAATAGAGCCAGCCCCACCGCCACGCCCGTCACGGTCATGGCCAGATCAACGGCCATGGGAATTTCGGCGGCGGACACCTGCCGGACCGGATCGCCGAGCCGCGGCCGCTCCGACACCACGCCGCCGTACACATTGGTGCCGCCGAGCTGAATCCGCAGGGCGCCCGCCATCGCCGCTTCAGGCCGGCCGCTGTTGGGGCTGGGGTGCTTGGCTGCATCCCGCCGCAGAATCCGCCAGGCGCCCCTCCCGTCGTACCCGCGCGCATAGGCCGCCCCCACCAGGAGCAGCCCGGTCAGCCGGGCCGGAATCCAGTTCATCACATCGTCCAGGCGGGCGGATGCCCACCCCAGATACCGGTATGCCTCACTCCGGTGGCCAATCATGGAATCCAACGTGCTGACCGCCTTGTACGCCAGCGCCAGCGGAGGTCCGCCCACCACGAGATAACAGAGCGGCGCGACGATCCCATCCGAGGCGCTCTCGGCCACGGTCTCGACCGTCGCCCGCGCGATTTCCCGCTCCGGCAGCGTGGCGGTCTCCCGTCCGACGATCTGCCCGACCGCGCGCCGGGCGCCGTCGAGGTCCTTCTCCTCCAGCGCCGCGTGCACGGCGCGGACATGCGCGACCAGGTCCTTGATCGCGAGCGTCGTCGCGGCCAGGACGGCGGCGGCCACGTGACCCGCGACCGGGTGCAGACGGGCGCCGAGCGCGATCAGCCCCCATCCGGCCAGGTAACAGCCGGCCGGCAATCCCACCGCCAGGCCGACGCCGGCGGCGCGTTGCGCCAGCGGCGAGCGGCGGACCTGTCGCACCGCCCGCTCGGCCCGGGCCACGACCCATCCCATCCCCTTGACCGGGTGCGGGAGCCAGCGGGGATCGCCGACGGCCAGGTCCAGGGCCACGGCGGCGAACAATTCCCACGCGGTCATCGCTGCGCCAGCAGCCAGGGCGCGAGCAGCAGAAACAGGACTTCGGTGAGCTCGTTCAGCGCGCCCAGCATGTCTCCGGTGATGCCGCCGCACTGCCGCCGAAAAAGCTCGAGCAGCAACAGCAACGCGATGCCGACGCTCGCCAGGGCCGCCGCGGCCGCGAGACTCCCGAACAGCACGACCAGGGCCGTGGCCAGCGCGGCCGTCGCCGGCACGATCTCCCGCCGCGAGAGGTGCTCCGTGAACGGCAGGGCCAGCCCGCCCTCCTTCCTCGCGTACGGCAGCGCCGCCGTCCCCATCACCATCGCCCAGCGTCCGACCACCGGCATGCACACGAGCGCGGGCCACCGGGCCGCGGCCGGGAGCGACGCCAGGCAGGCATACCGCAGGCCGATCGTCAGGATCAGGCCGGTGGCGCCGAGGGGCCCGATCGTGCCGCTGCGCATGATGGCCAGCCGCTCCTCGGGACTCCGGCCCCCGGCCAGGCCGTCCAAGGTGTCCGACAGCCCGTCCTGATGCAACCCCCGCGTCAGGATCACCAACAGAGCCAGCACCACGAATTCGCTCACGCCACCGGGCAGCAGGCGGCTCAGGCCGAAGTCCGAGACAGCCAGGAGCGCCCCGAGCGCCAGGCCGACGACGGGATACCAGGCCATCGAGGCCGCCAGCTCGCGGTCGGTCGGGTCGTGATGCCTGCCCGACAGCGGGATGATCGTCAGGAACTGCCAAGCGATCAGAAACGAGCGTAAAGGGTGACGCGTGAAGAGTGAGGAGTAAGAAACCATGGGTTGCGCTCTTGTTCCTTACCCCTTACTCCTCACCCCTGACGCTTCACTGTTGCTTACGTCCCGAGATACCGGCATCGTCGAAAGTCGCCATCTGGGTCAGGAGCTTCACGGCCGCCTGCACCAATCCAATGCCCAGGCAGGCGCCCGTCCCTTCGCCCAGCCGCAGATCGAGGTCCAGCAGCGGCGTGACGCCCAGGTGCTGCATTACGGCGCGGTGCCCGCACTCGACCGACAGATGGGACGCGACGAGGTAGCCAACGCACCGGGGCTGGAGCGCCACGGCGAGCAGCGCGGCGGCGCCGGAGATGAAGCCATCCAGCACGATCAGCTTCCGGCGCGCGGCGGCGCCCAGAATGAGCCCGGCGATCCCCCCCAACTCGTACCCGCCGACCTTCGAGAGCACGTCCAGGGCATCCTCACGATTCGGACGGTTCATGGCCAAGGCCTGCTCGATGACCTGGATCTTGTGCCGAAGGCTCCGATCGTCGAGCCCGGCCCCGCGCCCCGTCACCTCCGCGACCGGCCGTCCGGTGACCGCAGCCGTGATGGCGCTGCTCGGCGTCGTGTTCCCGATCCCCATGTCGCCCGTCCCGACCACATCGAAGCCCTCGGCGACCAGCTCATCGGCCAGCCCGATCCCTACGGCGAGGGACCGGATCGCCTCCTCGCGCGGCATCGCCGGGCCGATGGCGAGATTCTTGGTGCCGGGCCCGATCTTATGGTGCCGGAGCTCCGGCAAATTGCCGAAGTCATGGGCGACGCCGATATCCACGACGCGGACGGTCGCGCCGACGTGGTTGGCCAGCACATTGATGCCGGCCCCGCCCCGCAGAAAATTGAGCACCATCTGGGCGGTCACTTCGCTGGGGTAGGCGCTCACCCCTTCGGCGGTCACGCCGTGGTCCGCGGCAAAGGTGACGACGGCAGCGCGAGGGACAGCCGGCCGGAGCTCGCCGGAGACCGCGACGTACTGCGCGGCGAGGTCCTCGAGCCGGCCCAGGCTGCCGATCGGCTTGGTCAGCCGGTCCAAGCGTCCCCGCGCCTGCGCCACCAGGCCTTGATCGAGCGGCCGGATCGCCTCGAGGGTCTGTTGCAGGAGTTGCGGGAGTGGTGAAGGATCGGTCATTTCAGGCGGAGCCCCACCCCGCACACGACCAGATGGACTTCGTCCGCGGCGTCCGCCACCAACTGGTTGACCTGCCCGGCGAGCTGGCGAAACCGCCGCGTGCCCGGATCAGCCGGTACGATGCCCATCCCCAACTCGTTGCTCACCAACACGACTCGCCCCTTGATCCCGCGCGCCGTCTCCAGCAGGTCGCGCACCTGCGCCGTCACCCGGCCCGGCTCGAGACCCTGCCGCTGGAGGTTGCTCAGCCACAGGGTCAGGCAGTCCACGACCACCGTGCGGTAGGCCCGGCCCTCGGTCGCACACCATTTGGCGAGATCGACCGGCACCTCGCACGTGTCCCACCGCCCCTGCCGGGACCGTTGGTGAACCCTGATCCGCTCGGCCATCTCCTCATCCAAGGGCTCTCCGGTCGCCACGAAGGCCCGTCTGGCGGCGCGGCCGGCCAGCTCCAACGCCACATCGCTCTTGCCGGACGAGGCGCCGCCCACCACAAAAATAAGCCGTGACGCGTGAGGCGTGAAGCGTGAAGCGAAGCCCCGCTTCTTCCCCCTGACGCCCGACGCCTGACGCCTGACGGGCTTCATAGTCCTTTGGAGATGATCGCCTCGATCATCCAGAGATTCAGGTGCGAGGCGACAAAATCCGCCAAGCGGTCGAGGTCGTCATCCAGCGTCGCGTGCGGCTGCGGCGCGAGCGGCGCCCATCCCCGGCGATCCCGCAGGCGGTTCAGGAACGTCCGCCTGAACAGGGGCGCATCAAAGAGCCCGTGCACGTAGGTCCCGAGCACGCGGCCGTCCGGCGACACCGCGCCTTCACTCCAGCGCTTGGACCCATCAGGCTTCTGGACGTCGAGCAGCGGCACGACGCCGGCGCCCGGCCTGGTGCGGCCCATGTGCACCTGGTAGCCTTCGATCGGACAACCGGTCTCCCGGTGCACGCCCGTGACCTGGATCAACACCTTTTTCCGGGCAAAGCCCGTGGTGACATCCAGGAGGCCGAGCCCGCTCATCCGCTTCTCGCTCGATTCGATGCCATGCGGGTCCTGGATCACCCGGCCCAGGATCTGATAGCCCCCGCACATCCCCAGCACCAGCCCGCCTTCCCCCGCCACCCGCCGCGCGAGCTGGTCCAGCCCCTGCGCGCGCACGAACTTGAGCGCCTCCGCCGTGTTCTTCGTGCCGGGGAAGATCAGGGCATCGAGCCCGGACGCGTCATGCGCCTGGGCCGAAGCCACCCGCACGAGCCGGACATCCGGCTCCCGCGACAGGACCTCGAAGTCGGTGAAGTTGGAGATGGCCGGCAGATCCGCGACGCCGATCGTCAGAACGGGTGAAGGGGGAGGGGGGAGGGGGGAGGGGTTCCACCCCAACGAGTCTTCCTGCGGGACGCGCAGATCGCCCCAGTGGGGAAGGAGGCCCGCGCATGGGACGTGGGTGTGCGCTTCCACCATCTCGACCCCCGGATACAGAAGCTCGCGGTCGCCCCGAAACTTGTTGATCACAAACCCCTTCACATGCTCCCGCTCGGATGCATCCAGCAGCGCCAGCGTCCCCACGAGGGCCGCAAAGACTCCGCCGCGATCGATGTCGCCCACCAGCAGCACCGGCGCCTGGGCATGGCGGGCCATCCGCATATTGACGATGTCCTGTTCCTTGAGATTGATCTCGGCGGGGCTGCCGGCCCCCTCCAGAATGACGAGGTCGAATTCGCGGGCCAGCCGGTCGAAGGAATCCTGCACGACCTCCCAGCAGTCGCGGCGGACCCGTCCGAAGTCACGGGCCTGCAGCCTGCCCGCGACCTTCCCCTGCACGACGAGCTGGGACTGCAGGTCTCCCTCGGGCTTGATCAGCACCGGATTGAACTCCACCCGCGGCGCCAGCCGGCAGGCTGCGGCCTGGACCGCCTGGGCCCGGCCGATCTCCTTTCCATCGGGGGTGACGAAGGAATTGTTCGACATGTTCTGGGCCTTGAACGGCGCGACCCGCAGCCCGCGCCGCACGAAGAGCCGGCAGAGGGCGGCCACCAGCACCGATTTCCCGACGTGGGACCCGGTGCCTTGGATCATCAAGGTACGCGCAGACATGCTCAACTAGGTGACACGTGACAGGTGACGCGTGACAAGTGGCTAGAAGTTTTCCCTATTTTCAGTTTTTTACTCGTCACACGTCACTCATCACCCATCACGTTTTACAGTCCTTTCCCAGAGAAATTCCCCTTCCCCTTGTGTCTTGGCGACCCAACGCGCCAGGACGAAGAGCGCGTCGCCGAGCCGGTTCAGGAACTTGACGATCACGGCATCCACCGTCTCCTCCCTGGCCAACCGCACGCAGACCCGTTCCGCGCGGCGGCAGACGGTGCGCGCGTGATGCAGCAGCCCCGAGACCTTGCCCCCGCCGGGCAGGATGAATTCTGTCAGGGGCGCGAGATCCTTCTGGCACTCGTCCATCAATCGCTCCAGGCGCACGAGATCCTTTCCAGTCACCTGCGGCATGTTCTTGAATTGCTGTCCCGGCATGGTGGCCAGGATGCCGCCTGCGTCGAACAATTTGTTCTGCGCCCAGCGCAATTCCTCCTCCAGCCTGGCGGCCTGGGGCAGCCGCGCGACCATGTCGGCGTTGAAGACGCGCACCACGCCCAGGATCGCGTTCAGCTCATCCACCGTGCCGTAGGCCTCGACCCGGATGCTGTCCTTCCAGACCGGCTGGCCCCCCGCGAGTCTCGTCTTTCCGGCGTCACCGGTGCGCGTATAGACCTTCGTGATGCGCATCACTCCCTCAACGAGGAATGCGGAATGCCGACCGAAAGAAGTAGTCAGTCATCAGTTTTCAGTCCTCAGGTGAACTGACTGATCACTGATAACTGACCACTGATGACTTCTGCAGGCATCACTCCAGCCTGTTGCCCCAGCGCTCGTAATGGATCAGCGCATCCACCGGCAGACGGGATCGCCAGCCGGCCCGTTCCAGATCGGGCGACGCCGCGAACTCGCTCACATAGCCGAGGCACAGGTACGCCACGAGCTTGATGGAGCGCGGAATGCCCAGGACCCGTTTCAGCGCACCGTGGTCCAGGATGCTGACCCAGCCCACGCCGATGCCCTCGGCGCGCGCGGCGAGCCAGAGGTTCTGGATGGCGCAACAGGTGCTGTACAGGTCGGTGTCCTGGACGGTGGATCGCCCGAGCACGTGGCGGCCGCCCCGCTGCCGACTGCAGGTCACGCACAGCGCCACCGGCGCCTCCAGGATACCCTCCAGCTTGAGCCGGCGGTAGAGGCTCGCGCGCGCGCCCTGATAGCGCCGGGCGGCCGCGCCGTTCGTCTGCTCGAAGAGCTTCTTGACGGCCTGCTTCGTCGGCCTCGCGCGGACGACCACGAAGTCCCAGGGCTGCATGAAGCCCACCGACCCGGCGTGGTGCGCCGCCGTCAATAATCGAGCCAGCACCGAGTCCGGAATCGGCGTGGGGAGGAATTTCGTGCGGACGTCCCGCCGCTCGGCGATCGCCCGGTAGACGGCGGCCCGTTCCCGGTCTGAAAATTTGCCATTGCCCTTCATGCGGCCGGTCACTGGATGCCTCACGGGGCTGCCTCCGTCTTGAGCATTCCGGCCGCCAGAGCTTTCAGACATTCGGGGCACACGCAGTTGTCGTAGCGCGCTTGGAGCCAGGCCCGCTGCGCGTCGTCCAGCTTGATCTCGCCGCACCAGCAGCCATAGGTCTGCGTGCAGCCGAAAGGCCGTCCGCACCGCCCGCACGCTTTGTCCATCAGAACTCGATCCCCTTTTGGGCCTTCACGCCCTTTCGAAACGGATGCTTCACCTGTCCCATCTCCGTCACCAGATCGGCCTCCTCGATCAGCTCCGCCTTGGCGCTCCGCCCCGTGATGACCACGTGCTGCATGGGTGGCCGCTGCCGCAAGACCGGCAATACGTCCTCGACCGACAGATAGTCGTACTGCAGCACGATGTTGAACTCGTCCAGGATCACCATGGCGAAGGCGGGATCACGGAGGAACGCCGAGGCGGCCATCCAGGCCTCTTTGGCAAATCGAATGTCACGCTCCCGGTCCTGTGTCTCCCAGGTGTAGCCTTCGCCCATGCGCAAGAAGACGACCTGCTCGCCGAAGCCCTTGAGGACCCGCTCCTCCGCGGTGTCGATCGCGCCCTTGATGAATTGCACGATGGCGATCTTCATGCCGTGGCCGATGCAGCGCAGGGCCATCCCGAAGGCCGCGGTGGTCTTGCCCTTTCCCGCGCCCGTGTGCACCACCAGGAGCCCTTTTTCCTCCTGGGCGGCGGCGATCCGCCGGTCCACGGACTCCTTCAGGCGCGTCATCTTGGCTTTATGGTCGGCCGAATCCTTCATCGTTTGGAGATTGTTTCATGCGGATGCGTGCGGGCGCTCTCGAGCAATGCACGGGCCAGCGCCGGCTGGCTGGCGAAGTGCAGATGGGTATAGAGCGCGATCGTGTTGCCGGCCAGCAGGCCGTCCGGCGACCGGCTTGCGCCGCGCGCGTCCTTGACGGCGCAGGCATGTCGCAGGGTACTCGTGGCCAACGGCGCGCCGCCGGGAGCCGCCAGGTACGAGTAATGGAACTCGTGGCCCCGCGCCTTCGTCCCGACCGGCCCGAGGGGACAGGCCTGCGTGATCTCGATGTCCCGATAGCCCAGGGTCAGGCCCGGCTTGCGCATCACGGCCTCGACCGGAAACAGCCCCACCATCTCATGCGCGCGGCCCTCAAAATCGCGGATGGCCTGCGTCAGGTACATCAGCCCGCCGCACTCCGCGTACACGGTGCCGCCCCGTCCGGCAAAGTCCCTGACCGCCTCCCGCATCGCCGCGTTCCGGGACAAGGTCTCGCCATGGAGCTCCGGATAGCCGCCGCCCAGGTAGAGCAGGTCCACGTCCGGCAAGGCCGTATCGCGAAGCGGCGAGAACCGGATCACCTCGGCCCCTTCGCGCTCCAGCATCTCAAGATTCTCGGGATAGTAGAAGCAGAACGCCTCGTCGTACGCGACACCCACCCGAACCGTGAAGGGTGAAGCGTGAAGGGTGCGGGGGTTCCGATCCGGACCGCTCTCCTGACCCTTGCCCCCTAACTCTTCACCCCTCACCAGTGCGGGGGCGGAGCGCGCCAGCGCTTCGATCCGGTCCAGGTCCAGGGTCTCGGCGGCCAGGCGCCCGAGCTGCTCGTACCGCTCGCGGCCTCCCTGCTCGACCGCCGTCACCAGCCCGAGGTGCCGGTCGGCGATGGTCATGGCAGGGTCGGGCCGAAGATACCCCACGACCGCCAGCTCTGTCTCCGCTTCGACCGCCTCCTTGAGGAGACGGTAATGCCCATCCCCGCTCACCCGATTGAACAAGACGCCGGCCACGCGGAGGTCCGGGTCGAAGCGCGCGTAGCCCTGCGCCATCGCGGCTGCCGACCGCGCCATGGCGCTCCCGTCGATCACGAGCAGCACCGGCGCCGCCAGGATCTTGGCCATCTCTGCGGCGCTCCCGACCTCCGTGACCGGGGAGCTGCCGTCGAACAGCCCCATCACCCCCTCGATGATCGAGAGGTCCGCATCCGCGGCCGCACGAAGGAAACTCTCCCGGCTCACGTCCGGCCCCAGCATCCAGCCGTCCAGGTTGCGGGACGGCCGCCCGGTCGCGAGCGTGTGGTGGCCCGGATCGATGAAATCCGGCCCGACCTTGAACGGCTGGACCTTGCGCCCGCGCGCCTGCAGCGCCGCCATGATGGCCAGTGTAGCCGTGGTCTTCCCGACCCCGCTGTGGGTGCCGGCGATGACGAGCCGAGGGCGTGTCATCTCGGATTGCGAATGTGCGATCGCGGATTGGCGGACCACGAACCTCGCTTAGCCGTTTTCCCCGATGCCGTAAAGATTGCTGTCAGGTCGTTCGCTTCTTGCAGCAAGGCAGAGACCTCACGTTCACCACTAGTACAACCCTCGAGGAGTAACTCACGCCAGTAAACCGATTCGAGAGTTGCCGCCCCATCACATCTGTACCCTTGGCGTTCGGCAACTCTTCAATGAGTGTGATCACCCGCAATGCGAACTCTTTCGTCCGCTGGTTCAACGCTTCAGATGTCATGCGATGGACAATCCCCAATCCGCAATCTAATAGGTGAGCTTGATGCCGCCGTAGATCGACCGGATCGGCGTCCCGAACTGCGAGATTTCCTCGTATTCCTTGTCGAACATGTTATCCAGACGGCCGAAAATCTGGGCGTTCTTCATCACGTCATAGGTCGCCGAGAGATTGAAGACATTGAATGGGCTGAGCTTGGTGATCGCGCGATTCGTCAAATCCGTCGAATTGAAGCGGGCTCCCATGAACCGGAAGTCCAGATTGACGCGGAGAGGCTCGATCGGCGCATAGCTCACCCCGGCGCTCGCCATGTGCACCGGCCAGCGCGCCAAGCGGCTGCTGTTCAGGACATTGCGCGTCACGGTATAGGTATATTGGCCCCGGAGATCCAGGTTCTTCAAGACCGCATAATTGAAGGAGGTCTCCCATCCCTGGCTCTTGGCGTCTCCGATGTTCTGGGCGGAGCTGATGCTGCACGCCTGGTTGGCGCAGAGGGTCTGGATCAGATTGGTAAACCGGTTCCAGAAATAGACGACGCTGACCTGCAGGTCATCCTTGAAGAGCCACTGATCCACTCCCACATCCATGCTCTTGCTCTTCTCCGGTTTCAGGCCCGGGGTGCCGAATCCCGGGAAGAACAATTGATTGATCGTCGGCGTGCGAAAGCCGGTGCCATAGCTTCCCCGGATTTTCGTCCGGGTCTGCGAAACCAGATAGCCCGCCGTGGTGCGGTAGGTCGTCGCGTCTCCAAACGTATTGTAGCTGTCCTGCCTGAGCCCGCCGGTCAGGAAGAGGCTGTCCCAGAGATTCACCTGGGCCTGTGCGAAGCCCGCATTCGAGATGATGCCCTTTTGGCCGAACTGCAGAGGATTGCTTCCGGATTCTTCTCGATGCTGGTACCCCACGGTCAGCAGCAACGGCTCGGCGACCTGAAAATTGTGCTGCCACTCCAAGCGCTGATTGATGATCGTAAAATCGGACGGGGTCTGGTTCGCCGCAGACTGCACACCCGTTCCCAACTGCACCCTGAACGTCCCCCGTCCGGAACCGAAATGTTCCTCGTTCTGCGCCAGCGTCAATTTCTGGTTCCACCAGGAGGTCATCGGCTGATCATAGACACCGCTCAAGAGCAGTTGGTTCGTCGACTGCTTGACTCCAAACACATCAAATCCGGTGGAATCCAGTCCGAGGTCCGAGTTCCACCAGCGCAGATTGAATTCGAGCCGGCCGTCTTTCGGCAAGGCGACCCCGACGCGGCCGGAGGCCTGCCACTGGTGGAAGGGATCGCGCTCAAACGCGCCGATCCGGTAATTGGCCGCCGAAAAGCTCGTAATGTCCCAGCGTTGCAGGGCCATGGTGAAGTCGAACGGCCCCTTGGAGCCGGCGGCCGACGCTCCCTCCCGCAGCGAGGCAAATGAGCCGTACTCCAGGAAGGCGTTCCCGGTCGGCTTGCCCTTGCCTTTCTTCGTGATGATGTTGATCACGCCCGAGATCGCATCGGAGCCCCAGAGCATGCTCTGCGCGCCGCGCAAAATCTCGATGCGCTCGATATTCTCGGCATTCAGGTTTCCGAAGTTGAACCGGCCGTTGGTGGGGCTGTTGGCGATCGTGCCGTCGATGACCACAAGGACATGCTCGGGGTTCCCTCCGCGCATCCGGACCAACGCTTCGGTACCGGGTCCGCCGCTCTGCAGGACCGACAAGCCTTGCGCCAGGCGCAGCGCGTCGGCTACGGTCTTGAATTTCTTGCGTTGAAGCTCTTCTCCCGTGATGACTTCCATGGAGCTCGTTAATTGCGTGACCGGGATCGGTGTCTTCGTGGCGCTGACGACCACGTCCTTGGTCTTCAGCTCCTTGGCCTCGGTTCCGGGTTCGTTCGGCTTCCCCTCCTCTTGTGCCCCGCCGATGACCGGCGCAAGTATGACCACCATCAACATTCCCATCCCGACAATGAGACCCCCACGTACCTTCCTCATGTCCACCTCCCTCGTGCTCGAAGGGCTTGTGGTATCGTCCGACAGCCGGGTCTCCTGGCTTGCGGATCATCGCTCCTCTGCGCCTTCCCATCTTGAAACCGTGACGCGTGACACGTGACGCGTGACACGTTAGAAGGGAATCCCTCCGAACTCGTCACCCATCACCCGTCACCTGTCACCGTCCTAAAGACAGTGGCCAACTGCAGAGTCACTCCCCGCTTACAGTGGCGGCACCGCGATGGCTTTGCACCATCTTCCCCGTCTCTCTCGGCTTCTCCCCTAAGCGATCCTCTCTGTGTGCTGCGCGTGCCCTGTCACTGCATGCAGGAGGCGGGCACTAGCCTCCTGATCAAGAGCTCATGGCAGAGGCTTATGGCATATGGCCGGATCAGGCTATGAGCCATACGCTATTAGCTATACGCTCTTATTCCTGCCGGGCAGCGTGACCCGTGGCCTGCCCGTGTCCGGATGCCGGTCCACCAGCACCTCACAGCCATACACGGTTTTCAGCACGTCCGGTCGGATGACTTCATCCGGCCTTCCCAGGCACGACGTCTTGCCGCCGTTCAGGAGCAACAGCCGGTCGCAGTACTGGCTGGCGAGGTTCAGATCGTGCGACACCAGGACCACCGTCAATCCCCGTTCTTCGTTCAGGCGCCTGATGATCCGGCAGATCTCGACCTGATGATTCAGATCCAGGAATGCCGTCGGCTCGTCCAGCAGCAGGACTTGCGGCTGCTGCGTGAGCGCGCGGGCGATGATGGCCCGCTGCCGCTCGCCGCCGGACACATCCCGGATCAGGCGGCCGGCCAGGGGCAGCACATCCGTCTCCCGCATCGCCTCTTCGGCCAGCCGGACGTCTTCGGCGCTTTCCCAGCCGAAGCCGCGCAGGCCCCAGGCGCCGGCCCGATGGTGCGGGAAGCGCCCCATGAGGACCATCTCGCTGATCGTGAACGGGAAGATCTCCGGGCTGTCCTGCGGCACCATCGCGACCTGGCGGGCCACCTCATCCTGCGGGAGCCCCGGCAATTCCCGCCAGAAGAGCCGGATCAGGCCCTCCACCGGGCGCAGCACGCGCGCCAGCAATTTGAGCAGTGAGGTCTTGCCGGAGCCATTCGGGCCGATCACGCCAAGGACTTCCCCGGCCCGCACCTGAAAGCTCAGGTCCTTGAGGACCCAGTCGGTCCCCGGATGACCGCCCCGCCGGTAGGCGAACCCGAGCCCAGTCACCTCGTACGCCGGTCTGTCCGTCAGGCGTAAGGCGTCAGGCGTCAGGCGCTTACTTGGAATTTCAGGACTCATGGTCATAGCGCTTCACGCCTCACGTTTCCCACCGGGGTTTCACCTCACGCCTCACGCCTGACGCCTCACGTCCGTTAGGCGGCCAACCCGCTCTTGCGCGCCATCAGGAGATAGATGAAGAACGGCCCCCCGGCCAACGCCGTGACGATGCCCACCGGAATTTCCGTGGGAGCCAGGAGCGTCCGCGCCAGGGTATCGGCCACCATCAGAAACATGCCCCCGACCAGGGCGGCGGCCGGCAACAGCAAGCGATGGTCGGCGCCGATCGTCATGCGCACCGCGTGGGGAATCACCATCCCGACAAACCCGATCAGCCCGCTGACGGACACCACCGCGCCGGTCAGGAGGGCCGACGTGAAGAAGACGATCTTCTTGACCAATTCCACCTCCACGCCGAGCGAGCGCGCCGGTTCTTCGCCGAGCGTCAGGAGATTCAAGGGACCGGCCTGGAAGAAGAGCAGCGCCATCCCGCCCAGCAGGTACACGGCCACGACCATTAGCGCCGAATAGGTCGGCGCGCTGAGCGTGCCCATGAGCCAGGAGATCATGCCGAAGGAGCGGTTGGGATCCATCATCGAGGTGATGAACATGATGAGGGCCGAGAAGACGGCGTTCAGGATCACGCCGGCCAGCAGGAGCGTGTGCACGGGCAGATAGCCGTACGCAGCCGCGATGCGGTAGACGATCAGAATCGAGATCAACCCGCCGGCAAAGGCGCAGAGCGGCAGGGCCGAGATGGCCAGGACCGTCGTTCCGATCCCGAAGAGCATGGCGACGCCCGCGCCCAATGCCGCGCCGCTGGAGATGCCGAGCACATAGGGATCGGCCAGCGGATTGCGCAACAGGGCCTGCAGGCCGACGCCGACCGTCGCCAGACAGCTGCCCACCATGAAGGCCAACAGCACTCGGGGCAGCCGGACTTGGACCAGGATGGTCCCAAGAGCGCCGGCCGCTTCGATCCCCTCCTGGCCGTCTCGCACCGCCTGCGCGAGGATGCGCAGGCCTTCGCCGAATCCGATGTGCTCCGCCCCGAATTGGAGACAGCCCACAAAGACCGCCGCCGCCGCCGCCGCCAACGCCATCACCGTCGCCAGCCAGCGCCGGGCCGACAGCACCGAGAGACCGGAAGGGACCGCGTGGGTGGATGACAGGCTCGTGCCGGCCGCACTCGTCATCGTCATCGGGCGGTTCCCCCGTCAGGGAAGGCTTCGGGATGGATGATCTTGGCCATGGTTTCCAAGGCCTGGACGATCCGGGGTCCGGGACGGTTCACGATATCGCTCTGGATGCGATAAAAGCGGTGGTGCTTGACCGCCGAGAGCGTGGTCCAGCGCTCCCAGGTCTGCTGTTCCGCGTCGCTGACGCTTTCCGCCTTGCCCACCGGAAACACCAGCAGCTCCGGATCCTCCTGGATGACTTCCTCCATATTCAGCCGGGGATAGGGCGCCACGGCGCGATGGGCGACGTTCGTGCCGCCGGCCGTCTCGATCAATTGATGGATGAAGCTGCCGGGGCCGACCGTAATGAGCGGATGGCTCGTCAGGACATAGAGCAGGCGCGGGCGGGACAGGCCGTCGGTCTTGGCCTTGACCGCATCGATCCGCCGCCGCATGTCGGCTGCCACTTGGTTCGCTTGCTGCTGGCGCTCCAGGATCCGTCCGATGGTCTGGATGTGCGCGAGCACGTCCTCCAGCGATTTGGCCTCGAAGATGAAGACGGGAATCTTGAGCTGCTCCAATTTGGCCAGCACGTCCACCTTGAGAAATTCTCGCGGCGCGAGGACCAGATCGGGCTCCAGGGCCACGATGGATTCGAGGTTCGGGTGAAGATAGCCGACCTTCGGTTTCCCCGCTGCCTCCGGCGGATAGTCGCAGTAGGGGGTGACTCCGACGAGCTGATCCTGCGCGCCGAGCGCGTAGAGGGTTTCGGTGATGCTCGGGGCCAGCGAGACGATGCGGGTGGGCGGCTTGGCGAGATAGACCTTGCGGCCCAGATCGTCCACGAACGTCCGGGGCGCGACGTTGGCCATGAACGGCATCCCGGTGAGGATGCCCTGCTGGCGCTTCTTGGCCATGGAGTCCGGCTCGGCCGCGGCTACCGTCGCGAGCAGGAGCGCCGCGAGGAGGGCGGCCGGGGCGACCCTATTCCACCTGGTTTGGTGCCGGCGATTCAAACAAAAAATCCTCAAGGCCTTGTCAGACCCTGAGGATTGCACCCGCGTCTTCACCCTCACCCTTTCCCCAGCCCACGAGGGAAAGAAGGTCATGGTCCTGGTCAGGTGGTCTGGCTTCTGGTGCGCCCGCACCAGTCACAGCGGCGGGACCGCGAGGGATTTTCACCCTCTTCCCGTGACCCGGAAATCGAATATGTGCGGGCACTTTAGAGAGTTCATGGAAGGCTTGTCAAGTGGCAGGCTCGTCATGCTGTCGGTCGCTCCGACGCCTCCCGGAGCGACCCTGCCGGACTCCGCCGGGCGGAAGCCCTCGAAAATTCTCGTCGGCTGCGGTCGTGCCGACCGCAGTACCGCGGTCAGTTTCCGCTTTCCTTCCCGGCCGAGTCTCGGTGGGTCCCCGCTTCTCTTCAATGAGCGGACCAGTTCGTGTCGGGTATCCACGCGATGAAATTGTTCACCGACCCCATTTTTCTTTGTCATGGTGAAGAGTCCACGGAACTCGGCGCCAGCTAACTTGGCCGTCGAGACCGTTCAATAGCATGGGTCATGCCGTTCTGCCTCCTCAAGAGCTCGAACAGTTGCCTGGGCAAAAGAAGCCCGCATCATGACGAGCTGCCGGCGCAGAGGAGGTCCACTACAGCATCGACGACTTGCTTCAACGATTGCGACTTCAGTGTGGCAACTTCCGAGACGATGAGATCTCGATTGGCGGTGAAGAGTTTGCCGGGGCGGGCGTAACTCAGGACTCGCAGCGACCCAGTGGCGAAGCCGGTGTCCTCCAGCTTGATTGCCCGGGTGTCGCCGTAAGACTTGCTTGTCACCTGGCACAGAATCTAGTCACCCCGGCCAGCGTCAGCAAGCACCACAGCCGGACGCAGTGTTGTCTGCGA
>CAYJUM010000025.1:0-31367 GCA_964373355.1 uncultured Nitrospirales bacterium | reverse complement strand
AGCTTGCTCTGATCCTCCACCTCCCGCTCCTGCGCTTCCAACGCCTTCAGTTCCTGTTCCTTCTGGCTCAGGGCTTGGCTGAGTGCCGCGCTCGGTCTTGCCTCCGGCTGGCTCACCTGCGCCGTGGACGCTCCCTTGGTCGAGACCGTCCGGGCCAGGGGGAGGGCGACGCGCGTGCCGAGCGCCTCTTCCCCCGGCAGGAGGACCGGGGTCTGCTCGCGGTTGAGTTCCTCCACGGCCGTGTCGGCGACGTGCTTCTTCACATACGGGACCAGCTCTCGCAACGTCACGACCTGATCGTTGTCCGCATCGGCTTCACCCTGCAGCCCGGTCAGGAGGAAATGCGTGAAGAGGCCGTGCTCCGCCTTCTCGTAATCGGAACTGATCTGGGTGCCGCTCGCGGCGGCCAGGACCATCACCTCGCCAGAGGACAGTACGGGATACTGCAACCCCATGGGGCGCGCGCCCTTGGCCAGTACGGTACGCCCCGCTCCCCCTGACGCCGCCCCGGAAAAGCACGAATCCAAGAACACGACGACGTCCTTGGTCGGGAGCTTACTCAGCGTGTCTTGGAGTTCCTTGAGCGGATACAGGCCGGCCGGGAAATCGGGGTGGCCATCCCAGGGCACGATGGACCCGGACTGGGCCTGCAGATTCGGCGTGCCGTGTCCGGCATAGTACACGTACACCACGGACTCCGGTTTGACACGCATCCGTAACCACTCGCCCAGATGGTTCCGCAGACCGCTCAGCGTGGCCTTGCCATCGGTGAGCAACTTGATATGGGTTTTCGGGATGCCGGCCTGGGTCTGCAGCAGGGTCGCGATGGCCTGGGCATCCTTGACGGCGTAGGCCACCTTTGGCATCACTTCTTCGCTGTACTGGCTGATCCCAATGACCACGGCATACGCGTTGGGCTGCTGGAAGTCACCTTTGGCGGCATGGGAGGGCAGGGGAGCAGAAGCGAGCAGGGGCAACATAAGCAGCGATCCAAGCGCGAATGGAAGGGTGCGGTGTCGCATGGGAGACCTCTGCACGAGGATTCTTTGCCTCTGGCCGGGCGTAGGCTCAATACTAGGAGCGCCCCGAAGAAAATGCAAGCCTTCTCCCTGATCAGGCGCCGACCTCCCGCCTCGCGCCCGTAACGGACCGGAGGGGGGAGTCTGCGACACCCCCCGGCTCCCCCCCCGGATGCGCCCGCGTGTCCCTGAGCGTCAGCCGCGGGAAGACCGTGCGGTGATCGGCGAAAGCCCTGAAGTGGAGAGGTAGAGGCCCGAAACGTTGGCTCGTAGAGAGTGGAGGCGCCGAGCGGGTTCGAACCGCTGCATCGCAGTTTTGCAGACTGCTCCCTTAACCACTTGGGTACGGCGCCCCGGCGGCATTATAACCAGCGCTTCTTGCGCAAGACAAGGCAGCCGTCTTGCGTCATACGTCCCCGTTCCGTAGACTAGACCTCATGCCGCCCAATTCCTCCTTCGCCGAGCGGATCAAGACCATTCAGGCGTACCTCAACAAGAGCTGGACGCTCCTTCCGCGGCGCGACCCGTATCCGGGCACGAACAGCTGGCTGCCGATCGGGATGATCGTCCTGGTCATGGCCACGCTCACGGTCCTCGCGGCGATTTACGACCCCTACTCCGCCATCAACACGTCGGTCATCAAGCCGTTGGTCAGCCTGGATCGGATGGCGCCGACCGCCCCGCACTTTGCCGAGGGCGCGACGGTGCGGGTACGCCTGGCGGGTACGATCTACACCGGGCCTGAGGCAAAGATGCTGCTGCAAGATGCGCTGCCCGCGGACAATACCGGGGTCATCGTGGACGGTGTGTGGGAGCAGGGGCGCTGGCTGTACCAGGTCCGGTTTGCCCAGGGGGTCATCGGCTGGGTGGGGGAGATGGACCTGATTCTGATCCGATAAGCCAGTCCAAAAGTCGAAAGTCTATCAAGTCTACAGTCTATCGCGACTTGACGACTTAGAGACTTTGGACTTTCTAGACGAGCGTCAGCGGCGTGGGGGGAGGACGGGGACCTCGCGCGGGGCGCGCGACGGGGCGAGGGACGAGGCGGCGGAGAGCGGCGTTTCTGACCCGGAGCCATCGGGATCCTCAGCGCCGGCCCCGGCCGCGCCTTCCTCAGCCTCTTTCTCCTTGGCCAAGAGCTCCACTTCCTGGATCAGGGTGTCCATCAGCTCTTCGGCGGGGACCTTCCGCAGCAACTTCCCCTTCTTGAACAGGATGCCGACTCCCTCGCCACCGGCGATGCCGATGTCCGCCTCCTTGCCCTCGCCGATGCCGTTCACGACGCAGCCCAGCACCGAGACGTTGAGCGGCACTTTGATATGGCCGAGCCGCTGCTCCAGCTCATTGGCCATCCGCACCACGTCGATCTCCACGCGGCCGCAGGTCGGACAGGCGATGACGTTGATCCCCCGGTGACGGAGCTCCAGCGACTTCAAGATCTCGAACCCGACCTTGACCTCTTCCACGGGATCGGCCGCGAGCGAGACGCGCAAGGTGTCCCCGATCCCCTGTGACAGCAGCCAGCCGAGTCCGATCGCGGACTTGACGGCGCCCGTCAGCACCGTGCCCGCCTCGGTGATCCCGATGTGGAGCGGATAGTTCGATTGCAGCGAAAACAGCCAGTAGGCGTCCACGGCCAGGTGGACATCCGACGCCTTGAGCGACACCTTCATGTTGGTGAAACCGACGTCCTCCAGGGCATGGACCGCGTTCAGCGCCGACTCCGCCAGCGCCTCCGCCGTGGGATACCCGTACTTGTCCAGAAGGTGGCGCTCCAATGAGCCCCCGTTGACTCCCACGCGGAGCGGGATGCCTCGGTCGGTGACGGCCTTGAGCACCTCCGCCGTCTTCCACCAGGCCCCGATATTGCCGGGATTGATGCGGACGCAATCCACGACCTCCGCCGCCTTCAAGGCCAGCCGGTGATCGAAATGGATGTCGGCGATGAGCGGGGCGGTCATCTGCGCCTTGATCTTCGGCAGCGCCGCGGCCGCCTCCATGTCCGGCACGGCCACGCGGATCAATTCGCAGCCGGCCTGCTCCAGGCGGTGGATCTGCTCGACCGTCGCCTTGACGTCGCGGGTGTCGGTCGTGGTCATGGACTGGACCGAGATCGGCGCGTCGCCGCCGATCTTCACCCGGCCGACGTTAATCTGGCGGGTCTTTTTTCTGGCGATATGCATGCGGTCCGTTACGCCGTCACCGGGGCACCTCGGCCCGGGACACCGCCCCGGTCAGAAGCGCCTTGGCGCGCTCGTAGATGTTATCCGCCGTGAGGCCGTATTTCTCGCGCAGCAGATCCTGGGGCCCCTGCTCAATATACCAGTCCGGCAGGCCGAGCATCGCGGTCGGGAGGGACAGCCCCTGCTCGGCCAGCGCCTCCAGCACCGCCGACCCGAAGCCGCCCATCTTCGCACCCTCCTCCACGGTCAGCACGCAACGGGCCTGCCGCGCGACGTCCGCGATGAGCGTGGCGTCGAGGGGTTTCACGAACCGGGCATTCACGACCGCCGCCGAGATACCCTCCTGCGCCAGACGCGCCGCCGCCCGCACCGCCTGCCACACGGTCACGCCGATCGCGATGATCGCCACATCGGTCCCCGCCCGCAGCAGCTCGCCCTGTCCCATGGGAAGCGTGGCCGGGTCCGCATCCATCGGCACCCCCAGGCTCAGGCCGCGGGGATAGCGGACCGCTGCGGGACCGTCGTGCCGGACGCAGGTGGCCACCATGTGCTGCAACTCGTTCTCATCCTTGGGGGCCATCACCGTCATGTTCGGGACATGCCGCAGGTACGCGAGGTCAAACGCGCCGTGGTGGGTCGTCCCGTCCTCCGCCACGAGCCCTCCCCGATCGATCAGAAAACTCACGGGCAGGTTCTGGGTGGCGACATCGTGCACGACCTGGTCGTACGCCCGCTGGAGAAAGGTCGAGTACATCGCGATGACCGGGCGCATCCCCTGCGCCGCCAGCCCCGCGGCAAACGTCACGGCATGCTGCTCGGCGATGCCGACGTCGTACAGCCGGCGCGGGAACTCCTTCTCGAAGGCCGTGAGACCGGTCCCTTCGCACATGGCCGCGGTGATCGCGACGATCCGCTCGTCCTGCCGTGCCAGCTTCACGAGGGTGTTCACGGCCACGCTCGTGTACGAGGGCCGCGCCGGCTTCTTGGCCGGCTCGCCGGTCTCCTTCACGAACGCGGGGCACGCGTGGAACCACACGGGGTTCTTCATCGCCGGTTCATAGCCCAGGCCCTTTTTGGTGATCACGTGCAGCAGCGTCGGGCCTTTCAGGCGGAGGACGTTCTCCAGGGTCGGCAGGAGATGCTCGAAGTTATGGCCGTCGATGGGACCGACGTACCGGAACCCCAGCTCCTCGAACAGCAGGCCGGGCAGGATCAACCCTTTGGCCAGCTCCTCGGCCCTGCGGGCGAATTTGCCGACCGGCTGCCCGATGTGGGGCAGGGCCTTGAGGAACAGCCCGGTCTCCTCCTTGATTCTCGTGTAGAACTCCCCGGTAAACGTGCGATTGAGGTATGCCGAGATGGCGCCCACGTTCCGTGAGATGGACATCTGGTTGTCGTTCAGCAGCACCAGAAAGTCCTTGTGCAGTCCGCCCGCATGATGGAGGGCCTCCAGGGTCATGCCGGCGGTCATGGCGCCGTCGCCTACCACGCACACGACTTTGTGGTGGCGCCCCTGCTGCTCGCGCGCCTCCACCATCCCCAGCGCGGCGGAAATGCCGGTGCCCGCATGCCCGGCGTTGAACGTGTCATAGGGGCTTTCCTCGCGCTTGCAGAACCCGCTCAGGCCCCCGTACTGCCGCAGGGTATGAAACTGCTCCCGCCGCCCGGTGAGCAGTTTGTGGGCATACGCCTGATTGCTCGTGTCCCAGACGATCTTGTCCGTCGGCGTGTCGAGCAGATAGTGGAGGGCCACGGTCAGCTCCACCACGCCGAGGTTGGAAGCCAGATGGCCGCCGACGTTCGACACCACCTCGAGGATCTGCTCCCGAATCTCCTGGCAGAGGGCCGGAAAGTCCGCAGGAGACAATTTCTTCAGATCTGCAGGGCTATGGAGTGTCTTGAGTATGGACATCGTTCCCTCTCCTCCCGAACTCCAGGGTTGCCCCGAGGTTCGAGACTGCAAAAGCCCGGCTAGTCTCACACAGAACCTCTTTTACTGTCAAGCGCTTACACGACATCCGTGGCCCCCACTCGCTGACTAAAACGGATAATCCAGGCCAGCGAAAACCGCCCCGCCCTCCTTGCTGTACCCGTAGTCCACCCGGCCGACGACGTTCGGGCGGACCATGCCCCGAAACCCGACGCCCGGCGTCACTTCGTAGCCGGTGAACGGTTTCTTGCTGAACGAACTGAACACCTTGCCCATATCCACGAACGGCGCGACTTCAAACTCCGCCGCGACCCCCATCACCCTCGTCCGCATCACGTGCAGCCGGTTCTCGACGTTGATGGCGATGAGGTGCTTGTCGATGAATCGGTCCACGCCGTAGCCGCGCAAGTTGTTCTGCCCGCCCAGCGAGCTACGTTCGTAGAACGGCACCTCGGTGCCGAAGGTGGTCTGCAGATCGCCCCGCACCACGAGGATGGCCCGCTTCGACTCGCTGGGAAAGATCTTCCGGAATTCCAGCTCGTAGCGCGTATACACCGGGTTGTCGCCGTTTTTCAGGTTCTGGTTCACCTCGGCATAGACCGTGACTTGCGAGCCGGCCGTCGGGGAGACCAGATTGTCCCGCGTGTCATAGTGGAACGTGAGGCGGTGGCCGAGGATGGAGGCGCCCTGCATGCCGTCCACGGTCGGAAAAAGGTCCAGTGAGTACGGCAGGCTGGTCGCGCCGCCCGGCTGCACCCGTACCTCTCGAAACCGCTCGCCGACGGCCACCTGCGTGACTTCGTTCAGATGGAGCCCGAGCTTCCAGTAGGCCCGCACCTCGCGCGCGGTGTAGTTCGACTCGTTGCTGAGCGGCGTATCCTGGCTGATACCGAAGAACCGGGCGGTCGCGTTCTTGAAAAAGGACCCGCCGACGCTCAGCGCGTACTGGCCGTTCCTGAACGCGGGATCGGTGTAGCTGAACACGAGCTTGCGCTCGATCCGCTCGGTGAACGACCCGATGAACCGCATCTCGCGTCCGCCGGGCTCATAGCGGAAGAGGTTGAAGGAACCGCGCGCGCCGACGATCGAGTTCACGACGAACATGGGGGCCATGACGTACTTCAGGTCCCCGCTCGGCTCGGTGACGAGGATCGGCACGATAAAGCCCGCGTCGTTCCCGTCGTTGCGGGTGGTCGACACGGTGGGGATCGGAAAGTAGGAGGTCTCCGCCGCCGCCGCCGCCGCCAGAGACGGCGCGGCAGTCAGAGCCGCGAGGGGGAGCACGGCCCAGAGCAGCAGGGTCGCGACGCGGCGGAGTGGTCGCTGCATCTCCCCCCGGTGACGGGTCAGGGAGCCTTCAGGTCGTCGGACTTTTTCCGCAGCCGCTCGACGAGATCCTCATAGGAGGAGGAGCGGATGATCCGCGTGAACTGGCCGCGATAGTTGTTCACCAGACTGACGCCGTCGACGATGACGTCGTACACGCGCCACTCGCCGGACTTGTTGATGAGCCGGTAGTCCAAGGGAATCTCGGTCTTCTCGGTGACGAGCTTGGACCGGACCTCGGCATAGGTGTTGTCTTCCAACCGCTCGTTCATGAACCGGATCTGCTCGCCCTTGTACCCTTCGATCTTCCCGGTGTAGGCATTGGCGAGGTGCCGCTGGAAGAGCGAGACAAACTCCTTCCGCTGGTCGTCGTTCAGCTTGTTCCACTGGGCCGCCAGAGCCCGTCTCGACATTTCATCGTAGCTGAACCGATCGCCGATCACTTTCTCCAGGATCCGGCGGCGTTCATCCGTGCGCTCGGGCTTCTTCATCTCCTTGTCGGTCAGGATGCGGACGACCTCGTCGATGGTCCCTTTCAATTGGTCGGTCGCCTGCCCGGCGGCGGCCGCCTGGACCCCGACATACGACAACATCACGACAATGATGCCGATGCCGACCCGAATTGTGGTGTTCATGTGACCTCTACCTCCGGACGGTATTATTTTACATTCCCATGGATGAATTGGCTGACCAACTCCTCGAGATCGACGCCGGACTCGGTGTCGCGGATCTTGCTCCCCTGTTTCAACGGCTCGCCGCCGCCGCCGGGCGAGAGCGACACATACTTTTCGCCGATGATGCCACGGGTCTTGATGGAGGCGATGGCATCCGTGTAGAGGGTCACGCCGTCGCGGATCGCCAGCCTCAACGTCGCCCGGTCGTCGTTCAGCCGGATGCCCTTCACGCGCCCCACCTCGACGCCGGCCACCTCCACCGTGGCCCCCGGCTTGAGCCCCGAGACCGAATCGAAGACCGCATCGAGCTCGTACATCCGTCCACCGATCACCTCCAGCTTGCCGAGCTTGATCGAGAGGTAGGCGAGGGCGGCCAATCCCACCAGCACGAAGATCCCGACCACAAACTCCAGCTTCGCTCGTTCCATATCCGCTCCGTGCGTTAAGGGTTGAGGGCCGTGCCGCCCACCGTGATGAACTCGTGGACCACCGGATTCGTGACCCGCTGGAACTCCGCCGACGGGGCCATCGAGATGATGGTCCCCTCGTGGAGCATCGCCACCCAATCCGAGATCGCGAAGATCTCCGGGACTTCATGGCTCACCATGACGGCCGTGAACCCGAAGGCCCGGTGCATCGCGACGATGAGATCATGGATGGTCTTGGCCATCAGAGGGTCCAGCCCGGTGGTCGGTTCATCGAACAGGATGATCTCCGGCTCCATCACCAGCGCCCGGGCGAGGCCGGCGCGCTTTTTCATGCCCCCGCTCAGCTCCGCCGGAAATTTATGGCCCATGTCGGCCAGCCCCACCTGGTCAAGCTTTTCTTCCACGCGGGTCCGCACCTCGTCCTCCGGCAGGTGCAGTTTCTCGCGCAGCGGGAAGGCGACATTGTCGAACACCGTCAAGGAATCGAAGAGCGCCGCCCCCTGGAAGAGCATCGCGAAACGCTTGCGGACCTCGTTGAGCTCCTTGGACCGGAGGTGGGAGATGTCCACGTCCCCCACCCAGACTTTGCCCCGGTCCGGCTGCAGGAGGCCGATCATGTGTTTCAACAGGACGCACTTGCCACCGCCGCTTCTCCCGATGATGGTGGTGAGCTTCCCAACCGGCACGGTCAGGTTGACCCCGCGCAGGACCGGCTGCCCGCCCAGTGTCTTTTCGACGCCCTCGAGCCGTATCATCGGTGCCAGTAAGGAGTGAGGAGTAAAGGGTGAAGGGTAGGAATCATGATTCTTTCCCACCTTAACCCCTGACTCTTCACCCTTTACTCCTCACCGTTTTAGAGGAGGACGGACGTCAGGAAATAATCCCACACCAGGATCAGCACGGACGCCAGCACCACGGCCTCGGTCGTCGCCGTGCCCAGTCCCTCGGCGCTCGGCCGCGTGTAATAGCCCTTGTAACTGCAGACCCAGGCGATAAGCAATCCGAAACTGATGGATTTGAGAATGCCGCCGTAGACGTCCTTCCATTCGACGGACGACTCCATTGAGCTCCAGTACGCGCCGGGATTGCCCCCGAGCAGGTCGACCCCCACGATGTACCCGCCGTAGATCCCCACCACGTCGAAGATCGCCACGAGGAACGGCACGCCGAGCAGGCCGGCCACGACCTTCGGCGCGACCAGGTACTGGAGGGGATTGATGGCCATGGTGTCGAGCGCGTCGATCTGCTCGGTGATCCGCATGATGCCGAGCTCCGCCGTCATCGCCGACCCGGCCCGGGCGGTGACCATCAAGGACGCGAGCACCGGCCCGAGCTCCCGGATGATGCTCAGCGCCACGGCCGACCCGAGCAACCCCTCCGACCCGAACTTCCGCAGCGTGTAGTACCCCTGCAGGCCGAGCACCATGCCCGTGAAGACGGCGGTCAGCACCACCACGAAGGTCGATTTGAACCCGATGAAATGCATCTGTTTGATGATCTGGAACGGCCGGAAGGGCGGCCGCAGGAGCCAGCCGAAGGTGGAGAGGAGAAACAGCAGCATCCGGCCCATGTCCTCGAGGACGAGGGTCATGGGGCGGCCGATCTTCCTGACGCTGTCCTGTAGACCCATCACGAGGCCCTCGGGGAGCCTTCGGCGGCCGGCTCCAGGGCATCGAGAAATGCGCCGTAGAACCTGGTCATGCGCTCCGAGGCCACGGCCGCTTGCCGCCGCAGCCGATTGAGGCCGGCCAGACGCGAGGGCCTGGCCAAGCAGGCCGCCGCCGCCCGGCGCCAGCCTCCCTGGAGGTACTCGTTGAAATCGAACGGGAGGTCTTCATCCATGAGATCGGAGACTCCCCGGATCACCACGAAGGGGATGTGCCGCTCGCGCGCCGCCGCGCCCACCGCCGCGCTTTCCATGTCCGCTCCGATCGCGCCGGAGGCTGCGGCCACCCGCCGTTTGTCCGCCGCTTCCCAGAGGACGTGCGGGACGGTGACGATCCGTCCGGCGCGGGCCGACACACCGGCCGCCACCGCCGCCTCGAGCGCCAGTCCCCTCAGCTCCTCGGTGCAGGGCAGAGCCTCAGCCGGGGGGCCGGTCCGCTGATCCTGCCTGATCACATCCGTCCCGATCAAGATGGTGCCGATCGCGTAGGGCCCCAGGGCGCAGGCGAACCCCGACGCAACCGCCGCCTCGAGTCGCTGACTGCCCAGCACGTCGCGGCAGACCACAGCCGTGCGGGTCTCTCCCACGCCGGTCTGAAAGACGGACACCCGGCAGGCTCCGCGGTGGCCGGTCACGACCGCGCCCCCGCCGGCGGGGCCGGGCCGTTCGACGGTGAGGGCCTGCCGGATCGCCCTGACCTCCCATCTCGTCGCGACAAAGATCCCCACGTGCATGGCAGTGATTGGTGATTCGTGACTGGTGATTGAAGACGTATCACCGATCACGAGGCCGGAGGCTATCCGACGATGGACCGGAACCACCCCGTGTCACGGGCGATGTGACGGAGCTCATCGGCCTTGCTCTGCCCGCGAGCGCGCACGTTCCGGTACATGGCGAGAGCCCAGAGCGGAAAGTATTGGCAGTACCAGTGGTAGCGCAGATAAAAGACGCGCGGGAAGCCGGTGCCGGTATGCCGCTCTTCCGTCCAGGAGCCGTCTTCCCGCTGGTGCCGAAGCAGAAAATGCACGCCGCGCACCACGCTGATCGAATCGGACACGCCCCCCGAGAGCAGCGCCAGCAACGCCCATGCGGTCTGGGACGGCGTGCTGTCTCCCCGGCCGGCCATCGCCGGGTCCGCATAACTCAGACAGGATTCTCCCCAGCCGCCGTCGGGGTTCTGCCGGGATTCGAGCCATTCGATGGCCTTCCGGACGTACGGCGCGGACATGTCCTCCCCGATCGCGCGCAAGCCGGTCAGCACCGACCAGGTCCCGTAGAGGTAATTGACACCCCACCGCCCGTACCAGCTCCCGTCCGCCTCCTGCTCCCGGCGGAGAAAGTCCACGGCCGGTCCCGCCGCGGGATGCGACCGGTCGTACCCGACGGTCCCGAGGTACTCCAGGCAGCGGCCGGTCAAGTCTGCGGTGCTGGGGTCCAGCAAGGCGCGGTGGTCCGCGAAGGGGATGAGGTTGAAGACCAGATGGTTGTTGTCCTTGTCGTAGGACCCCCAGCCCCCGTCCGAGCCCTGCATCGCCAGGACCCAGCGATGGCCCCGCTGGAGCGCCGGGGCGCTCGGCGGATGGCGGAGCTTGGCCAAGGCCATCAACACCACGGCCGTATCGTCCACATCGGGGTACCACTCGTTCTCGAACTGGAACGCCCAGCCTCCCGGCTCCGCCGAAGGGGCGGACATTTTCCAGTCTCCCGGCGTCGTCGTCTGGCGGGCCCGGAGCCAGGCGGCCGCCTTCACCAGCGCCGAATGATCGGGACGGAGACCGGCTTCGACGAGCGCGTTCATGAGGAGCGAAGTGTCCCACACGGGAGAGAAGCAGGGCTGGAGATGCAGGGTCTCCACCTCACGGTGGCCGTCCTTGACGGCGCTGTACACCTCCAAGGCTTCGATCTCGCCGAGGGCCTTCGTAACCAACGGATGGTCGGCCGGATACCCGAGGCTGCGCAGCGCGAAGATCGAGTTGGCCATGGCCGGATAGATCGCCCCGAGCCCCCCTGTGCCGTTCATGTGCTCGAGCATCCAGGCGGCCGCCTTCTGCAGCGCCCTCTTCCGCAGGGCGCGGACCGGCATGCGGTCGTAGAGTTTGAGGCACAGGTCCAGCGTGATGAAGAGATTCCGCCACGTCAGCAACCGGGCATCCTTGTTAAACGGCGGCTCCTTCCGGTAGCGGATCCGCTCGCGCGGCGTGAGATAGAGCTCGTCGATCCCCTGCGCCGCAGGAATCCGGCACACCGGCCGATGGGCGAAGACGATCAGGAGCGGGATCAGCACCGTGCGGGACCAGTAGGAGATGGCAGAGAGGCTGAAGTAGAAGCGCGTCGGCAGCAGCATGATCTCGGCGGGCATGCTCGGGATGCCCCGCCAGTCATACTGGTCGAACAGGGTCAGGGTGATCTTCGTGAAGACATTCGCCGCCACGACGCCCCCCTTGGCCAGGATGCACTCCTTGGCCCGCGTCATGAACGGCTCGTCCGCGGAGACGCCGGCCAGCTTCAGGGCGAAGTACGCCTTGACCGACGCGCTGATCTCCGAGGGACCGCCGGCATAGATCGGCCAGCCGCCGTCGGGAAGCTGCGTGTACCGGAGGTAGTGGACGGCCTTCCGCTCGCGTTCCGGGTCCACCCGGTCCAGGAACCGCCGCAGCATCAGGTATTCGGACGTCAGCGTGCTGTCGGCCTCCAGCTCGGCGACCCAGAACCCTTCGGGGTCCTGGCGGGACAGCAGCCAGTGCTGGCTGCGCCGGATGGCGTCATCCACCGCTTCCGACTGGCCGACGGCCGAGCCGGTCCGGCGCACCATCTCCGGCGCCGCGCCGGCCAGGGTGTTGTGCGAGACGAGCCGCAGCGTGGGCGACGCGTGGCGGTCCGCCCCTGACCGCAGGCGATCGGAGACCGAGGCAAACAGTCCGCCTGACAGTCGGGTGATCAGAATCTTCAGGAGTTTCATGTACCGGTGACCGGGCTCACGCCACGCTGGACGACGGCACCGACGGGGGCCAATGGCGCGCGGGGAAAGGGCGGGGCACGCAGGACTGCATAGGGGGCTTATAGCAAACCGATTTGCGGAGTGTCAAGGTTTGCGCACGCCCAAGGCGGGCGTGATGCGTGAAGGGTGATGGGTGATGCGGTCACAAAACCGGTTGCAGATCGGTGAGGCGCACCGAAATGAGCTTGGAGATGCCGGGCTCCTCCATGGTCACGCCGAACAAGGAGTCCACGACCTCCATCGTGCGCTTGTTGTGCGTGATCACGATGAACTGCGACTGCTGCGCCATCTCCCGCAGCACGTGCGTGAACCGCCCGATGTTTTCCTCATCCAGCGGCGCGTCGATCTCATCCAGGATGCAGAACGGCGTCGGCCGGATCAGGAAGCTCGCGAACAGCAGGGCCATGGCCGTCAGGGTCTTCTCGCCGCCCGACAGCATGGAGATATTCTTGAGCCGTTTCCCGGGCGGCTGGACCACGATGTCCACGCCCGGATCCGGACGCGAACCATTCTGCAGCTCCGGAGACTCCTCTTCGTGCGTGAGGATGAGCTCCGCCCGCCCGCCGCGGAAGAACCGCACGAACATCTCGCTGAATTTCGCCCGCAGTTCCTCGAAGGTCTGCACGAACATCTCTTCGGTCGTCTTGTTGATCCGGTGGATGATCTCCTTCAAGGAGTTGATGGAGGAGGAGAGGTCCGTATCCTGGCTCGTGAGAAACCGGTAGCGTTCCTCCAGCTCCCGGTGCTCTTCGATCGCGGCGAGATTGATGGGGCCCAGCCGATGGAGCCGCTCCCGGACCTTCTGGAGTTGCTCCTTCCAGAGCACGGTGGGATCGGCCGGGGGCTCCTCGCCTTCTTTCGAGGCCTGGGGCGTGGAGACCTCCTCGAGCGCCGACTCGATGGACAATTGATAGGTGGCGCCGAGCGTCTCCTCGACCGCCGCCTTCCGGGTCTTGAGCTGGGCCAGGCGGACCGCCACGGCGGTCCTCGTCTCGCGGCCAGAGGCCAGCGCCTCACGCACCGTCCCCAGCCGGTGCTCCAGCCCTTTCAGCTCCTCGATCCCTCGGGTCTGTGTCTCCTGCGCCAACTGCAGGTCGGCCTTGAGGCGCGCCGCCTGCTGCTCGAGCTCCTTGAAGAGCGCCTCGTGGCGGTCCCGTTCCGCGTAACTGCGCCGGGTCTGCGACTCCAGCGCGGTGATCTGACGCTCCAACGACTGAATCGCGCCGGCGCGCTCCTCTCGCTCGCTTCGCAGACGGGTGAGGTCGGTGGCATGGCGTTCCCGCCGCTCGCTCAGCGTGGTCAGCGCCAGCCGGGCCGCGCCGAGCCGCTCCTGCAGCGCGTGGCCCTCCTGCTCCCTGGCCGCCACGGCCGTGGCCAGGGCGCGCAGCGCCTGCTCTTCCCGGTCCTGCGCAGCACGCGTCTGCGCCAGGCGCTCCTGCGCCGCGGCGATCTCCGTGTCGCATCCGCGGCGGACGTCCTGCTCGTTGGTCTCCTCGGAGTCGATGACCTCGACCCCGCGGCCCAGTTCCTCGAGTCGTTGCGTGAGCCCTTCGGTATCCTTGGCGAGCCCGATCTCCTGCATCTCCGCCGCACGGATGTCCGCCTCCAGGGCTTCGAGCTGCTGGCGCAGCGATTCCTGGCGGGCCGACGCCTGCTCGATGAGACGCCGCGTCGTCTCGACCGCCTGCGCCAGCTCGCGCTCCTTCGCCTCCAGCTCGCGGCTTTCCTCTCGGCGCTGCAGCAGACCGCCGGAGGCGCCCGTCTTGCCGCCGGTCATGACGCCGGCCGGATCGATCGTGACGCCGTCGAGCGTGACGAGCATCGGGCCCGCGCCGCGGGTCCAGTTGCCGCTCTCCCAGATCCGCAGCGCGGCATCCAGGCTCTCGACCACCACCACGTCGGCGAGCAGGCACACGAATGCGTCCCGCCATTCCTTCGACACCGTCACCAGCTCGATCACCCTGCCGAGGACGCCCGCTTCGTGCCGGAGGGCGGCCCACCAGCCCGGCGCCTGCTTGCCGGCCGTGCCGATGCGGGGCTTTTGCGGCACGAATGCGCCGCGGCCCAGGCCGCGCTCCGCGAGGAATCCGACGGCCTGGCGCCCGTCCTTCGGATGACTCACGATCCAGGCACGGAGCCGTTCCCCCAGGACCGCTTCCACCGCCGGGACCAGCCGCGGCGGCACCTCCAGCCCCTCGGCCACGGCCGCGCGGATGCCGGCGCACGCCTCGCGCAGGGATCTGGCGTGTTCGTCCCCTTCCCGGCCGTACCCCATCTCTTCGCGCAGCATGCCCTGCAGGGCCCTGGCACGCGACTGGACGCCGGCCAGCTCCTGCTGCCGCCCGCCGAGCCGGCCGCCGAGCTCCTGCAGCTCCTCTTCCACATCCCGGCACTCCTGCGCCCGGCTCTCCCGGGAGGCTTGCAGGTCTTGCAGGCGGGCCCGCCCGGCGTCCCGGTGGCGCAGGAGGTCTTGCAGGCGGCCCGACACCGCCGCGCGCTGGGTCTCGAGCTCACCCCGCTCGCTCGCCAGCCGCTCGGCCCGCCGCGCCGCCTCCTGCCGGCGCGCATCGAGGCTCGTCACGGCGTTCTCGGCGCCGGCCGCCTCCACCGTCAGGTCCATGATCCTGCGACGGGCCCGCTCGAGCTCCTCGAGGGCCTCGGCCCGTCCGGTCGCGAGGCGCACCGCCTCCTGCTCGAGCGCCGAGACCGTCTTGCCCTGCTCCCTGATCATGGCGTCGGCCTTGACGAGCGCGGTTTCGGCCTCCGCGATCGTGACCGTCGCCTGCTCGGCGTCCGCCTTGAGGCGCTGCAGATCCTCGCGGGCCTGGCCGCGCTGCTGCTCGTAGAGCTTCAGACGCTCCCGTTCCACTTCGGTGGCGGTCACCGCCTGCCCCTGGCGCTGCTCGACGCCGCCGAGCTCCTCGCGCAGTCGGCTCATCGTCTGATCGCAGGTGGTGAGGCCCAGCTTCACGGCCTCGACGTCCCGGGTCAGGCGCGCCTGCTCGGCGAGCTGCCCGGCCTCCACCGATTCCAGCCCGGCGAGCTCGGCCTCCTCGGTTTCCTGCGCGGCCAGCAACCCTTGGTACTCACGGACCAGCAAGCGAAGCTCCAGCAGCCTCGCTTCACCCTGCAGGGTCTGGTAGCTCCGGGCCTGCCGGGCCTGGCGCTCGAGCGAGTTCAACTGGCGGCGGACTTCCGCGATGATGTCCCGGACGCGCAGCAGGTTCTGCTGGGTGGCTTCGAGCTTCCGGAGGGCCTCGGCCTTCTGCTTCTTGTAACGCACGATGCCGGCGGTCTCCTCGATCAGCTCGCGACGATCCTGTGGCGAGGCGTTCAAGATCTGGTCGATCCGCCCCTGCTCGATGATCGTGTGGCCCTTGCTCCCCGCCCGGGTGTCGAGAAACAGGCTGCGGATGTCCTTCAAGCGGCAGAGGGTCTTATTGATGAGGTACTCGCTGTCGCCGTTCCGGAACAGCCGCCGGGTGATCATGACTTCCTGAAAGTCGCCCAGCCCGTGCGGCAGCGTCACACCCTCGAAGTTCCGCTCGGAGAGCCCGCTCATGATCAGGGAGACCTCCGCCATCCCCAGCGGCTTTTGGGTCTCGGTGCCGTTGAAGATCACGTCCTCCATCCGGTCGCTCCGCAGCGTCTTCGTGCTCTGTTCGCCCAGCACCCAGAGGATGGCGTCCACCACGTTGGTCTTGCCCGTGCCATTGGGACCGACCACGGCGGTGATGCCGGCCGGGAAGTCGATCCGGGCCTGGACGAACGACTTGAACCCCGTGAGCTCGAGCGACTTGAGGTACATCATCCCCTCATGGATAGGTTCACGGCCTGGACACCGCCCCCTACGCAGGAATGCCGGCTGCGCGGTTGTAACACAGCAAATGGCAAAAATCAAAGTACAAATACAGGATGGAGGGCATGGAGGACGACAGGCCACAAGATATGGGGAACCCGTGAAGCGTAAGGCGTGAAGCGTGAAGTGTCGATCCAGTGCGAACGACGAGAGGCGAGCGGCCAGATACGAGATACGGACGACGAGTGACGGGAGAATCTAGGAGAGGCGCGCCGAGGGGAGCGGATTCACGAGCTCCTTGGGGAGCAGGAATTCCACGTCCTCCTCGATCACCGTCAGCTCTTCGACGGCGTCGACGCCGGTGGGGCTGGTGCGCTTGAGATAGTCCACTACCTCGGTGACCAGCACTTCCGGCGCAGAGGCGCCGGCCGAGATGCCCACCGCGTTGGCGCTGGCGATCCATTGCGGGTTGATGTCCGCGGAGGAATCGATCAGATAGGAGGAAATGCCGCAGTACTCGGCCAGCTCCCGCAGGCGGTTCGAGTTCGAGCTGTTCGGCGAGCCGATGACCAGGATCACGTCCACGAGCTTCGCCAACTCCTTGACGGCGTTCTGCCGATTCTGCGTGGCGTAGCAGATGTCTTCCTGGTGCGGGCCTTTGATGCCTGGAAATCGGCGGTTCAGGGCTTCGACGATGTCCCGGCATTCATCGACGCTCAGGGTGGTCTGGGTCACGTAGGACAGGTGGTCGGGGTTTTCGACCTGCAGCCGTTCGACGTCGGCCACTGAGGAGACCAGATGGAACTTGTCGGGGATCTGCCCCAGCGTCCCGATGACCTCGGGGTGCCCCGCGTGCCCGATCAGGATCAGCTCGTAGCCGTGCGTGTGGTCCCGGTTGACCTCGTTGTGCACCTTGATGACGAGCGGGCAGGTCGCGTCGATGACCTTCAGCCCGCGGCGGCCGGCGTCTTCCCACACCGACTTCGCCACGCCGTGCGCGCTGAAGATCACGATCGAGCCATCCGGCACCTGATCGAGCTCCTCCACGAAGATGGCGCCCTTCTCGCGGAGGGAGTTCACCACGTGGCGGCTGTGCACGATCTCGTGGCGCACGTAGATGGGCGCGCCGTAGATCTTCAGCGACAGCTCCACGATGTCGATGGCGCGGTCCACGCCGGCGCAGAATCCGCGGGGACTCGCAAGGTAGATTTTCATTCGTAGGCGCCCTCAGCTCTCAGCATTCAGCCGTCAGCGAGGCACGGCCACCATACGTCAGACGAGCCCCTGGCGTCAACAGCCAGAGCCCGTACCTGGGAACTGGTAATGGTCATTCGGCCCGCAAGGCTTCAGCCAACGCCCGCGCGACGGCCCGCCCTTGACTCCCCTTTTCCCACCCTATACGCTGTTCCTCGATGAGCAAGAAAATCCTGATCGTCGAGGACGAAAAAGACATCCTCCAGCTCCTGAAGCTCTATCTGGAGAAGGAAGGATACCGCACCGCCACGGCGCTGACGGGGCTCGAGGCGCTCACGCAGGTCAAGGCCGAGCATCCCGACCTGATCATCCTCGATCTGATGCTCGCCGAGATGGACGGCCTGGAGGTCTGCAAGCGCATCCGCGCGGACCGGCAGACCGCGATGATTCCCATCATCATGCTCACCGCCAAAGCCGAGGAGTCGGACACGGTCATTGGCCTGGAGCTCGGCGCCGACGATTACATCACGAAGCCCTTCAGCCCCAAGGCCCTGGTCGCGCGCGTCAAGGCGCTCTTCCGGCGCGTGGACCGGACGGACGAAGACTCGGCGCGCTACGTGTATAAATCCCTGGTCCTGGACCGCTCGCGGCACGAGGTGAAGATGGACGGCCAGGAGGTCTCGCTCACCACCAAGGAGTTCGGCCTGCTCGAGCATCTGCTGCGAAACCCCGGACGGGTGCTGACCCGGGATCAGCTGCTCAATGCCGTCTGGGGCTACGACTACTACGGCACCACCCGCACCGTGGACGTCCACGTCCGCCGCCTCAAGCAGAAAATGCCGGTGCTCGACGACGCCATCGTCTCGGTCAAATCACTCGGCTACAAGCTCAAGGACAGTGATGGGTGATCGGTGATCAGTGACTTGAGCACCCATCACTCATCACCCGCTCATCACCCATCACCCATCACCGATCACCTCGTATGAGCATCCGCTGGAAGCTGACGCTGGGCTCGTTGCTGGCCGTGAGCCTGGGGCTGGCGATCGCCGGCGCGCTGGCGCTGCGCTCGATCGAGCGGCTGGAGACCGGCCGGCTGACCGACACGCTCGTCGCCCGCGCGAACCTCGCGGCGCTGTCCCTGGAGAGCGGGCTGCGGTCGGGGACCGGCACGGCCGGGCTGCAGCGCGCCGCCAAGGAGCTGGGGAGGCGCGCGCAGGCCCGGATCACCGTGATCCGGCCCGACGGCACCGTGCTGGCCGACAGCTACACGGCGGATGAGGCCGTCCCGACCATTGAGAGCCACGCCGCCCGCCCGGAGGTCGTCGAGGCCCTGCGCAGCGGCCTCGGCACCGACGTCCGTCTCAGCGGAACGGTGGGACTGCGGATGCTCTATCTGGCGATCTCGGTCGGTCCCCCCGGCGCGCCGGCCGGCATCGTCCGGCTGGCGGTCCCCCTGACCGAGCTCGAAGTCCAGATCAGGAAGCTGGAGTACGCGCTCGGCATCGCCTTCGGCGTGGCGTTCCTCGTCTCGGTGATCCTGAGCATCCTGCTGGCCCGGGGCGTGACGGGCCCCTTCGCCGAAATGGCGGCCGTGGCCCGCCGCCTGGCGGACGGCGCCCTCGGCGAACGGATCCGGACGTCCTCGCGGGATGAGCTGGGCGTGCTCGCGACGACCTTGAACAGCATGGCGGACCAGCTCGAGACGACGATCCTGGAGGTCTCGGACGAGCGCGCGCAGCTCCTCGGCATTTTGCGCTCGATGGTCGAAGGCATCATGGTGCTGGACGGCCGGGGCACGGTGCTGCTGATCAATCCGGCGCTGGAGCGGATGCTGGGCGTGCGGGCGAGCGAGGTGGCCGGCCGCTCCTACCAGGAGGCCCTGCCCCATGACGACCTGAAAGACCTGGCGACCAAGGTGCTCATCATCCGGGAGACGCAGAGCGTGGAGCTGGCGTTGAGCGGCCTGACCTTCCGCATCGACGCCATCGTCGTGGCGGGCCGCCCCCCGAACGAGCCGTGCGCCGTGCTGGTCTTCCACGACATCACCGCGCTGCGGCGGCTCGAGCACGTCCGCCGGGACTTCGTCGCGAACGTCTCGCACGAGCTCCGCACGCCGCTGACCTCGATCAAGGGCTACGTCGAGGCCCTGCTGGACGGCGCCAAGGACAACCCCGACGAGAGCCGGCAGTTCCTGGAGATCATCCTCAAGCAGAGCGACCGGCTCAACCTCATCCTGGAGGACCTGCTGCAGCTCTCGCAGATCGAGTCCGGCCAAGTGGTGTTCAAACGGGACGCCGTCCGCCTGGAGGCGGTCGTGGACCGGACGCTCTCGCTCATCCGCCCCCTGTCGGAAAAGAAGGGGCACATCCTCCATGTGATGCTGCCGCCGGACCTGCCGGCCGTCTGCGGGGATGAGGAGCGGCTCGTCCAGGTGCTGACGAACCTGCTGGATAACGCCGTGAAGTACACCCCGCCGCACGGGACGATCACCGTCGACGCCAAGGCCGCCGAGCAGGCGGACGTGGTGGAGCTGCGGGTCAGCGACACCGGCCCGGGGATCCCCGAGGCCGACCGGCCCCGCGTGTTCGAACGGTTCTACCGGGTGGACAAGGCCCGCTCGCGAGAGATGGGCGGGACCGGGCTCGGGCTGGCGATCGTGCGGCACATCGTGGAAGGGCACGGCGGCCAGGTGTGGGTCGAAGGGCTACAGCCCTCAGGAAGCCGCTTTGTCGTCAGGCTGCCGGCCGCGCAGCCCGTGGAGACTCACCCCGCGACGGATCGCCCGAAGGACAGCGCCGCATAGGCCAGCGCCGCCAGGAACGCCGCACCCGGGAGCGTGAGCACCCAGGCCGAGAGGATCCTCGCCGTCACCCCCCAGCGCACCGCCGACAGCCGTTTCACCGCCCCGACCCCCATCACCGACGAGGTGATCGTGTGCGTCGTGCTGACCGGCAGGCCGATGTGCGCCGTGGCGAGGAGCACGGTGGCCGCGCCGGTCTCCGCCGCGAAGCCGTGCACCGGCTCCAGCTTCAGAATCCGCATGCCGAGCGTGCGGACGATCCGCCAGCCCCCCACGGCCGTGCCGAGGCCCATGGCCAGCGCGCAGGAGATGATCACCCAGGACGGCACTTCGGGCGTCGTGATCTGTCCGGCCGACAGCAGCGCCAGCGTGATGATCCCCATCGCCTTCTGTGCGTCGTTCGCCCCGTGACTGAACGCCATGAACCCCGCCGAGATGAGCTGCAGGCGCCCGAAGAGCCGCGTGGCGTGGCTTCGGGCCGTCCGGAAGAAGGCCCAGCTGATCGCCAGCATGAGCATGAACCCCATCACAAACCCGAAGAACGGCGAGAGGATCATCGCCTCCAGGACCGACCGCAGCCCGCCCAGCTTCACGACCGCCCAGCCGCCGTGGGACAGCCCCGCGCCGACCAGCCCGCCGATCAAGGCGTGCGAGGAGCTGGTGGGCAGCCCCAGCATGAGCGTGAGCAGATTCCAGAGGATGGCCCCCGCGAGCGCGGCGGCCACGACGGTCTGGCTGACGGCGTTGGGATCCACGATGCCGGCCCCGACCATCTTCGCGACGGCCGTGGACATGAACGCCCCGACGACGTTCAGGAACCCGGCCATCAGGACGGCGACGACGGGGCTGAGGATGCGCGTGGACACTACCGTGGCGATGGCATTGGCGCTGTCGTGCCAGCCGTTGGAAAAATCAAAGGCCAGGGCCAGCAGCACGACGACCAGGAGCATTCCGCCGAGGTCAGGCATCTGGTCAGTGAGGAGTGAGGGGTGAGGAGTGAGGAGCAAACAACCGTCGAGGCGTCAGGTATAGCAGGGTAAAAAATAAAAGAAGGCCACACCGAGAGGAGTGTGCAGCGATTCCTGTCCCCTTACACTTCACCCCTCACTCCTCACTGGTAGTTAGGTGTGTTTGAGCGTGATGCGTTCGAGGATGTTCGCGACGTCCTCACAGCGGTCGGTGCCGTCCTCGAAATTTTCATAGATCTCTTTCCACTTGATGACCATGATCGGGTCGGTCTCCACCTCAAAGAGCTTGGAGATGGCGTCCCGGGTGATCCGGTCCGCTTCGTTCTCCAGGTCATTGACCACGACGCAGCACTCCTTGATCACCGCGTGCTGCTTGCCCAAGAGGTCGATGCCGCCAGCCACGGCGACGGTCGAGCGGTAGAGCACGTCCGCGAGCTTGATGGCCGCCTCGGTCGGGGCGCCGATCTTGAACACGACGAACCGGTCCGCGACGGCTTCGACCTGGTCCAGGATGTCGTCCAGCGCGCTGGCGAGGGCGTAGATGTCCTCACGGTCCAACGGCGTGATGAACGTCTGGTTAAGCTTCAGGGCAATCTCATGCGTGATCCCGTCGCCGATGTGCTCGATGTCCTTGATGCGGCGCGCCTGCTCCACCGGATTGCGGAAGTCCTCCGTCATGGCCTTGAGGAGGCGGCTGCCTTCCACGACATTCCGCACCGCCTTCTGGAACATCTCCAGGAACTGGACTTCTCTGGGGATCAACCCGAACAATGCCATGCTACGTCCTCGTGAGGAGGGGGAGACCCGCGCGGCGCCGGCCGCGCGGGCTTCTACCGGTTATTTCTTTATTTCTTGGCCACCCTCGGATGATAGGGGGCCACCAGCCGGTTGTCCATTTTGATCACGGCATACTCGATCGCTTCCTTCACGTTCTGCTTGAGGAGCGGGAAAACTTCCCGGCTCGTGAGCGCCTCCAGGGACGTGCCGATCGCCTCGGTCGAGGCGTACTGGATCATTTCCTTTATCTCCTGCTTCATCATGCGCATCGTGAGGCCGACGGTCAGCACGAAGGCCGCGGAGAAGACGACAGCCCATGCGATCGCCCGCACAAAGCTCTCGACGAAGATTTGCCCGTTCGATTTCTCTCCCATGGCAGCTCCCTCCTGTTAGTCGCGCACGTCACTGCACGTTACCACCGGATCAATCCCGCCCCCCACGTCAGCCCTCCGCCGAACGCTCCCAGCAGCACGAGATCGCCCCGGCGGACGCGGCCGCTCCGGACGGCGTGATCCAGCGCGATCGGCAGTGACGCCGACGACGTGTTGCCGAAGTCCTCGATGCCGGTGAAGAGCTTCTCGCGGGACATCCCCAGCCGGTCGCAGACCGCCGCCAGCAGCCGGCCATTGGCCTGATGAAAGATCACCTGTCCCACGTCGTTCATCTCGACCCCGAATTCCTTCAGCACATCGCCGACGGCGTCGGCCAGCCGCCTGATGGCGATGCGATAAAGTGCGCTCCCTTTCATGCGGATGGCATGCAGGCGCTGCTGCACGGACGCCGCCGACGTCGGGAGACGCGACCCGCCCGCCCGAACCTCGATCAAGTCCTGCCGCGAGCCGTCGGCGTACAGGCGGATGCCCAGGATGGACCCCTCCGAGGGGAGCATGGTCCGCCCAGCGGCCGCGAGCACGGCCGCCCCGGCTCCGTCGCCGAAGAGAATCGCGGTCTGTTCGTCTCCCGCGTCGAGAAACCGGGACTTCACCTCCGTCGCAACGACCAGGCAGCGCCGGAACTGCCCGCTGCGGATGAACCGGTCCGCCATCGAGAGCCCGTACAGAAACCCGGAGCAGGAGGCGGCCAGATCGAAGGCGGCGGCCCCGGTCGCTCCCAGCAGCCGCTGCAGGTGGCAGGCCGTGGACGGGAACGCCATGTCCGGAGACGTGGTGGACACCAGGAGGGCATCAAGCGCGTCGGGCTTCATGCCGGCCGCCGCGAGCGCGGCGCGGGCCGCCTGTTCGGCGAGCTCGGAGCTGGCCTCCGTCGGGTCCGCCCATCGCCGCGTCCTGATGCCGGTGCGCCGGTAGACGGCCTCGGGGTCCAGGCGCAACCCGGCGCAGACCTCCCCATTGCTGACGCGCCGGGCGGGAAGGTAGGAGCCCGTCGCGACAATGCGGGTCCGCATGCCGGGAGTCAACAATGAACGATCCTTTATCCGAAGGTCGCGCAGGGTTAGTGAAAACGGGCGGCATTATAGGTCCCCAAAGGTAGGGCGTCAATGTGGTTGCTTTTCCCCCGGGCATTTGCTACTGTTACCGGGCGAGAATTGCGGAGACGGCTTTTTCGTAGCCAACACCACATCCCCTGCCAATGACCCTGCTGTACCGCCTGGTCCGCCCCATCGGATTCCTCGCCATCGCTCTATCGCTGACCGCCGGCTGCTCGAGCACCAAGAAGGCCGCCACGGAAAAGCCGTTGAGCGGAACCGACGAGCAGATCTTCATCGGCGATACCATCGAGAAGAACTACGACCCGAACGTGATCATGAAGCGGGCGGAGTCGTTCTTCGAGAAGGAAGAATATCCCGAAGCGATCGTTGAGTATCAGCACTTCCTGGACCTGCACCGCATCCACGCCCTCGCGCCCTACGCGCAGTTCCGGCTGGGTGAGAGCCACTTCAAGATGGTGAAGAGCATCGACCGCGATCCCGATCCGGTGTACAAGGCGCTCGAGTCGTTCGAAAAGCTCCTGAAGGACTATCCGGGCAGCCGGTACGAGAGCGACGCGCGGGAGCGGATCCGGTCCTGCCACAATTTTCTCGCGGAAGCCCATCTGTTCGTAGGGAAGTTCTACCTCCGGCGTGAAGCCTACCTCGCCGCTGCGCACCGGTTCGAAGCGGTCGTGAAGCAGTACCCGGACATCGACGCCTCCTCCGAGGCGCTGTACTACCTCGCCTTGTCGTATCACGAGCTCGGCGCCGAGCAATGGGCCAAGGAGCGGCTGATCGAGCTGGCGGAACGGTATCCTCAAAACAAGCACCGGATCGAGAGCCAGCGCCTGCTCGCCAAGCTCAACGGCGGCAAGCCGATCGAGGCGGTGGCGCTGGCCGGGCTCGGCCGGAACGGCATGTCGAACGGCGCCTCCGGCGCGGTCCGCCAGAACGGCGTGCAGGAGCAGCCGGCGGTGGCGCTGGCCTCCTCGCAGTCCACGCCCGCCGCGACGGTCCGGCCGGCCGTGAGCATGGCGACCGCCCCGGCGCTGACCGCCGGCAGCCGGCCGCCGAGTCCCTCCGGCACAACCGGGATGTCCTCGAACGGCAAAGCTCCCGCACCTTCCTATGCGAAGGCCTCTGTCCCCGCTCCTGTGTCCTCCGTCTCAGCGTCAGGGTCCAACGGGGCGTCTCCCATCTGCCGTCTCGGCGAGTGGTGCTAAGTACCGTGCGGCGTAAGGGGTGCGGTGAAACCCCTTCGGTCTCAAGCGCGCCTGACGCGTCACGCCTGACGCCTCACGGCTTTTAACGAGGACGCTCAAAACGGCTTTCCAACAAGGCCGCAGCGATGCGAGGGCCGGAGGCATACGCAGTTCAGTACGTTGCGGTCAGAGCGAGCGAGCACGCAGTTGGAAGCCGTTTTCAGCGTCCGGAGGACTAACGGAGGGGGAGGGCTTCGAGGAGGAGCTCCCGGAAGGAATCCTTGACGACCGTCTTGGCCTTGAGGAAGAACGACTGGTAGTTTTCCCGGCCCTGCAGCACGTCATAGTAGAGGTTGATCACTTCCTGATAGCGGTGCATCAGCCGGTGACAGAGGCGCGGGAAGGTGTACACGATGCGCGCGAGCCGTGAGGCGATCCGGAACTCCGCATAGATCTCCCGCCTGACCGCCTGCTCGTATTCCCACAGGGTCCTCCCCCGGTCGTGCAGCATGCCCAGGATGCTGGCGGCCGCGATCTGCCCGGAACGGACCGCGTAATAGATCCCTTCGCCGAAGAGCGGGTCCACGAGGTGCGCGGCGTCCCCTACCAGCAACGCCTGGCCGCTCACGAGGCTCGCGGGCCCGGCCACCTGGTGCGTGTACAGGGGCAAGGGATGCCCTGCGGGCTTCGGCACCTGCAGGGACGCCAAGCCCTTCTCATCGGAGATGAAGCGCCGGAACACCCCCTTGGGGCTGGCGGCCCGCCCCCGGAATTCCGCGACCCCGATCGAGAGGCGCTCCTTTTTGGGGAAGATCCAGGCATAGCCACGGGACGTCGCGCCGAGGTCGATCAAGACCTTGCCTTCGCCGGGGTAGACCGGCTTGCCGCCGATCTCCATCTCGCTCTCCAGCGTCGGCATCCGCTTGAAGCGACGGTCCGGAAAGAGGCGGCTCGCCACGAGGCTGTTCGCCCCGTCGGCGCCGATGAGCACCTTGGCGCGGTAGCGCCCGCGGTCCGTGATCACCTCGACCCAGTCCGCCGTCTGCGAGAAATCCACGGCTTGCTCGTCCTGATGGAGATCGGTCCCCGCGACGCGCGCCTTTTCCGCCAGGAGGTGATCGAACCGGTCCCGCATGACCATGTAGGCAATGGGGCTCGGCGATTCGATCAGGAAGGGCTCTTCGCCGCGGTAGGTGAATTGCACGGCGTTGACCGTGTGCTCCACCACCGTCTTGAAATCCGGCTCCAGAATTCGATCGATCCGCACCGAAAGCCCGCCGCCGCAGACTTTGTACCGCGGGAGCCGCTGCTTCTCCAGGCCGAGCACCGACAGCCCCGCCCGGCTCAGCTCGTAGGCGGCGGTCGCCCCGGCGGGGCCCATCCCGACCACGACGGCGTCGTACTCTTTCACGTCCGGCAGCGTGTTCATGGTCACGTGAGTCGTCAGGCGTAAGTCGTTAGTCGTCGTCAGGCGTCGGGCGTCAGGGGTTTCGCTTCACGCCTGACACTTCACGTGTTTACTGCGCGAGGTACCAGCCTATGCCCATTCTCTCCAAAAAACCAGTGACGAATGTGAGCGAGTTGGCGAAGATCAGGACCCCCACCACGATGAGCAGGACGCCGGTCACCGCCGAGACGCCCCGGAAATACGCGCCCACCTGCTTGAAATAGGTGAGAAAGCGGTCCACGCCGAGCGAGGTGATGAAGAGGGGCAGCCCCAGCCCGATGGAATAGGCGGTCAGGAGCGCGACCCCGCCGACGAGCGTCTCGTTCGTGCCGGCGTAGAGCAGGATGGTGCCGAGCACCGGGCCCACGCACGGCGTCCAGCCGGCCGCGAACGCGATGCCGATCACGAACGACCCCAGATAGCCCGCAGGCCGGCTGGCGAAGTGGAGCCGCTTCTCGGACATCAGGAAGCCCAGGTTCAGGACACCGAGCAGGTAGAGCCCGAACAGCATGATTAGGATCCCGCCGAGCTTCCGCAGATGGTCCTGGTACACGATGAGCATTTGCCCGACCAGGCTCGCCGACGCCCCGAACGCGATGAACACGCAGGAGAAGCCGGCGATGAACAGGAGCGAGTTCAGCATGATCGCCTTGCGGAAGCGCGGCCGCTCGGCGGGGTTCGCGAGCTGCTCCACCGACAGTCCCGTGATGTAGGAGATGTAGGACGGCACCAGCGGCAGCACGCAGGGCGACACGAACGAGAGCAGCCCGGCGGCAAACGCCGCGAAGAGCGAGATCTGCTGGAGCGAGGAGGCCGTGCTCATGGGGCTTTCAGGAGGGTAAGGATCAGCTGCTTGGCCTCCGGGCTTCGCCAGTCGCGCGCGCCGAAGATCCGGTGCGTGATGATCCCGCGGCGGTCCACGAGGAAGGTCATCGGCAGCGTCCGGGCGCCGTAGGTCACCCCCACCCGGTAATCGGAGTCGTGCAGGATGGGGAATGTCAGCTTCAACTTCTCCTTGAACGGACGCGTGACCGCCAGACCCTGCGCGTCCGTGGAGATCGCGAGCATCTCGAAGTCCTGCCGACGGAACTGCTTGTACAGCAGCTCCATGCCCGGCATCTCCACCTTGCACGGCCCGCACCAGGTCGCCCAGAAATTGATGAAGACGACCCGCCCGCGATAGGCCTCGAGCCTGACTTCGTTGCCGTCGAGGTCGTAGAGGAGAAAGTTCGGGGCGGCCGAGCCGACCTTCGGGATCGTGCGCGCGGACAGCTCGCCGGGCGGCCGGTCGGACATGGCGGAGGCGGTGTCGCCGGCCAGGAGACAGGCCAGGAGCGCGAGGGGCAGGCGGTTCATGTCACGGGCGGGACGGGCGGCGTACCCGAGCCAGCCTTGAGCAGGTCGGTGATGACCTTGATGTTGTCGAGCAGCGTCCAGTCCCGCGGACCGATGATCTTCTCCCGGAGGACGCCCTGCCGGTCGATGATGTAGGTCTCGGGGACGCCCATGAGTTTGTAGCGCTTGTCGGTGTGCCCCCACGAGTCCACGAAGATCGGGAAGGTCAGGTTCAGGCTCTTGACGTAGGGCGGGATGTCCTTCTTCGTCGTGACCCGGTCGATGCTCACCGCGAGGATCACGAAGTCCTTCGCCTCGAAGTTCTTGTAGAGGACCTCCATGGAGGGCATCTCCTCCCGGCACGGCTTGCACCACGTGGCCCAGAAATTCAGGAACACGACCTTGCCGCGGAAATCGGACAGCCGCATCGTCTTGCCGTCGAGGTCCGGCAATTCGAAGTCCGGCGCGACCATGCCGACCTTGAGCGGCTCGTACTTGGAGCTCTGGGTCCAGACGACCCCGAAGGTCCCCAGCAGGATGCCCAGCGCCGACAGGAACACGGCCAGCTTGGACCGCCGCGGCGGAGCCGCCGTCTGCGTTTGTCCTGTCAGTGTCTCTTCAGCCATTCTTGAACTCGTGACGCGTGACGCGTCACCAGTTACGCGTAGGCGTGCAAACCAGACAAAAGGAAATTCACGCCCCAGAAGCAAAAGATCACCATCAGGAAGCCGAAGATCGCGTAGATCGCCGCCCGTCGCCCCTCCCATCCGCGCGTCATCCTCGCATGGATGTAGGCGCCGTAGATCAGCCACACGATCAACGACCAGGTCTCTTTCGGGTCCCAGCTCCAGTAGCCGCCCCATGCGTAATTCGCCCACATGGCGCCGAGGATAATGCCGAACGCCAGCAAGGGGAATCCCACCATGATGGCCTTGTAGCCCAGCTCGTCGATCGTCTCGAGGTCCGGGAACGTGGCCAGCACGCCCGACGTCCGGCCCAGTCGCTCCGCCCGCGCCTTGAGCAGGTACATGACGCCCAGCCCGCCGGCCATGGCGAAGGCGGCGTAGCTCGTCAAGGTCACCGACACGTGGATGTAGATCCAGTAGCTGTTCAGGGCCGGCACCAGGGGCTCGGCCGTCTGGTAGCGGTACGGCAACAGGGAGGCGGCGCCCATGGCGATAAACCCGATCCCGACGACGAAGGCGCCGATCGCCTTGATCCGGTAGCGCAGCTCCAGCACGACGTAGCCCAGGATGATGGCCCAGGAGACGTAGGCCATCGCTTCGAACTGGTTGGACCACGGCGCGAAGGTGCCGGAGATCTGCATGCGCTCCCACGCGCGGGTGCCGAGCGCCAATGTGTTCACGATCCAGCCGAAGACGGTCACGATCGTGGCCACCTGCCCGATGGCCGGCGCCCAGCCGGCGTCGTCGTCCTGCCCTCCCACGGAGGGATGGCCGGCGGCCGCGAGTTGCAGCGCCGGACGGCCGGCGAACACATAGGCAATGTACAGCCCCAGCGCCGCCAGGTACAGCCAGAAGGTCATGTCGAACAGGAACAGCGACCGGATCATATCTTCCCCCATTAGGCGTCAGGCGTGAGGGGCTTGATGGAGTTGCGCCTCACCCCTTGCGCTTCACGCCTCACGCGTTGAGTGTTTTGATGCGCTCCGTCAGCTTTCGGAACTCCTTCTGAAAATCGATCTGGCTCTTGTGGGTGTTGCCGCCGATGTGCACGACCGCGCCACGTCCCTGCTCCCCGGGGATTACCTTCGCCCAGAGCCGCCGGTGGTAGATGAACGACGAGAGCGTGATCCCCACCACGATCATCGTGGACCCCGTCCAGACGATGTTCACGCCGGGGTCCTTGGTGATCTGGAGCCCCGTGAATTTCTTCGGCTGGTAGCCCACCAATTCGAATCGGTAGCGCGAGCCCTGGATGTCGAACAGGTCCGGATAGTGGTAGAAGATCCACGGCGTGGACTGCAACGAGGCGGCCTTCGCCGAGGCCTGCTCGGTGACGGTCAGCCGGATGGCCGGGTTCTGGTGCTCGACGGATTTCGAGTAGACCCGCTTCTCCTGGGTGCTGAAGCCGAAGTCCGCCACGAAGTCGGTCACGGCCAGGGTCAGCCCCAGGTCCTTGACAGCTTTTTCCTTCTGCCATTCGAGGTCCACGGTCCCCACCACCTTGCCGGTCTTCTTGTCGGTGATGTTGATCCGCGCGATCTCCACCTGGTCCCACGCGTCGCCGTAGCTGGACTGATAGAACCAGATGCCCTTGTAGACCAGGGGATCGTTCACGGTGATGGTCTTGGTCGCCGCCGGCCGCCCGCCGTCCACGACGGTCAGAGTGCTGTTGTAGGACTTCACCGCGCCGTTCTCGTAGTAGTCGATCCAGAATTTGTTGATCTGCAGGTCGAAGTTGCCCTTGGGGATGTGGTAGGTCTGCCCCTCCAGGCAGACGCCGAACTCCTGGAAGCCCCAGTAGCTGCCGATCAGCCCGCCCAGCACGATCACGGTCGCGCTGAGATGGGCCATGTGGGCGCCGACCCGCCCCAGGATACCCTTGGTGGCGTAGAGCGTGACCTCGGCCGGCTCGTTCTTGGCCAGGATCCGGTAGCCCTTCTCCGCCAGAACCTGCGCGAGCCCGCGGGCGGCCTGCTCCTTCGTCGCGGCGACCGGAATCTCGGCGGTGTGCTTGGCGCCCTTGATGAACGGCAGCGTGACATTGACCTTGTCCTGGTGCATGGAGCGCCAGATGGCTGGGAACCGCTGCTGGAAGCAGGTCAGCGAATTGACGCACAGGAGCGCGAGCAGGCTGGTGAACCACCAGGTATGATAGACATCGGTGAGCCCCAGGCGGAGGAACCAGCGGTAGGCCTCCTCGCCGTATTCCTTGATGTAGACGTCGGGGCGCTCGTTCTGCTGGATGACCGTCCCGATCGTGGCGGTGATGGCCAGGATGATGAACAGGAACATGGCCAGCTTGATGGACGAGAAGAAGCGCTTCAGCTCGGAGCTGATCTCCTCCCAGCCCAAGGCAGGGGTCCCGCCGACCGCTTCTTTCTGAAGTGGCTTCCCGTTCATCGCGCGCTGTGTGTGAGCGTCTCGACCGTAAAACCCAGGACCAGACCGCCGCGAGGTTGAGGCTCGTAGGATGAAGGTTGGCCGGTGCACACAACCTTCTGAAAGTAAAAGCTATAGTACCTTCGGGTCGGAGCAGAGTCAAGCCGCCGGAGCCGCGCCACGGCGGCGTTTTCAACAGCCCGCATCTTCTTGACAAGACCGCGGTCGCTGGTTTAGTCTCGCCCCCCTAGTGTCCATTGTCACCCGCGGCCGTCCCCCGGAACAGAACTAAGCTGACCCGACGCGGCCCCACCGTTCAGCATCGATAGCCAAGAGGGAGAGAGAATGAGCCGAAACAATTACCTGTTCACGTCCGAATCCGTGACCGAAGGGCACCCGGACAAGATTGCCGACCAGATCTCGGACGGCATCCTGGACGCCATCATCGCCCAGGACAAGCACTGCCGCGTGGCCTGCGAGACGATCCTCACCACCGGCATCGCCTTCGTGGCCGGCGAGATCTCCACCAAGGCCTACGTCGAGATTCCGGACATCATCCGGGACACGATTCGGGAGGTCGGCTACACGGACGCCACCTGGGGGTTCGACTACCGGACCTGCTCGGTCATCACCTCGATTCACCAGCAGTCCGGCGACATCGCCATGGGCGTGGACACGGGCGGCGCGGGCGACCAGGGCCTGATGTTCGGCTACGCGAGCAACGAGACCGAGGAATTGATGCCCATGCCGATCGTCCTGGCCCACCGGCTCACGCGGCGCCTGGCGGAGGTGCGGAAGAAGCACATCCTGCCGTGGGTCCGCCCGGACGGCAAATCCCAGGTCACGGTCGAGTACCGGAACGGCAAGCCCGCCCGCATCGACACCATCGTCGTCTCCACCCAGCACAGCCCCGACGTCACCAGCCGGCAGATCGAGCGCGAGGTCATCGAGAAGGTCATCAAGCCCGTGATGCCGGCCAAGATCTTCGACCCGGTCAGCGTGAAGTACTACATCAACCCCACCGGCCGCTTCGTCGTGGGCGGGCCCATGGGCGACACCGGCCTCACCGGCAGGAAGATCATCGTGGACACCTACGGCGGCGTGGGGAGCCACGGCGGCGGCGCATT
>CAYJUM010000024.1:30117-32498 GCA_964373355.1 uncultured Nitrospirales bacterium | reverse complement strand
ACGAGATCCTGATACAAGTGACTGGAGTTCAGACTGTGCTCTTCCGATCTAGGAGGAGGACCCGTGAGCATCGGCCTGGGATTGATCGGCGTCGGCCGGCATGGCGCACGCTACGCCAGACACCTGCTCGTCGACCGGATCGAGGGCTGCCACCTGTCGGTCATCTCGCGGCGGGATGCCGCGGCTGGGCGGGCATTCGCGGCTGAGCACGGCATCGCCTTCGTTCCCGACTGGCGGCAGGTCCTGAGTCATCCTGCCGTCGATGCGGTCGTGGTTGTCACGCCCCCGGCATTGAACCTGCCCATTTGTCTCGCCGCCGCCGAAGCCGGCAAACCCCTGCTGATCGAAAAGCCGCTCGCGCTGACGGTCGCCGACGCGCAGACGATGGTGTCGGCCGCACGCCATGCCGGCGTGCCCCTCATGACCGCGCAGACGTTGCGCTTCACGCCGGTGTTTCGCAGGCTCAAAGCGCGTCTGCCCGAGGTCGGGTCGCCGCAGTATCTGTCGTTGACGATGCGGGCAGAGCCGGCTCCTCATGCCTGGCTGGAAGATCCCCGTCAAGCCGGCGGCGGCGTGGTCATCGAAATCGGCATCCATCTCTTCGATCTCATCCGCTTTTTGACCGGGGAGGAAGCGGTGGAGGTCTCGGCCCAGGTGATGCGCCAGCACACGGTCCACACCGAAGATTTGGCCCTCGTGACGCTTCGCTTGCAGTCGGGGCTCCGGTGCTTCGTCGAAGTGTCACGGGTGGCGGGCGGCCGTGTGTGCCGCGCGGACGCCATGGGACGGGACGGAGTCCTGATCGCCGACGTCGGGCCGAGCGTCCTGACGCGCATTAAGGGATGGACGACCGTGGAGGCCGAAGCCGTCCCGGATGTCCCCACCCTCGTGACGGTGATCGGGGAATTCGTCCGCAGCCTGACCACCGGCTCCCCCATGCCGGTGACGGGTGACGACGGGTTGCGTGCGGTGGCGATGGCGGAGGCGGCGTATCGATCCGTGGGCGCAGGCGGCCCGGTCCCCGTCGCCGTCTGATCATGGCCGGCCTCCTGTATATCGTGAGCACCCCGATCGGCAACCTGGAGGACATCTCATTTCGTGCGCTGCGGGTCCTGAAGGAAGCGGCCATCATTGCGGCGGAGGACACCCGCCATACAAAAAGTCTCTTGACCCACTACGGAATCGGGACGCCCCTGACCAGCTATCACGACTTCAACAAGGATGAAAAAGCCCCGGTCCTCGTCGAACGCCTCAGAGACGGTCAGAGCGTGGCGCTGGTCTCAGACGCCGGCACGCCCACGATTTCCGACCCGGGATATTTTCTGATCACGCAGGCGCTGGCCGCCGGCATCCGGGTGGTGCCGGTGCCAGGCCCCTCCGCCCTCCTGGCCGCGCTGGCAGCCTCCGGCCTCCCCTCGGACGCGTTCATCTATGAAGGATTTCTTCCGAGAAAGCCCGGCCCCAGACGGCGGCTCCTCGAGTCCTTGCGCAATGAGACCCGGACGGTGGTCTGCTTCGAGTCTCCGCATCGGCTGCGCCGCTCCCTGGAAGCGATCCGCGACGTGCTCGGCGACCGACGCCTCGTGCTCGGCCGCGAGATGACCAAGGTACACGAAGAGTTCCTGCGGGGGACGGCCGAAGACCTGCTCAGGACATTGGCACCGCGAACGCTGAAGGGGGAGATCACGCTGATCCTGGAGGGGAAGCGGGACCGAAAAACACGCAAAGAACGAGGCGGGAAGACCGCCGACGAGAATCAGCCGACCTGACGCTTGCGGATCATCACCCGGTAGGAGTCGTTCACCCGTTCCTGACTCAGCACGGCGTGGCCGTCGTCGGTGACGCTGCGGGGCACGTTCTTGATGGGATCACCCTCGTCGAGCATGACGGCCAGGACCTGCCCCACCTCCATCGTCTCAAGCTTCAGCTTCGTCTTGACGAAATTGTAGGGGCAGATCACGCCGCGCAGGTCCAGCTCCTCGTCGGCCCGGACCGTCGCTCGCTCGCCATTGCACCGAAAATCGGAACCCATCGCGGCATTATAGCACGGCCCAAAAACAACGGTGGCGGCACGAGGCCGCCACCGACTTCCACACAATGACCGGGAAGGATTGCCCTTACTGGCTGCCCTTCATCATCTGCGGTTTTTCGGACGAACCGTAGTCTGTCCTGGTGGTGCTTCCGTAGCCCCATCCCGGCTGCGGATCGCAATTCCAGCAGGGCGCGGCGCCGGTGACTTCTCCCACCGTGCTCGTGAAGCCTAAGGCCTTGTCGATCTCACCGGGCATCACCTGACCAGCTACGCCGCCGTGCGTGGAGGCGTTCTGCGTCACGATCCCGCGCTCCGTCGCCGGATCAGGGCGCTGACCGAGGCCGCCGAA
>CAYJUM010000024.1:0-30017 GCA_964373355.1 uncultured Nitrospirales bacterium | reverse complement strand
CTGAGGCAGCCGCTCCTGGGCCACCGCCACACTGACAGCGCCCACGAACAGGACCGCTGCAGCTAAGGCAAACACATTACGCATGGGGTCCTCCTTTGAGTGAGGGATGAATAACGATGAACGTCGAAGAGAACTGGTGCTGAAACATTTGCCCGATTCGCCTGCACGGGGTTCGCCGTGAAAGTAGCGGAAATATAGTGGAAATATTGCGGGCTGTCAAGCGGGTATTGCGCCTTCCCGCCCGGGCCGGGCTCCCCGGGATAAGGCCGCGAATTCCGATGCTCCGGGGCCCTAAGGGGCCGAATTGTCTGACTTGTGAGAAACAGGGTGGTGCCCGGAGGGAGGGTCGAACTCCCACTCTCTTGCGAGAACCGGATTTTGAGTCCGGCGCGTCTGCCAGTTCCGCCATCCGGGCGGGACGCCGAGGTCTTCTGTAGCATGAACTTTCCAAGACGGTCAACCCGATCGCATCCTTCCTTTGCCCCAGAACCCTGTGATAAAATTCGCCGTCGCGCCATTCTGCCAAGGGGGACGAATATGACCCAGGTCCAATGCGTGAAGTGTGGGAAAGCGGGCGAGCCGATCACCGAACCCTTGTTCATGGGACGGATGGAAGGCGAGATCAAGAACAATGTCTGCAAGAGCTGCTGGTTCGAGTGGAACGGGCCCGGCAAAATGAAGACGATGGTGATCAACGAGTACCAGCTGAACCTGGGAGAAGAGAGCGCCCGGGACATGCTGAAGAAACAGATGCGGGCCTTCCTGAAGCTTGGCGAGTCGGTCGATACTTCCAAGTTGCAGGAGAACTACAAGCCGACCGACAAATAGGCCCGACGCGTTGCCGATCCTACCCGCCGATGACCGGTCTGCCACCGCGCGGGTGGTCTCACTTCACCCCGTCGGCTCCCCCAGCCCGAGCCGATTCCCAGGACGTCTAGCCGACCAAGTCATCCTCATCACCGGCGCCGGGCGTGGCATCGGGCGAGCCACCGCGGAATTATTCGCCAGGGAAGGCGCTCGTCTCGTGCTCTGCTCGCGCACGCGTCCGGAGCTTCGGGCCACCATGACGGCCATCAAGGCAGCCGGCGGCACGGTGGTCGGCACGGCGGCCGACATCGGGTCGCTCAGGCAGGCCAAGGCCATCGTGAGGCTGGCGGTCGAGCGCTTCGGACGTCTGGACATCCTGATCAACAATGCCTCCGTGCTCGGACCGCGGGCGCTCATCGTGAGGTATCCCGTCGGCGAGTGGTTGCGGGTGCTCCGCTGCAACCTCACGGGCACCTTCTATGTCTCGCGGGAAGCGGCGCGGATCATGGTCAAACAGCGACGGGGCCGGATCATCACCCTGTCCTCCTCCGTCGGCCGGATCGGCCGGGCGGAGTGGGGCGCGTACGCAGTGTCCAAGTTCGGGGTCGAAGGCCTGACCCAGGTGATGGCGAATGAGTTGAGCCCGTTCGGCATCAGCGTGATGACCTTCAATCCCGGCGCCACCCGGACCGCCATGCGGGCGAAGGCGCACCCCGAAGAAGATCCGCGGCGGCTTCCGGATCCGGCCGCCCCGGCCGAGGCCCTGCTCCGGCTCGCAGTCTCCCAGGATCCATCGCTCTGCGGAAAAGCCTTCGATTTGCACAACGTTCCCCTTCCGGAATCCATCGCATCGCGTTGACAAATCGGAAAATTAAGTGATACAGTGACCTTGCCGCTCTGCTGAAAAATCGCAATCCAATCACGACATTGGACGCGGTCGTATGATCACTCAGATGAAAGTACGGGGTCTGATGTTCGACCCCTATAACAACGCCTACATCGTGATCCTGCGCGATGAGGACAATTCGGATATGCTGCCGATCTGGGTCGGCAAAGCCGAGGCGAGCGCGATCAGTCTGGCGTTGGAGGGGATCGCTACCCCGCGGCCGATGACGCACGATCTGATGAAAGCCGTGCTGGACACCGTCGATGCCAAGGTGATCAGCGTGGTGCTGACCGACCTGAAAGAGAACACCTACTTCGCGAAGGTTCATCTGATGTATGAAGATTCGGAGTACTCGATCGACTCCAGGCCGAGCGATGCCATCGCGCTCGCGCTGCGGACGAGCGCCCCGATCTTCGCGAACGAGGACGTGATCCGGAAACAGGGCTCCGAGGATCTCGACAAGTGGCTCGAGAACCTCAAGCCGGAAGACTTTGGCAAGTACGAGTTGTAGCTGGTTTAGGACCATGGATACGAACGGAACCTCGGAACTGGTCCAATTGAAGGTGCATAGCATCGTGCCCGACCCCAGCACAGAGACGCAGATTGTCATCCTGCGGGATGAGAAAAACGCCGAGATTCTGCCGATCTGGGTCGGAAATTCGGAAGGCCTGTCCATCAAGCTGGCCATGCAGGGCGCGGCCCCGCCCAGACCGATGAGCCATGATTTGATCCGCAGTTTCGTCGAGCACCTGAACGTCAAAATCTCCCACGTCGTGGTGACGGATATTAAAAACAACACTTACTACGCCTCCATCCATCTGGCCTCGCCGGGCAACGAGCGGACGGTGGACTCCCGACCGAGCGACGCCATCGCCCTGGCGCTGCGCGCCAACTGCCCCATCTACGTCACTCCTGAAGTCCTCAAACGGCGCGGCGGCGGCAACCTGGACGCGTGGTTGGAAAAACTGGACCCGAAGAATCTCAACAAGTACGAGGCCTGAGGAACGATGGGAACGTATCTCGCGAAATCATCCGACATCACCAGCAAATGGTACCTCGTGGACGCCGAGAAGAAGATCCTGGGGCGCCTGGCCTCACGCGTGGCGATCCTCCTCCGGGGCAAGCACAAGCCGACCTTCACGCCGAACGTCGACACCGGCGACCATGTCATCATCATCAACGCCGAGAAGGTGCGGCTGACCGGCCCGAAGTTCAAGACCAAGGTCTACGCGCACCATACGGGCTATCCGGGCGGCCTCAAGACCGTCACCGCGGCGGAGCTTCACGCCAAGAAACCCACCGAGCTGCTCGCGCGAGCCATCAAGGGCATGCTGCCGAAGAATTCCCTCGGGAGGCAAATGGCCAAAAAACTCAGGGTCTATGCCGGCACGGCGCACCCGCATCACGCCCAGCGTCCCGAGTCCATCAGCCTGTAACGGACAATCTAAGGAGAGCACTCATGGCAGCAGCGACTCAGTATGCGACCGGGAAGCGGAAATGTGCGATCGCCCGCGCGTGGCTGCAGCCCGGGACCGGCGACATTACGGTGAACCGTCGAACGTTCGAGCACTATTTCCCCCGCCCTACCCTGCGGGCAGTCGTGCAGTGGCCGTTGGAGATCACCGGCCTGACGGGCAAGTATCGCGTCCGCGCGACGGTCTGCGGCGGCGGGCCCAACGGCCAGGCCGGCGCGCTCCGGCACGCCATCGCGCGGGCCCTGGTGACACTGAATCCCGCGCTTCGGGAAGCCTTGAAGAAGGAAGGGCTCCTGACACGCGATTCGCGCGAAAAAGAGCGGAAGAAGTACGGCCAAAAGGGCGCAAGGAAGCGGTTCCAGTACTCGAAGCGCTGAGGGCGCGGGCCTCACGGTTACAGGAGAAGGAAGGCCCTGCGGCCTTCCTTTTTTTGTGTCTGCGCGGAGCGAAAGGGGCTGAAGCATGACACAGGTGCGAGTGGCGGTGGTCGGAGCCAGCGGCTACACGGGCGCGGAGCTGTTGCGCCTGCTCGGCGGGCATCCCGGCTTGACGGTGAGCGTCGTGACCTCGGAGAAGTCCGCGGGCGCCCCGTTGTCGGCGGTCTATCCCCACCTGGCCTCGCTCGGTTCGTTGCGGCTCGAGGCGCTGGATCCGGACGGGATCGCCAAGCGGGTGGACGCCGCCTTTCTGGCACTCCCGCATACCAAGTCCATGGGGCCGGCGGCCGCCTTCGTGGCGGCCGGCCGGCGCGTCGTGGACCTGAGCGCCGATTTCAGGCTGAAAGATCCCGCGGCGTACCAGCGGTGGTATGCGACGCCCCATGCGGCGTCGCATCTCTTGAAAGAGGCGGTCTACGGGCTTCCCGAGCTCCGGCGCGCCGAGATCCGCACCGCCCGCCTGGTCGCCTCGCCCGGCTGTTATCCCACGGCGGCGCTGCTCCAGTTGGCGCCGCTGGCCGCGGAGGGCTTGATCGAGTCCGGGAGCATCGTCATCGACGCGAAGTCGGGCATCTCCGGCGCCGGCCGGAGCCCCGCGCTCCCGTACCATTTTCCGGAAGCCCATGAGGCGATCGAAGCCTACAAGATCGGTTCGCACCGGCACATCCCTGAGATCGAGCAGGAGCTGACCGGCCTGCAGACCCGGATGGGACCGGTCACCGTGACGTTCACCCCCCATCTCGTCCCGATGAACCGCGGGATCCTCAGCACGGCCTACTGCCGGCTCCGCACGCCGATGACGACCGAGGCGCTGCGGGTCCGGTACCAGGATTTCTATAAGGCCGAGCCGTTTGTCCGCCTCCTGGAGAGCACGCAAGCCGTCAATCCCGGCCATGTCCGCGGCTCGAATTTCTGCCACCTCGGCGTGACTGCGGACACCCGAACCGGCTGGGTCGTCACGCTGGCGGCGCTGGACAACCTCGTCAAAGGGGCGGCCGGCCAGGCCATTCAAGCCATGAACCTCATGCTGGGCCTCCCTGAAGAACAGGGCCTCGCCGCGCCCGGCCTCTTTCCATGAGAGACCTGCCCGGCATGAGTCCCGCCCCCTTCCAGCCCCGACCGCTCCCATGAGACGACCGACCGGAGGCATCACCGCTCCGCGGGGGTTCACCGCGGCTGGTATCCACGCCGGGCTCAAGAAGGGCTCGCTGCTGGATCTCGCGCTGATCGTCTCCGAGCGCGCAGCCGCGGTGGCCGGGGTGTTCACGAAGAATCGCTGTGCCGCGGCGCCGGTCCTCGTCGATCGGCTTCATCTGAGAGGCGGCATCGCGCGGGCCATCGTCGTCAACAGCGGGAACGCCAACGCTTGCACCGGGTCCCGTGGGCTCGCCGACGCCGCGACCATGGCCGCGCTCGTTGCCGCGCGACTCGGCTGCCCGATGCGTCATGTCTTTGTCGGCTCCACGGGCGTCATCGGCCAGCTGCTGCCCATGGCGGCCATTCGCCGCCGGATCCCGGTCCTCGTGGGCCGGCTGTCGCGGCGCGGGGGATACGACGCGGCGCGCGCCATCATGACGACGGACACGAAGGTGAAGGAAGTGGCGCGGTTCGCCCGTATCGCCGGCCGGCCCGTGACAATCGGCGGGATGGCGAAGGGGTCCGGCATGATCCATCCGGACATGGCGACGATGCTCGCCTATCTCACGACCGACGCGGTCATCGACCGGCGGACGCTCCAGCGGGCGCTGGCCCGGGCGGTCGAGCGCTCGTTCAACCGTATCTCCGTGGACGGCGACACCAGCACGAACGATACGGTGCTCTGCCTCGCGAACGGCCTCGCGGGCAATGCGAGGCTCACGGCGGGCACGGCGGCGTTCGGCCGGTTTCAGGAGCTGCTGGAGGAGGCCTGCCACTCGCTCGCCATGCAGATCTGCCGAGACGGGGAAGGCGCGACCAAGGTCGTCAAAATCGCCGTGACGGAAGCGCGGACGGTCCGCGAGGCGCTGGCCGTGGCCCGGACGATCGCGACATCCGCGCTGGTCAAGACCGCGCTCTTCGGTGAAGACGCCAACTGGGGGCGCATCATGGCGGCGGCCGGCCGTGCCGGCGTGTCGATCAACCCGGACCGGATCGGCCTGCGTTTCAACAGCGCGCCGATCGTGGCCCGCGGTGTCGCATTGGGGCCCGCCGCCGAGCGCCGGCTCGGCGCGGTGGTGCGGCGCAAGGCATACACCATCACGATGACCCTGGGGCAGGGCAAGGCCGCCGCGCACGTCTGGACCACTGACTTCTCCTACGACTACGTCAAGATCAATGCGTCCTACCGCTCGTAACGGCCTGGTGCGCAGGGCCCGGCGGTTGAAAACCCCTCCTGACTGTGTTAGTCTCGAAAACCTTGAGCTTGTTGGCTTTTTTGTCGGGGCCCGCTCGGGCCGAATATCCAAATTGCACATTGGCGCCAAGCGCCACTCAGCTTGAGATGAAGGGGAGCAAGACCTCTCGTCCGCGTGCGCGGGCGCTTCGCAAGCCGGGGAAGGAGGTGAGGACATGGGTGTCGTGACGATCAAAGAACTGCTCGAAGCGGGCGTGCACTTCGGGCACCAGACCAACCGCTGGAATCCGAAGATGAAACGCTACATCTTCGGGGCACGCAACGGGATCTACATCATCGACCTCCAGCAGACCGCGCAGCGGCTGCAGGCGGCATACGAATTCGTCCGTGATACGGTGGCTGCAGGCGACTCGGTCCTGTTCGTCGGCACGAAACGTCAGGCTCTTGACATCCTGGAGGACGAGGCCAAGCGGTGCGGCATGCCCTTCGTCAACCAGCGCTGGCTCGGCGGCATGCTCACCAATTTCCAGACCATCAAGCGCAGCATCGACAAGCTGAAGAAGTTCGAGGCCGCGCAGACCGACGGCACCCACCAGCGCCTCACCAAGAAGGAAGTCGGCCAGATGGAGAAGGAGCGGGTAAAGCTCGACAGGACCTTGAGCGGCATCAAGAACATGTCGGGCCTGCCGGGCTGCGTCTTCATCCTGGACATTCGCGTGGAGCACATCGCGGTGCAGGAGGCCAACCGGCTGGGCTTGCCCGTCGTGGCCATCGTGGACACCAACTGCGACCCCGACGGGATCGATTACCCGATTCCCGGCAACGACGACGCGATCCGTTCCATCAAGCTCATCGCCTCGCGCGTTGCCGACGCGTGCATCGAAGGGATGCAGCTCCGAAGCCAGCGGGAAGAGAGCGAGAAACCAGAAGGGGTCACCATGGTGGACATGCTCGCCATGCGCGGCTCCGTCGCGAGCGTGCCGGCGTCATGAACGACCGCCTCCTCTGCGAATAAGGAGCACCCTCGGATGGCCGCAAACAGTCTGTTGGTAAAGGAACTGAGAGAGAAGACCGGCGCCGGAATCCTCGACTGCCAGAAGGCGCTGGTCGAGACCGGGAACGATATCCAGAAGGCGATCGACCACCTGCGGCAGAAGGGGCTGGCCGCCGCGCAGAAACGGGCCGGCCGCGAGACGCGCGAAGGCCTGATTGAGGCCTACATCCATCCGGGCAGCCGCATCGGCGTGATGCTCGAGGTCAACTGCGAGACCGACTTCGTGGCCAGGAACGAGGAGTTCCGGGCCTTCGTCAAGGACCTCGCGCTCCAGATCGCGGCCTCCAGCCCCTCCTTTCTCCGGCGCGAAGACATTCCAGCCGCCGTGATCGAGAAGGAAAAGACCGTGTACCTGGGCCAAGCCAAGGAAATGGGCAAGCCCGAAGCGGCCTGGGACAAGATCGTGCAAGGCAAGCTGGACAAGTTCTACGAGGACAGCTGCCTGCTGGAGCAAGCCTTCATCAAGGACCCGTCCATCACCGTCTCCGATCTGCTCGTGCAAAAGATCGCCAAGATCGGCGAGAACATCTCGATCCGCCGATTCACCCGCTACCAGTTGGGCCAGGAATGACGACGGCCAAATACCGGCGGGTCCTCCTGAAGATCAGCGGAGAGATCCTGGCCGGTGACCAGGGATACGGCATCCAACCCGCCGTGCTGGAGGGCATTGCGGACGAGATCGCCACCGTGGTCGCATTGGACGTGGAGATCGCCCTTGTGATCGGCGGCGGGAACATCTTCCGCGGGATTGCGGCCAGCGCGTCCGGCATGGAGCGGGCGTCCGCGGATTACATGGGCATGCTGGCGACGGTCCTGAACGCCCTGGCGCTGCAGAACGTCCTGGAGCGCCGCGGCATCACTACCCGCGTGCAGTCGGCCATCGAGATGCGGCAGCTGGCCGAGGGCTACATCCGGCGGCGGGCCATCCGGCATCTCGAAAAGAAGCGCGTGGTGATCTTCGCGGCGGGGACCGGCAATCCCTACTTCTCCACGGACACTGCGGCGGTGTTGCGCGCGATGGAGATCGGGGCGGAAGTGATCCTGAAAGGCACCAAAGTCAACGGCATCTACGACGCTGACCCGGTCACCCACCCGACCGCGACCATGTTCGCCGAGCTGCCGTTCCTGTCCATCATCAACAAGAACCTCAAAGTCATGGATTCCACGGCCATCACGCTCTGCATGGACAACAACCTGCCGCTGGTCGTCTTCAATCTGAAGGAGAAAGGAAACCTCAAGCGCGCGGTGCAGGGCGAGAAGATCGGCACGCTCGTGAGCGGGCAGCCGGTCCTGAATTAGGAGGGAGCCATGCCAAGCGCGACCAAGCACAAAATCGTTCAGCGGATGGACGCGGCGCTGGAGCATCTCAAACGGGAGCTGGCCGGGCTCCGCACCGGTCGCGCTTCGCTCGCGCTGCTCGACGGCGTCAAGGTGGACTATTACGGGACTCCCACGCCGCTGAAACAGATCGCCACCCTGTCCGTGCCCGAGAGCCGGCTTATCACCATCCAGCCATGGGAGCCCCCCATGGTCAAGGAGATCGAGAAGGCGCTGCTGGCCTCAGGCCTGGGGCTGACGCCCTCCAACGACGGCAAGATCATCCGGCTGCCCATCCCGCCACTCAGCGAAGAGCGCCGCAAGGAGCTGGCCAAGCTCTGCAAGAAACACGGCGAAGAGGCCAAGGTGGCCGTCCGGAACATCCGACGCGAGGGTAATGAGGAGCTGAAGCATCTGCAGAAGGACTCCAAGATCAGCGAGGACGACCTGCGCAAGGCGGAGACCGAAGTCCAGAAGCTGACCGACCAGTACGTCCAGAAGGTAGACGAGATCCTCAAAAAGAAGGAAGAGGAGATCTTCGAAGTCTGACGTGACGTGACCGGTTCTCCCTCCACCACGGCCACCATCGATCTCTCCGCCCTCGGCCACAATCTCGCCGAGGTGCGCCAGCGGGTGCCTCCTCGCTGCGACATCCTGGCGATCGTCAAAGCCGATGCGTACGGGCACGGGGCGGTGCCGGTCGCGCGCACCCTGGCGCGCCTGAGAGTCACCCGGTTCGGAGTCGCCACCCTCGAAGAAGGCGTGGCGTTGCGCGACGCCGGGATCACGCAGTCCATCCTGGTCATGGGTGCGCTCTTCCCGGATCACATTCCCGACCTGATCGGCTACCAGCTCACACCCCTCCTGTATGACCAGACCTTCCTCGAGCGGTTCGCCCGCGCCGTACCGTCCCGCCCGGCCCCCTACCCGGTCCATCTCAAGGTGGACACCGGCATGGCGCGGCTGGGGTTCGAGCCGGAGATGGTGTTGCCGGTCCTGCAGTCTCCGCCCTTCAAGGGCGTGCTTCGCGCCGAAGGGCTCATGACCCATCTGGCCGACGCGGACGGCCCCGACCCGGCGTTCACCGAGTTGCAGATCGGCCGGCTGCGGACCATCGTCAAGACGATTGAAGCGGCGGGGCTGTCGGTGCCGCTCGCGCATGCGGCGAACACCGCAGCGATTCTCCGGCATCCCTTCGCCCATCTCGATCTCGTGCGCCCCGGGCTCATGCTGTACGGGTACCACATGCTGTCCTCGCCGTCCCCGTCTCCGGACCTCAAGCCCGTGCTGACGTTGACGACGAAGGTAATTCAGGTCAGGACGCTCCGCGCCGGCGAGAGCGTGAGCTACAACCGGACGTTCACGACCCGGCGGCCGTCGCGGGTCGCCACGCTGGCGATCGGCTATGCGGACGGCTACCGCCGGGCGCTGTCCAACCGGGGCGTCGTGCTGCTGGGGAAGAACCGCGCGCCGGTGGTCGGACAGGTCTGCATGGACATGACGCTGGTGGACGTCACGGACCTGCCGGAGGTCAAGCCCGGCGATGAGGCGGTGCTGATCGGCCGCCGCGGCGCCGCGGAGATTTCGGCCCTGGATGTGGCACAATGGGCGGACACGATTCCCTATGAGATCCTGTGCGGGATCGGCCCACGGGTGAAGCGGCGGTACCGGCCCGAGCCGGCCTGATCCGGCCGGAGCGCACTTCGTAGGATCCTTCGATGGCAACCCGGGCGCTGGACGTGAGACAGGAATTGATGGGCTATGTGCTCGTGGTGCAGGAATTCACCCTGCTCTCCGTCCAGGCGACGCTCGGCCTGTTGCGGCGCCCCCTGTACGTCCGCGAGATGATCATTCAGATGGATCGCATCGGCGCGGGATCCTTATTCATCGTGATCCTGACCGGGATGTTCACCGGCATGGTGCTGGCGCTGCAGGGGGCCATCCAGCTCGAGCCGTACGGCGCCACGATGTACGTCTCCAGGCTGATCAGCACGTCGGTCGTCCGGGAATTGGGGCCGGTGCTCGCCGCGCTCATGATCGCCGGACGGGTCGGCTCCGGGATCGCGTCGGAGATCGCATCCATGCAGGTGACCGAGCAGATCGACGCCCTCCGCGCCGAAGGGACCGACCCGGTGAAGAAGCTGGCGACGACCCGCCTCGTGGCCTGCGTCCTGATGATTCCCCTGCTGACGCTGGTCGCCAATGCCATCGCGATCTCCGGCGGCTGGCTCATCGCGCGGTTCTATCTGAGCATCGATTCCTACTTTTACTGGACCTGGGCCTTCGAAGCACTGCGGCTGAACGACGTGCTGATCGGGTTGTTCAAGCCCGCCGTCTTCGGGGTCATCATCGCGATGGTGGGCTGTTACGCCGGCTTCCACACGCGGGGCGGCACGGTCGGGGTGGGCGTGTCCACCACGCAATCCATGGTCTCCAGCTCGATCCTGATCCTCGCGAGCGACTTCTTCCTGACGAAATTGTTCATGACGGTGTGGTGATGGCCGACGAAGCGCCTATGATCAGCCTCCGGGACGTCGCGCTCACGATGGGCGGCCGGCAGGTGCTGAATGAGATCAACCTGGACATCCTGCCCGGCGAGACCAAGGTCATCCTGGGCGCCAGCGGCTCCGGCAAGACCACCATCCTCCGGCTGACGCTGGGGCTCTTCAGGCCGGACAGGGGATCGGTCTCCGTCGCGGGCACGGACATCACGGCTCTGCGGGAGCGGGACCTTCCGCCGATCCGGCAGAAGATGGCGATGGTCTTCCAGGGGGCGGCCTTGTTCGATTCGTTGACCGTGCGGGAAAACGTCGGCTACCGGCTGTGGGAACAGGGGCGATTGTCCAACGAGCAGATTGATCAGATCGTACAGGAGAGCCTGCAATTCGTCGGCCTGGCCGACACCAAGGACAAGATGCCCGCGGAGCTGAGCGGCGGGATGCGGAAGCGGGTCGGCATCGCGCGCGCGCTGGCGAGCGGCGCCAAGATCCTGCTGTACGACGAGCCCACGGCCGGGCTCGATCCGATCAACACGTTCCTGATCGGCAGCCTGATTCTCCGGTTGAAGGCCCAGCACGTGACGCAGGTCGTGGTGACCCACGACCTGGAGACGGCGTTCCGCGTGGCGGACCGCATCTTCATGATCCACAAGGGGCGCGGAGTCTTCGAGGGCACACCCGACGCCCTCCGGAGCCGCGACGAGGGCGTCATCCGGAATTTCCTCGTGCCGAGCGGCAGCGCGCCCGAAGCCGTTCGCGGCAGCGCCCCGCTCGTGTAACGCACCCGATTCGAGTATGATACCGGCGCCTCGAGGCGCCGAACGCTATGGCGATTTCACGACAAACCCAGCTCCGGTGGTCGCAGCTCAAGGTCGGGCTGCTCGTGCTCGGCGCGATCGGAATCCTCATCGTGATGATCATGAACCTCGAAGAAGGGATGGGGGTTATCACCAACAAGACCCATTTCCGGGCCATCGTCGATCACACGCAGGGCCTGAAGGTCGGCGGCCCGGTGCGCATGAACGGCGTGGACATCGGCAATGTCCGGGACATCGCCATTGCGCAGAACTCGCCCAAGGTCGAAATCGCCTTCACGGTCAAGAGCGAGGTGGCCCCGCACATCCGCGAAGACGCCTCGATCGTGATCCGGCCGATGGGACTCCTCGGCGACAAGTTCGTCGAAATCGTTCCGGGCACGTCGCCCAAGCCGCTGCCGCCGGGCTCGGTCCTGCCCGGGCAAGCGGAAGCCGAGCTCACCGGGCTCGCGACGGATGCCTCCAGCACGATGGCGCAGGTCTCGACCGCAATCGCAGACATGCAGAAGATCCTCGCCAGCATCAGCCAGGGACAAGGGACAGCCGGGAAACTGGTGACCGACCCCGCGCTCTATGACAAGTCCAAGCAGGTGATGGACAAGCTGGACATCGTCTCCGAGAAGAGCATCGCCTTGCTGGGGAAGGTCGAGCGCGGCCAGGGCACCCTTGGCAGCCTGATGACCGACAAGGAGATGTACAACCGGGCCAACAAGGCGATCCAGGACCTCAACGAGCTGGCCGCCCGGCTGAACAATCAGAACGGCACCCTGGGAAAGCTCGCCGCCGACCCGTCGCTGTACAAACGACTCGACAACCTCACCAGCCGCGGCGAGCAACTGCTCAACCGCGTGGAGAACGGCGAAGGCACGGTCGGCAAGCTGATGACGCGGGATGACCTCTATTCCCGGGCCGACAAGCTGCTGACCGAAGTCGAGCAGCTCATCGCCGACGTCAAAAAGCACCCCACCAAGTACTTCAAATTCTCGGTCTTCTAATGCCCCTCCTCATCCGCACATACTGCTCGTCCGCTTCCCTCCCCGTGTTGCCCTACAGAAAGGAGCCTGAAGCCGTGCAGGGCGATTCGTTTAAGGATTTCGCGCTGGATCAACTCGGCGGGCTGCGGCAGATCTCGTGCCGGGCGATGTTCGGTGGATTCGGGCTGTACCGCGGTGACGGGCGGAAGGCCGTGTTCTTCGGGATCATCCACCGGGGCCGCCTATACTTCAAAACCGATCCGGCACGGCGCCGGAATTATCTCCAGCGAGGCATGAAACCATTTCGGCCGAATCGGACGCAGACGATTCGGACATACTACGAAGTACCGGCCGAGATTTTGGAGGATGCCGAGGAGCTCAAATCTTGGGCTGAACGCGCCACCCAGTGCGCGGCTTCCAAGCGCGGGCGGACCTCTTGAGCTGACGCCACCCGCAGTTTTGGCAGCCTACCAGACCTCCTCTCCGCCGGCGTTTCTTCAAGCTACGGTGCTCCTCAAGTGAAGAGGCCTGTGGCAGCCGAACCAGTTTCCCCAGCACGGCGTCTTCTTCCAGCATCCGATGCGCGCGTGCCGCTTCGGCCAGGGGCAGGCGTTCTGCAACAATGGGGCGCAGCCGCCGTTCGGCAGCCAGCTTCAAGAGGCCCTGCCAGTCTTCCCGGAACCACTCTGGATCTAGCACCAGATCGACCCCGCCCCCCCGCCAGCAGCCGAACCTGTTCCACGACATCCCTGGACTTGTAATCGATGGGGATCGCGCCTAACTCGGAACCAGGGCATGCTTCGATTCAGAAGCCGTCCCGTACATCTCCAGCCGCGACAACGCCCCGAGTTGCAGGGCGGCGGTCCCGACGCCGCCTCCTGTTCCGTGCACAAGCAGCCGCTGACCGGGATGGGCATGGCCCACCCGATGCAGCAACTGCAATGCCGTGGTGTAATTCAACACGAGGCTGACCGCTTCGGCCTGATCGAGTTGCGGCGGAACTGGGACTAATTCTCTTTCAGGAAACACGACGAATTGCGCGTACCCGCCGGGCTCGGTCAAAGCCGCGACGGTCTCGCCCTCTTTGACAGTCGAAACGCCCTCTCCCACCTGGTCCACAATCCCGCCGACGTCAAAGCCCGGCGTGAAAGGCAACGACTGGACGCCGCGCAGCAGGCCCCGCCGAAACAGGATGTCGGCGAAGGCTACCCCGGCCGCCTGCACCTTGGCCCGCACCTCCCCTCCCCGCGGCTCCGGCATCTCCGCGTCCACCGGCCGCAACACCTCCGGCCCGCCGCACGCGGTGACAACGACCCGTGTCATGGTCATTGGGTTGACCGGCGACCAACCGCGTTTCGCGGTGCCGTCAACATATTCCCCTCTCTCGGGTGAAAGTCGTTCGCGGAGGCGGGGGATTCTAAATGGCCGAGTCGAATTGCGACAGCCAGAGGCGTCAGCATGACCCGCTGGCGTCTAAGGCAGCTTGGGGCGGCGTCTCCCCTTCTCCAGCGCCCACGGCCCTTCAAGCAAGAAATCCACGAAATCCCGCGCGCCGTTGTAGGCGCGCTCCAGGTCCCGATGGTTCCGGTGATAGACCCCCCGATCGGCGAGCGCCTGGCGAAAGTCCTTGAGCGCCTCCTCCAACGCGCGCTTCATCGGAATATCCTCCGCGGGATCCCTCCAGAGTTTCCCCTTGCCTGGTTTGGCGGTCGCCATCATCCCACCTCATACGCCGGCCCACAGCCGGCATCCATGTTGGCGAGGACCTTTAGGTTCTCACGTCTTGAGTGGTCGCTTCAGGCGCTTTTCCACGCTGGCCACTTTGCCGGCGAGCCGCCCGGTGTGCCCCTTGCGGTAATCCACCTTGATCGTGCAGGAGATCCGGTTGCAGTCCCGTTTCATCCGCTCGTAGCACTTGGTGACCACACGGAAGACCGCATCCCATTCTCCTTCGAGGACGGTGCCCATGGGGTTGAGGCGGTAGTCCAGGCCGCTCTTGTCGATGATCGCCAGAGACCGGGCGACGTATTTGCCCACGCTTTCCCCTTTCCCGAGGGGGGACATACTGAACTCCAACAGGACCATGCGGTTACCCTCCACGTTGCTCCGACCAGGCCTTGGGATACTCCAGGCGCCCGGTCAATTTGAACTCCGCCGCCGCGTCCCGCAAGAGCGCGTGCCGTCGTGCCGCCTCGGCTTCCGTCTCCTGGACGTCCTCCCGCAGCTTGGCCAGCCATTCGAGGAACTCCCTGAACTCGTCGGTGTCCAGCAGCCGGCCAAGGTCTTCCCGGAGCCGCGAGGAGAGCGCCGGCGCCACCCCGCTCGTGCTGATGGCGAGGCGGAGATGCCCGGAGCTGACGACGGCCGGCATCAGGCAGTTCGACGCCGCGGGCTGGTCGCTCGAGCACAGCAGAAACCGCTCCTTCTGCGCCAGATCGTACAGCGATTTCGAAAAGGCCGGATCATCGCGCAGCAGGTTCAGCACCAGCATCGCCCCTTGCGCGTCGGTCTCCCGGAACCGCCGCGCCCGGTGAATGATCTTCGCGGCCGCCGCCAGCTTCTTCAAGGCATCGTTCAATGTCGGGGTGACGACGGTGACTTTCGCGCCGGCCTGGAGGAGGCGCTGCACCCTGTCCGCCGCCTCATCGTCCCCGCCGATGACGACACAGGTCCGGCCTTTGACGTCCAGCGAAACCTGAAAGCCCGGATTCGGGGCCATGGTCCCTCCTTAATCCTTTCGTGACGGCCCGGATGATACCTCAGGATTTTCACGACTGTAAACTGCGGTTGTCGTGTCCCGAGACACACAGTATAATGCGCCCCCAAAGCGAGTGATGCGTGATCAGTGATCCGTGATTCCGGAATCGATCCTCTGGTAACGGAATGCCATCACGAAGCACGGCTCACTGGTCACGTCTTTGAAGGAGGCCCTGTGGCACAACAGACGGCCCGAGTCCTCGTGGCGACCGGCGGCATCATCGCGGCCGCGGCGCTCGCGGCCTACCTCGGCGTGGCGCACAGTTGCGAAGGCGGTGGGCGAGGGACCCTCGCCGGGCGCGTGACCATCACCCCGAAGCTCGCGGCGCAGGTCTCTCCCCGCGATGTGCTCTTCGTCATCGTGCGCCGCCCGCAGGGGCCGCCCCGCCCGATCGCCGTGCGGCGGATCGACAGCCCTCAGTTTCCCGTGATGTTCGAGATCACGAACGAGGACGTCATGGTCCAGGGGGCGGAATTGAAAGGCATGGTGGACGTCGTCGCGCGCGTGGACAAGGACGGCCGTGCAGGTCCGCCTCAGAGCGGGGACCTGGAGGGACACTTCGCGAAAAACCCCACTCTCGTCGGGGCACGCGATGTGGAGATCGTCATCGACAAGATGTATTGAGGCTAGGATGTCTCAGGGTCGGCATCCAGCTCCACATTCCAGTAGAGGTAGTCGCGCCAGCTCTGCGGCGCATTGCGGATGCCGATGGTGATCGTGATGACGGGGTTCCACTTGGGCTTGAAGGGCCGGCGGATGAGGCGCATGCCGGCTTCCTCGGGATGGCGGCCGCTCTTTCGGTTGTTGCAGCGCCAGCAGGCCGTCACGATATTTTCCCACGTCTTCTTCCCACCCTTGGCGATGGGGACGACGTGATCAAACGTCAGGTCTTCGGTCCGGAACTTCTGATTGCAGTACTGGCACATGTAGCCGTCGCGCGTGAAGATGTTGATCCGCGAAAATTTGACCGCCCGGTGGCTGTCCTTCAACCGGACCAACTTCAGGAGCCGCATCACGGCCGGAAGCTTGATGGAGATGGAAACGCCGTGCACATCCCGGTCGTAGACCTCCAGGACTTCCACCTTCCCCTGCCAGAGCAGCGTGATGGCTTTTTGCCAATGGATGACGCGCAGCGGCTCGTACGTGGAGTTCAGCAAGAGTGTGAGTTCCATAAACCGTTCTGCCTCTCCTTCGTATGAAAACGTCAGGACACTGATCGGGTCGTATATGCCACAATCCCCGCGTAAAATCAAGCCCTTGCCGATGCAACCATGGTCCCCCTCGCACGCGTAGATGCACGCCCCATCTGCGCTCGCCGGTCCGCCCGATGAGCCGAGTGATCACCGTGGCCACCCTCGCCGACCTGCCCCCAGGCGAGTGTCTGTCCGTCGAGGTGGATGGGCTCGGCGTGGCGATTTTCAACGTGGATGGAGCGATCTTCGCCACGGACAATACCTGTCCCCACGCAGGGGGGCCGCTGGGCGAAGGCGCGCTGTCCGGAGCCATCGTCACCTGTCCCTGGCACGGCTGGCGCTATGACGTCCGGACGGGCGAGCGCCCTGAGAATCCCGCGTTCAAAGTCGCCTGCTTTCCGGTGGAGCTCGAGGGAGAGAGGATCAAAATCAGGATCCCGGACTAGAGCGGTGGCTGCTGCGTCTCTCCTGATCCGGGCGGCATCAGATCCATGGCCGGCAGCGACACGGCTTGAATCGCTCGCTTCCCCAGGTCCGCCCGCCACAGATACTCCCGTTCGAACCACTGCTTGGTCCCCTGCTCGCGGATGATCACCCGCACCAGATAGACATCCTCGGCCTGCCGCTCCACCCGCCATTCGCCCAGACGGACGCCGCGCCCCTGCGATTCGATGGACCGTGCCTGCTCCGTCACGGCCTGCAGCAAGGTCGGCGCGTGCTGGGCCCGGTGCGTTTGGACGAGCGCCATGGCCTCGGCGGCCCGCGCGTCGGCCATGGGGTTCAGGCCGGCGGGTTTCAGCAGCCAGTACGCCAGGCCTGCGGCGACGAGCAGCGCGAGCACGGCCAGATGGATGACGCGGCTGAGGGAGGATGAGGAGGAGTCCGGCTCCGAGGAAAGCGGGGCCGGCTTACCGTCTGAACCCACTTCGTGCCTGTGCGCGCGGGCCCGGGTGAAACGCTGCGGTATGGGCGGGCATGGAGGGACGCGCGTGCATGCGCGCGATCATCGCTTGCTGCTCGCGGAGGATTTGATCGAAGACCGGATTGCCCGACGTCCGCGGGAGCGGCGCGAGGGACCGATGGTACACCATGTCGCCGTACCGTTGCGGCCCCACCTGGACGGCCGTGAGGGCCCTGGTCATTGCGTCGTTCTCAGCCAGGAACTGCTTGAAGGCCTGGATCGGCGGCGCGCCGCCGGCGTGCCACCAAAATCCCGACACCGCACCGGTGGCCAGATAGACGGGCATGGTGAAGGGCACCCAGACATAGTGAGGTTGCAGCGCGTCGTCGGGCGCCTCGAGCAGCACTGCGGGAAGCCCCAGTTCGGCCGGATCGATCGGCTCGACAGCCTGCGTCGTCCGGTACCGGACGGGCATGGGGTCGGACTCGCCGAAGATTTCTTCTGCAGTGGCCTCGACCGGGTCTTCGAGACGGGATCTCTGGAAAGATCGCTCGTGGGGCGCCGGGCGGTCCGGAAAACTGTACACTGCGACGGGAATGCGCCGATCCGCGGGAATCCGGCCGGGATCGTCCGTCAGCACCGTCATACCTGAGGCGTCGCTCCAGCCGTAGAACTCGCCGGCGTATCCCGTGGTGCTCACGCCCGCCAGCATCGCGACGCACAGGAGGAGCGTGGAGAGAGTCTGGGACGTGGAGGGTGAGAAGCCTCGCCGCTCTGTCGCGCGATGCACTCTCATACGCTAAGCATATTCTCTGGGGTGCGGCGAAGTCAAACGCTGAGCCGGTCTTGTCACGATGGAAGCCGATGTGGTACAACTTGCGCCGGCCCATGCGAGCATTTAAGCAGTGAAATTCTTCGTTTACGCCGACAATCTCAACCCGACACAACTCAAGAGACGGGCGCCTGAGCACCGGTTTGTGTCGAAGGCCTACCTGCCGGAGCACACGATCACGTTCTGCCGGTGGTCTTCGCAGTGGCGCTGCGGCCTCGCCAGCGTCTCGCCCGAACCAGGGGAGCGCGTCTGGGGCATCGTGCTGGAGATCACGGATGAGGACCGCAAATTGCTGGACGAGTTCGAGGGCGAGGTGCCGGCCAATGCCTTCCGGCACGTGCCGGTAACGGTGATCACCGAGGCCGGAGACAAGGAACTGGTCACGACCCATGCCGCCACCCCCATCGGCAAATTCAAGCCGAAGGAGCACTATCTGGACTGGGTCATCAAAGGCGTCAAACACTGGAAGCTGCCGGATGAATGCTTGGCGAAATGGCAGGCATTCATGCCGCGGTGAAGAAGTTGTCAGTCATCAGTGCACAGTGATCAGCACGAAACTGAGCACTGAAAACTGATCACTGAGAACTTAACCCAAGGAGAGACCATGCCGAAGCCGAAATATCACATCATCGTCTGCACGAACGCCCGTCCTCCCGGCCATCCCAAACCCTCGTGCGGGTCGGCCGGTTCCCCCGGCATCCTCATGGCACTCAATATGGGCCTGATGGAGCGCGGGGTCCAGCCTGGACAGGTCCTGGTTACGGGCTCGACCTGCCTCGGTCCGTGCGAAAACGGGCCGACCGTCGTCGTCTATCCCGACGGCGTCTGGTACGGGCAGGTCAAGGAGAGCGATGTGGCCGCCATTTTGGATGAGCACATCGGCAAAGGGAAACCGGTGGAGCGGCTGAAGCCCGACGCCGTCTGGACATGACCGCGCGCCGGCACCGCGCGCATTCTCGCCAACGCAGCACAACGTCCCGCGCTTCCAGCCACCGCGAACACAAAGCGCAGGCTCCCCAGAGCGTCGGCTGCATGGTGATCACATGCAGCGACACCCGCACGCCGGAGACCGACACGAGCGGGCAGTTGATCCAGCGCCTCCTGAAGCAGCAGGGCCATGCCGTCATCGGCTATTTCGTCGTCAAGGATGAGCCGGCGCAGATTACGGATGCCTTGAAAGCCGGCGCCAGCGACGAGGCGGTTCAGGCGATCATCATCAACGGCGGGACCGGCATCTCGCGGCGGGACTCGACGTTCGAGGCGGTGGATGCTTTGCTGGAGAAGAGACTGGACGGGTTCGGAGAAGTCTTCCGCTACTTGACCTATCGGGACATCGGGTCGCCGGCGATCATGAGCCGGGCCACCGCGGGGCTGTACCGCGGCCGCATCGTCTTCTCCACCCCCGGCTCGGAAGGCGCCGTGCGCCTCGCCATGACCAAGCTGATCCTTCCCGAACTCGGCCACCTCATCCGCGAAATCACAAAATAATCGTCAGGCGAGAGGCGTCAGACGAGACGAGGATCCTTTTCGCCGCCCTGACTGGATTGGCCTAATTGACTGTGGTATGATTAATTCATACCGGAGGCTCCCCATTGGGCACGGCGGTCAAAAAAACGATTTCTCTTCCCCCAGCGCTTTCTAAGGAACTGGACGAGATCGCGCGCGAAGAAGGCAAAAGCGTCAGCGCCGTGATCCAGGAAGCGCTTCGCACTGCCAAACGTGAACGGCTCAAGCCGGCATTCCAGGCTATCCAAGGGTACTGGACGAAAAAAGCGAAAGACAAAGGCGTCTTCACCGAACGAGACCTGCGCCGGTACTTGGCCAAGCGGTGAGGGTCGTCTTCGACAGCAATATTTACATCTCCGCCCTCGTCATACCGGGCAGTCAGGCTGAGCGGGCGCTTTCCCGAATCCTCGACGGCACAGATACCCTTCTGATTTCTAAGGCGATCCTTGACGAAGTGTTGGCCGTCTTGGCCAGGAAATTCAGCCGTGACCCTGAGGCGCTGAGCCAGACGGCGGTCATCTTGACCGAGATGGCCGAAGTCGTGAAGCCCGAGCAGACCGTAACGGTCTTCAAAGACGATCCCGACAACCGACTCCTTGAATGTGCCGAGGCAGGTGAAGCCGACTGTATCGTGACGGGCGACAAGGCCATGCTTCGGTTGAGGCGGTACCGGGGTATTGGCCTCATATCATTGCAAGCGTACTTGAGGAAAGGACAGTAACTCCGGTGGCTGGCCATGACCAAGCTGATCCTGAAATCACGAAGTAGCAACTGAATAACCTCCCCTTAATGTAGAACTCGTGCAATCCGTGATTAAGGCACAAACCATCTGGAGCCGTACGGATTCCGGTTTAATAATTCCCGTCGGTCGCATTTCTGATGCGACGACCAATTCCCGTAGCGACTTCCTGCAGATCCGAACCCGGGCCAAAGAGATTGAAGAGTTATATGCCGACGCCAAGGTGCGGTTACGGGAAACGTCAGAGCTCAGAGCTTTGATTCAGAACGCGAAAGAATTATGGGAGGACTGGTTCCTAGACCGCAAGAAGTTGGGCTATGAAGCCTTTTTCCGCGCTATCCACTTGGATCGCATTGCTCACGCCGTATTACCTCTTCGTTCTGTCCCTAGGAATGCCAAGTATTTAAGGGGGCTGCTATCGGGAAGCCTCAACTTCTTCTCCCGCGATTCCTCAACGGCGAAGTGTAGTGCTCCCCTGAAATCAAGCCACCTGCGTTGATTGTTGGGCCCGGTATTGAACCGGGCTCCGATACCCGAGCGCCTGATGCGGCCGATCGTGGTTGTACCACTGGAGCCAGGCCCGAATGATCCGCCGCGCCTCCTCAAACGTCTGAAACGTCTGCTGCCAGACGCACTCTTCCTTGAGACTTCGAAAGAACCGTTCAATGATCCCGTTCTGCTCCGGCGTGGACGGCGTGATGAATTCCTGCTGCAGCCGATAGTCTCGACAGGCTTGCCGGAACCGACGGCTCTGGAAGATCGGCCCATTCTCGCTGCGGAGGACCGGTGCCCCTATCGGCCGGAGGGTCCCGAACCGGGCCAGACCGGCGGCTTCCACCGCCCGTTCGGCCTCCTTCGCGCGACTCCGCAAGGCAAACTCGTAGCCGATCACTTCCCGATCATGACAATCGATGACCGCCGCCAGATGCGCCCAGCCATCTTGCCCACACGGGATATGGGTCACATCCATCGCCCATCGTTCATGACTTCGATTGGCCCGACTGGTCCAGCCTCGCACGCGCGGGCGTGGGGTCGAGACGCGTTGATGCACGAACCACCCCTTCTGCTTGAGCACACGATAGACCGCCTTCCGATTGATAATGAGTCCGTCTTGGAATCGCAACAACGCCCACAGCCGTCGATACCCACACGTCGGATATTGTTGGATCAGCTGCCGAAGCCGCTCCGTCCACGGCGGATCTGCCACCGGGTGTGGTGCGTCGCTCGTTTCCGTCCGATGCAGGCCGGCTCGGCTCACTCCAAGCACCTGGCAGCTTCGCCGCTCCGAGACACCCGCCAGCGTGCCTCTCACGCGTCGGATGTCTTCCGGTCCAAAGGGTAGGGCTTCAACGCCTCCCGTACGATATCGTTGTCCAGCACCAGATCCCCGATCTTCTGTTTCAGCTTCTTGATCTGCTCGTCCTTGATGGCCTCTTCATCCCGGGGCCGACTCCGGAGCGCATTCTCGGCCCCCAGGAGAAACTTCTCGCGCCAGTCTTCCACCTCCGCGACAGTCAGCCCATGCTGCCGGGCCGCTTCGACCGCCGAGGTCGCCCCCTTCAAGATGCTGACCGCCAGCGCCACCCGGCGTTTGGCCGTCCACCGTTCAATCGGCTCTGCGGATTCTGCTGCCATCGCCACCTCCTCGGTCCATCCCCGAACCTTGTCTTAGAGGTGGTCTCAATTTCAAGGGGAGCAGGATAGCAGAGCCAAAAACAAAGCCATGATGCGGAATGTCATGGCGTCTTCCTCGTTTTCAGCGCCCTTCTTGAAGGATGATCAAAACGGTCAGCCAACGAGGCCGCAGGGAGACGGGCGACCGAGAACAAAGTTGGGGACCGTTTTCAGCATCCGTTAGTCCTGCGTAATGCGTGGCTCAGACACCCGCTTAAAATATACCAGCAGGTCGCGCACCGAGATCAGCCCCACCAGCTTGCCCTTATTCGTCACGCCCAGATGCCGCACCCCCAAATCCCCCATCATGTCGTGCGCATCCTGCGCCGTCCGCGTGGCCTCGATGGTCAGGATCGGCGTGGTCATGATGCTGTGCACGGTCACCTTTCCCAGGTCCGCCCCTTCGGCCACGGCCCGGCGCACCACGTCGGTCTCGGTCACGATGCCGACCAGATCCTTGTTCTGCTCCACGAACAAGGAGCCGATCCGTTCATCGCGCATGCGTTTCGCCGCATCGCGAACCGTTGCATCGTGCTGAATGGTGCGAAGGTCTTTGCGCATCAACTCGGTCAAGCTGGACATAGCAGGTCCTCCGATTAGGCTCCAACAGTAAGCACAATCTTCCCGAACTGCGAGCGACTCAGCATCCACTCCTGGGCCTGACGGGCCTCCTTCAGCGGAAACACGCGGTCCACGATCGGCCGGATCAGACCCCGGCCGACCAACTTGGCGCCCTCCAGCAACTCTGCGCGTGTGCCCATGTAGGACCCCAGGTACTTGAGCTGGCGGACGAAGAGCGCGCGGAGGTCAATCTTCACGTCCGGCCCCGAGGTCGCACCGCAGGTCACCAGCCGTCCGCCCTTGGCCAGGGACGCGACGCACTGCTCCCACACCGCCGGGCCGATGTGCTCGATGATCACGTCCACGCCCCTGCCGCCCGTCAACGCTTTCACCCGTTCGGCCACCGCTTCCCTGGAGTGCTGGATCACCTCATCGGCCCCCAGGGCCTTCGCCTTGTGAATTTTGTCGTCCGCCCCCACGGTCGTGATGACCCGTGCGCCGGCCGCTTTGGCCAGTTGCACCGCGATGCTCCCGACCCCGCTGCCGGCCCCGAGCACCAGCGCCTCTTCGCCGGGCTTCAGGCCCGCCAGTGTGAAGAGCATGTGCCACGCGGTCACCGTCACGAGCGGAAAGGCCGCCGCCTGCTCGAAGCCCAGCGAGCCGGGAATCGGAATCGCATTGAGCCCCGGCACCCTGACGAATTCCGCATAGCCCCCGTCCACCTGCGCCCCGACGAGCCGGTACTGCGGACACAGATTGTCGCGACCCGCCAGGCACTGAGGGCAGCGCCAGCAGCTCAACCCCGGAGAGATGAACACGCGCTCCCCGGCTGTCCGATCCGTCACCTCCCCGCCCACTTCCTCGATGATTCCTGCAACGTCGCACCCTGAAATGTGCGGCAGCGGAATCTGATAACCGGGAATCCCCTGGCGCACCCAGATATCCAGATGGTTCAGCGCGCAGGCCTTGACCCGGATCAAGACTTCCTGCGGACCGATGCGCGGGCGCTCCACTTCCTCGAGGTGTAGCTCCTCCGGCCCGCCGTGCTTATGAAACACCACCGCCTTCATAGCACGTTCTCAGCTCTCAGTCATCAGTTCTCAGTTCAGCCAAAGTTCAAGTACTGAGAACTGACCACTGCGGACTGATAACCCTCGTTTAAAACGTCAGCATGCCTTCCGCCACCATCACCGCCTGCCCGCCCACCTTCACCTCCTGGATTACGTCATCGTCCGATTCCACCTGGATGAAGATCCGGCTTGGCCGATCAATCTCGTACCCCTGCTCGGCGACGATGTCCGTTCTCGGCTTCACCTCTACGACCCCGTTCTGGACCAGATAGGCCCCCAGGGCGCCGCTCGCGCTGCCGGTGGCCGGATCCTCCGGAACGCCGATGGGCGTCGCAAACATGCGGGTATGGACCGTGGACATCTCCTCCACGGTCACGGTCGTGAACACCATGATCCCGTTGCAGCCGTACCGCGCGCAGAGGTCATTGACCGCCGGGACGTCGGGCACGATGGATTTGACCGCGGTCAGTGTCCGCACGGGGACGATCATCACCGGCAGGCCGGTGGACACTACCTCCAGGGGGAGCTTCGTGCGGGTGATCTGATCCTTTGCCAGGCCGAGTGCCTTGGCCACTTCGAACTGGTCTTTGACCGGCTCCACCCGCTCCAGGAACTGCGGCTTGGGCTGGGACATGACCAAACGGAGAATTTCGCCGTTCACGATATCGAGCTCCACCGGAAATACCCCGATATTGCATTCCTGCATGACGCGCGTGACCGGTTCCTTGAGGGGAATGCGGCCCAGCTTGGCCAGGACGAAGAAGGTCCCCAGGACCGGATGGCCCGCGAAGGGAATTTCGCTGATCGGCGTGAAGATCCTGAGTTTCGCCGCAGCGGCCGGATCGGTCGCGCGAAAGACGAAGACCGTTTCGGAGAGATTCATCTCGCGGGCGATCCGCTGCAGGTCCGAGTCGGACAGACCATCGGCATCGGGGAGCACCGCCACCGGATTCCCCGCGCAGGGCTGATCGGTGAAGACATCCACCTGATAAAACTTGAGCGTCCGCCGCTCCGGACTCATAGACTGGGTACTCTAGGGAAGCCGATTCCGCTTTGTCAACGCAGCGGAAACCAGTGATGCGTGATTCGTAATTCGTGATTCGCAGACCAGGCCTCGTCCACTCCTCAATCACTAATCACGGATCACCGATCACTGCTGTTTAGGCGGGCAACGGCAGCGATTCGTAGGACTGCGTCAGCGGGTTCTGGAGGTAATCCTCCACGTAGGTCCTGAGCTGGCCGTGCCGGTAGAGCCGCCTGTTGGCGAACTGCGTGTCGATCTTGTGGAGCACGCGCACCTTCACGCCGGTCTTCTGCATGAACTGCTCGAGCGTCACCCCGGCGATGTCCATGTATCGCCCGCGTCCCGACTGCATCACGCATTTCGGCACATGAATCACCTTTTCGGTCGTCATGCGGCGGGCGATGTCGTCGAAGGTCAGCAGCACCGTGCAGTCGGAGTCCCCGCCGAGAGTGGCGTTCGGCACGTAGAGGAAGCGCGCCCGGTTCTTCCGGTACAGGTTCAGAATCCTGTGGACGCTGCCGGCCATGACCACCGTGTCCTTCTTCTCCAGCTCCAGCGAATCGAACAATGTGACGATCCGCCGCCTGTTCAGGAACGCCGTGATAGAGGCCTCCGTGTGGATGGTCGTCATGTTGGGCAGGCCCGCGTCGTAGATGCGCCGGGCCTCCGCGGGCAGCGCCCGTCGGCCCTGCCGCATCAGAACGGCGGTGTCTTCCTTGAGACCCCGCACCGGCGTCAGGCAGCCCATCCACAGGACGCACTTCTGGTTGATGCGGGAGATCGTCACGGCGTCGTCCGACATCGTGCGGTCGTCGAACGCGTAGAAGTTCGCCGACGACACGGCGGGCCCGTCCAGCACCTTCAGGAGATGTTTCACGGAGGGCGCGTGCGGCATCAGCCGCTCCCGATAGCGTCCCAGCGTGATGACCGACAGCTCGAAGTTGATGCGGCCCGGATAGCGCGCGGCCAGCTCGTGGATCTTGGGGACATGGACGAACCCGACCGTGAAGAACGTGAGATTCTTGTCGGTGTGCGCGAGAAAATCCTCCACCCACTCCATGGCCTTGGGATGGAGGAACAGATCGGTCCACTCCATGTACTCGTTCCCGCCCAGGCACCAGAACTGCAGCGGGTCGGTCGGCTTCCGGTTGATGTAGTCCAGGATGAATTCCCAGTCCTCCTGGGTGGTCTTGGGCGGCTCCAATGTCTCACGGTAGGAATGATCCAGCTCGTAGCAGAACTCGCACTGGACCGGGCAGCTCTTGCCCAGGCTGATCGGGATCTTGCCCGCATCCATCTCCTGGATGAGGATGTCACGGTAGGTCTTGCCGGCGAACAGCGGGGGCGCCTTGAGTCGGGGGGCGGGAGCCTGGATAATAGGAAGCGGGTTCGTCACGTGGCCGGACCACCCATGCCGTCAGAAGACATCACGCGGGCCTTGAGCCTCTTCGGCCTCTCCGAGCCGGTCACGCGAGAGCAACTGGAGGACCGGCGCCGCGACCTGCTGGCCACGTGGCATCCCCCCCGCTACGCGAACCTCACCAATAATCCCCGGAAGTACATGCAGATGTACAAGAAGGGCGAAGCCATGACCAGGGAGATCAACGCGGCCTACGAGCTGCTACTCGCCTGGCTCGGGAAGCAGGGTGATGGGTGATGGGTGATCTGTGACGTGTCATCTCGGAATCCGGTCACTGATCACTCATCACCCATCATGTTCCATCAATCGCGAGAGCATCGTATCTCGTGAAGCGTCGTTCGTGAAGCGTGATTCAGAGTGGTCATACGAGATCCGCTTCACGCTTAACGCGGCACGTCTTCCGTGACCCCATGGCTCACCACGCGGGCCATGGAGGGCTCGCCCTTCTCCGCCTCCGCGTCCCCTCTCGCGACCGGCCACGTGACGAGCCCGGACACGGCGTCGCCGGACCGGTCCTGCTTCGCATAGATCTGCGGCAGCCGGTTGGTGCCGAATTTCGAGATGTAGAGGAACACATGCTCGCGGGCGTTCACCCGGACGGCCCACGGCTCAAAATCCTTCCGGTAGAACTCTTCGCAGAGCTGCATCGCCTCAAGGCACGTCAAGCCGACCGGCTCGTTCAACGTGTAATAGTAGTCGAGCGGCATGTCGTACTCGTCCTGCCGGTGGATCGTGATCCCGAATTTCTCGGGGTTCCTCACCATGGGCGTGTGCCGGTAGGCCACGAAATAGAACAGTTCCACCGAGTGGATCTGCGGCTGGTTGTCGAGAATGAACTGCCGGGTCTCCTCGGCCTCCTCCCGGGTCTCGCCGGGGAAGCCGTAGAACGCCATGACGTGGTTCCAGATGCCGGCTTTGGCAGCCTCGCGCAGATTGCGCTCGATCACCGATTTCTTGACGTGCTTGTCCATGAGGCCGAGCACCCGCTCGTTGGCCGATTCCATCCCATAGTAGAGCGTGCAGCAGCCTGACTCCGCCGCCAGCCGCCAGACCTCCGGATCCTGCAGCCCCTCTTCGAACCGGATCAGCGTCGTCCATTTGATCCCGACCTGCTCCTCGACGAGCAGCTTCGTCACCTTCTTGAACAAGGCCGGGGGATAAGACTCGTCGGCGAAGAGGAAATGCTCGGCGTGATATTTCTGCTTGAGAGCCTTGATCTGCTGGACGACCTCGTGCGCGGGCAGCCCCCGGTACTGGTCGAAGTACCCCTGGCCGTGGTCGCAGAAGGTGCACCGGCCCCAGTAGCAGCCGCGGGTGGCCAGATACGGCAGGATCCGCGCCGGCACGAAATAGCTGTCGAGCGGCAGGCCGTCGAAGTCAGGGATCGGCAGCGCCGCGGTCTTCTCGGTATAGATCTCCGCATTGACGTGGATACCGCCCGCGTCCCGGTAGATCAAGTTCGGCACGCTCGCGAGCGACCGCTGCCCCCCCAGCGCCTCCAGCAGCCACAGGAGCGCATGCTCCCCCTCGTACAGAACGGCCGTGTCGAAGACCCCCGTAAAGAACCCTTCGTGCTTCGGCAGCTCCTCCTGCAGCCTCGTGATGACATTCCCGCCGACCGTCACATGGATGTCCGGGAAGGTCTCCTTGATCATCTTGCAGAACGTCAGCCCGGCCAAGAGCTGCATCTGCGTCCCGATGGACACCCCGACGACGTCCGGCCGCTCCCGGCTGACCGCCGGCAGCACGAGCTGGCGGCAGACCTCGCGGTACACATTGACCTGCTCGTCATCCAGGCAGGCCAACACCTCGCGGGAGACCCCGGGCCGGTACCCGAGGTTGCTCTCCATGGGATAGAACACGAGCGATGCGGGATAGTAGGCGGCCGAGATGTACTGCATCGTTTCGCGAAAGACATTCAGCGCCCACTCCAGCCGGTCCGCCTCGTAGAAGTCCTCGCCTCGGACGATCCGCTTGGCGGCCTCGGCCCGGTCCGCGAGATCGACGACGTCGACGCCCAGCGCGGCCTCGAGGCAGGTCTTGTGGTCCGCCTCGCGGGCATCCACCTCCGCCCGAGCGTCCAACTCACGGAATTGCGCGGTGAGCCGCGCCTTGATCCAGAACAGGAACGTGTCCGAGAAGAACCGGTCGTACATCTCGATATTGACGTCGCGCTGCACGACCTCGTGGCCGTGCTGCCGCAGCACCGCGGTGAGGCTCGGGAGCGCGAGATACGGCGCGGTGGGCACCCACTCCGGCGGGAACAGCAGCATCGCCTTGAGCTTCGGGCCCTCGGTCCTGGAGGGAGTCCCCTCGATGTGGATCAGGTCAGGCATGGTTTCGGAGTCTCGGAGGATCAGACACCGGCGCCCACCGGCGGGCGGAATTGCAGGGCCGGCAGGCGATTCGTCCCGAATCGGGCTACGTAGAGAAAGATGTATTCCCGGATGAAGATCTTCAGATCCCAGCCGGGATAATGGTTGCGCTCGAATTCCTCGAACACCTGCTCGGCTTCCTCGACGCCGAGCCCTTCCTTGACCGTGTAGTAGTAGTCCAGCGCCAGGTCCCACTCCGGGTTCTTGTACGGCGTGACGCCGAATTTCTCGGGATTCTTCGCGACCGGCGTGTGCTTGCTGAGGTCGAACGTCCCGAACCCGATCGAGTGCACCAGTTCCTTGTTATCCTCCAAAAACTGAATGGAGGACCGCGCATCCTCGCGGGTCTCGCCCGGGAATCCGAAGAATCCCATCACGTGATTCCAGATGCCGGCGCCAGCCGACAGTTCCAGGCTGCGGCGGATCACGTCACCGGTGGTGGCCTTGTCCATCAGCTTCAAGACGCGCTCGTTCCCCGATTCGAACCCCATGTGCAGGTAGCGGCAGCCGGAGGCCGACGCGTCCTTCCAGACCGCCTCATCCAGCAGGCTTTTCTCGAACCGCATGTGGGTGGTCCAGACGATGTTCATGCCGGTCTCCACCAAGCGGCGCGTCAGCTTGCGGAAGAGCGCCGGCGGGTACGACTCATCGGTGAAGTGGAAGTGGCGCGTCCGGTAGCGGTCCCGGATCTGACGGATTTCCTCGATGATCTGCTCGAGCTTTTTCGTGCGGTACCCCGCCGTGTAGCCTTCGCCGTGATCGCAGAACTCGCACCGGCCCCAATAGCAGCCCCGGGTCGCGAGGTACGGGAGGACGCGGTCTGGCACGAAATATTTCTCCAGGGGCAGGCCGTCGAAATCCGGCGGGGGCAGCGCCGCCATGTCCTCCGCGCTGGTCAGCGCGGACGCATGGATGCCGGAGGCGTCCCGATAGATCAGGTTCGGGATGGCGCTGAGGTCGCCTCCGCTGCCGAGCGCCTCCACCAGGCGCACAAAGGCCGTCTCGCCTTCGTACACGACCGCGCTGTCGAACAGCGCGAAGAGCTTCGGGGAGTCCGGGAACACGTCGCGCAGCCGCGTGACGGTGTTGCCGCCGATCGTGACGTGGATGGACGGGAACTGCTCCTTGATCATCGCGCAGAACGTCATCGAGGAAAACAACTGCTGCTGCAGCACGATCGAAATGCCGATGACGTCGGGACGCTCCGCTTCGATGGCGGGCTTCAGGATGTGCTCGAACACGTCCCGATAGACATTGACTTGGGTATCGCGCACGGCATCCAGGACCTCGGCGGAGCTGTAGACCTTGTAGGACAGGTCCGTTTCCATCGGCGGCATGCAGATCCGGGCCGGCGCGTAGACCAGCGAGA
>CAYJUM010000023.1:0-32516 GCA_964373355.1 uncultured Nitrospirales bacterium | reverse complement strand
CGCGTTCCAGAAGAACACCACGGCCATGCGCTTGGAAGCCAGCTCGTGGCCCCAGCCGAAGTAGGCCGTGGCGGAGTGAACGATATCCGACCGGTACACCAGCAGCCGGTTGAAGACGTACGGTACCTCCAATTCCTCTTCCCACATCGTCGGGTCCATCTGCTCCATGCCGGGAATCTGGCTGATGGACTCATACTCCGGAGGGCAGATGTTGCCGCCCAGGCTGCCGTCCGGCAGTTTCAGCCGGTAGAACGAGGTGCCGCAGTGCAGGGTCGGCGCGGCGGGATGAAGATAGAGCACTCCGGCATAGTTGCAGATCCGGGCGGAGTCCACATGCGGGCGGGCGACGCCTTCGCCGCCCCCGACGATCTGGATGTGGTTGTGTCCCGAGATCGCCGTCTCGGTATCGCTCTGGGCGCGGAGGCGCGGAGCGCCGATCAGCCCCTGCACTCGCTCCTCCAGCCGCGCGAGCTCGTCCGGGGTGAGGGCATGGGGCGCCCGCATGCCGGGCCACGGCTCAGGCCGCCACGGTGCCCCGATCGTCCAGGTGCTCTTGGAGATGCACCGCTGGGCGACCTCGAGGGGATTGTCGAGCACATCGTCCAGAATCCAATAGTCGGTGCCGGGCGCCAGGGCCCGATAGGGAAGTGTCGTCATGGTCCGGGCGGGGAGGCGGCGGCTGGCAGCCGCTTCCAGTGGTAGGTGCCGCCATGCCGCCGCGGGGGGATGTTCGCGCGCTCGCCCACACGCGTGTACCACCAGACTCCTCTTGCCTCCATCCCGTCCTCCGAAAGCCGGAGCTCGAAGCCGCCCTCACGGTCGTTCCCGGGCTGCTGCCAGGTCCCGTGCCATTGCCCATCGGCCAAGCTGGTCGTCTGAATGCGGCCGCCCTGATGGGTGTAGGTCCCGTTCCCCTGACGGTCGAGCGTCGCCACGTAGGTCTTGTCCTCTTCACTGATCTCCCATTGTCCGCTCGGGTCGATTGCGGCCGTCGCCGAGGCCTGAGCAGTCCTGATCCGCGGCTCAGGGGACAGCTCGGCGGCGAGTTGGAGACCCTCCTCGCGCAGGGACTCGTGCCAGCTGACCAGAATCCATCTGCCATCCCGCCGGGCCAGCACCCCTGTCTCGCGGAGCGGCAGACTGGTGTGCGTCTCGCCGTGGCCGTTCCGGACGTGCCGGATGTAGTCCAGCTCCATCGTGAACCAGGCGACGTCTCCCTGCGCCCACACCTTCAGCTCCGTGATCGGAATCTCCAAGCGGGAGGCCGCCTCGAACTCCAGCTGCATGTCACGGGCGAACTCGGCCCAGCCCACGTATTTCCGCCCGCCGATGCTGTACCCGACCGCGTCGCGGTCCTGGGACATCATGGCGGCCATCGCGGGGAGATTCTTCTCGGCATTGGCCTGCACGAGGGCCCGGATCACCTGTTCCGGCCCGTGGGAGTCGGCCGGCGCGGGGGAGGCGTGGACCAGGAGCGCGAGTGCACAGAAGCCGGCGACACGACTCCGTCTGAGTGTCATCGTTCTTCTCCGATCACCACCACCGTCACGTTGTCCTCGCCGCCCCGCCGGTTGGCGGCGTCCACCAGGGCCTGGCAGAGGACGGGATCCGCCTTCGGGTTCTGGAGGAAGACCTCCAGTATTTCATCATCCGCCAGCATCTTGGTCAATCCGTCCGTGCAGAGCAACAACCGGTCTCCGGCCTGAAGCGCCTGCGAGGAGACGTCCGGCTCGACGGTGGCCTGCGACCCCAGCGCCCGGCTGAGGACGTGACGCATGGGGTGCCCGGCCGCGTGCGCCGGGGGAATGATGCCCCGACGGACCTGCTCTTCCACCCAGGAATGGTCCCGCGTGAGAGCCGTGATCCGGTCTCCACGGATCAGATAAGCCCGGCTGTCCCCGACGTGCGCGACCGTCGCCAGCGGCGCGGACGGCGACGAGGTGGAAGAGATATGGACCGCCACCAGGGTCGTCCCCATGCCGGTCAGCTCCCGTCGTCTCGCGGCCTCGGCGCGAATGGTCTCGTTCACCGCCTGCATGGCACGGGTGAGGGTCCCGGCGATCGTGTGGCCGGTGGTCGTGCCCAGATCAGCCGTCGTGCCCGCCACGAAGCTGTCCACCGCGATGCGGCTTGCGATGTCGCCGCCGGGGCCTCCTCCCATCCCGTCGGCGACGACCCAGAGGCGGCGGTCGTTCAGGATGGCGAAGGCGTCCTGGTTGGAGGTCCGGAGGTGGCCCCGATCGGTCGCCCCGGCGCCGCGCCATGCTGCTGGCGGTGTCATGCGGGGGACATGGGTCCGTCGTCGGCGCCGGCGGGGCCGTAACGCCGGGCAAGCCGGCTGTAGACGATTCGGGCCAGGGGCAGGAGGTTGCGTGTGTCGGCCTCATTGTAGCGCAGCAGCAGCTCGAGCGCGTCCCGACTGCCGCGGCGTGACGCCTGCCAGAGCCGGACGGCGTCCCACCCATCGAGTCCCCGGACCTCTTCCGGCCGCTCGAGGTCGAGCAGGGATTCGATGTGCTTCAGGCCGCCGCGCAGGCCCACGCGTTTGGCCGCAAAGCACAGATCGATGTGGGGATGATCCAGCGGCACCCGCGGGAATTTCGCGCGCAGATAGGGAATGTCGAAGATGCTGCCGCAGAAGGTCACCAGCAGATCAGCGCGCGACAGCTCCTCGCGCAGGCGTTCTTCGGTCAGGGAGCTGTGACGGACCAGACTGGTCATGACGCCCCGGGCGTAGAGTCCCACCACGGTCGCTTCGCCGGAAGCCGGGGGCCCCCCCGTGGTCTCGATGTCCAGAAACACGGCCCGCTCTCCGAAGGCTTCGAAGAGCCGCCAGTGGTCGCGTGGCTTCAGACGGCCGGAGAAGTACCGGGCGTTGCCCCGCCTGAGATGGTCGCTCGCGGACGCGAGGTCCTCGTCATACAGTATCTTGCGTCCGGGCGCGATCCCGGGTAGAGCGGTGCGGCTGCGGAACGCCGACCAGTCGCCGATGCCGTGGTCCCAGAGCCGCCGCTCGGTGCTTTCGCCGATGCCCTTGAGGAGCACGAATGTACGTTGGATCATCGCGTGCCGTGCCCGAATTGGCGCGGATTGTAGCCTTGATTTTGCGGGGGAAACAAGCTAAATTTTGCCTGGACTTAGGAGGATTGAGCGCGCAGGATGTCGGAGAACGGGGCGAAGCGCATCCGCATCACGGTTGGACCGGTCAGCCTCGAGGCGGAACTGAAACCCAGCAAGACCGCGCAAGGGGTCTACGCCGCCCTTCCCGTGGAGACCGCGTTCCACACCTGGGGCGAAGAGTTCTATTTCAAGCTTCCCGGGCTCAAGGACTTTCGCGAAACGGCTACGATGAAAGTGACCGTGGGGGATCTGGCCGTCTGGGGCGCCGGGGAGGTCCTGGCCATTTTTTTCGGGCGGACGCCGATGAGCATCGGGCCGGAGCCGGTGCCCGCCGACCGGGTCAATGTCGTGGGCCGGATCCTCGGCGACGCCACGAAGCTGCGGGAGGCGATGGGCGCATCCCGGCTCAAGATCGAGCGGTGCGAGGGTCCGTGAGACTGTCAAAAGGCCGCATCGGGCAGATCGCACAGGCGGTGGCGGTCACGCTGCAAGACCGCGGATACATCGAAGTGGCGGGCCCGCAGCAGAGTCTGATCCAGGCCTTGGAGCAGGCGATCAGCGATGAGTTGGCGGTGGAGGACCGTCTGAACGCGGAAGTGCGCGAGTTAATGAAAGGGTATCAGGCGGAGATCGAACGCGGGGGCGTGGACTACCAGAAGATGTTCACGATGATCAAGAGCAAACTGGTCCGGGAGCGCGGGCTCATCCTGTGAACGTCACGCGTCACGCGTCACGAGTATGTTGTTGAGCGACGACAAGGTCAGCCATCTGTCGCACGTGATCCTGAATTGCCTCAAACACAACACCGGGGTCAGATTCGCGGGGGACGAGCCCCATGCCTTGAGAGAGATCAAGCGGGTGCTGGCCGTGCAACTGGCGCTCGAAGCCGATCTGGATCAGGTGGTCAGGGCCCGTCTGGGCACCTACTCCCGGCCGATCCCGGAGGGCAGTCAGGAATGGGAGATCTTGTACCGCAAGACGTATGAAGAGGAGCTTCGTAAACGAAAGGGAGGACCATGAAATTCATCGGCGCCATACTCATCTCGATCGCCGTGTTGGGGCTGCCGGCCTGCTCCAGCGCCCCCAAGCAGAAGCTGCGTGATCCGCTCCCGGTGACGAATGTCCCGGTTGCCGTCAAGCAGTCAACCGACCAGGGCATCCGGGCGTACCAGCACCAACAGTACGACGTGGCGAAAGGCTATTTCGAATCCGCCGTCGCCGCGGCGCCGACGTCCGGCGAGGCCCATTACAACCTCGGGCTGGTCTTGATGGCGCTCGGCTCGGACGGCGAAGCCCGGGACCATTTCATCGAGGCGGCCAATCTGGCTCCGGGCAACAAGGTCATCTGGGATTCTCCGGCGCTGCGTCCCTACGGCGACCCGGAACCGACGATGAAGAAAAAGGTCCAGCAGAAGGAGTTCTCGACGTCGAAGCCGAGCTTTGGCGGCGTCGGGCAGCGCTGAGCCCTACTGGAGAGTGACTGGTGATTCGTGATCGGTGATTGACATGCCAAAAGCAAAAGCCAAATCACGAGGCACTGACAATGCCAGCCCTGTTTCGAGCGCTGAGCTCAAGATCGGCGACAACGCCCCGGCCTTTGCGTTGCCGAATGAAGCGGGCGAGACGATCAGCCTGAACAGCCTCGCAGGCAGTCAGGTGGTGCTGTATTTCTACCCGAAGGACGATACGCCCGGCTGCACGACCGAAGCCTGCAGTTTCCGCGATTCGCTGGCGCGGCTGCGGAAGCAGGGCGCGGTCGTGCTCGGGGTGAGCCTGGACCCGGCGGAGTCGCACCGGAAATTCATCGCCAAGCATCAGTTGCCCTTCTCGCTGCTCTCCGACGGGGATGCCAAGGTGTCCAAGGCATACGGCGTCTTCAAGCAGAAGAGCATGTACGGCAGGACGTTCTGGGGTATCGAGCGCAGCACGTTCGTCATCGATCCTCACGGCCGGGTCCAGGCGATCTTCCGGAAGGTCAAGGTCACCGGGCATGTGGACGAAGTGCTGGCGGCGTTGAGACAGTGAGAGTTGTCAGTCGTCAGTTCTCAGTTTTCGAAACTGAATACTGATCACTGAAAACTGATGACTTCCGAGCAATGGATGACCGCGAAAAGACCTGGCATGGGCTGCGGGCCGCCTCGCTGTCCGTTCTTCCTGGCCTCGGCCATGTCTACATCGGAGAGCAGCGCGGCTACCTCCTGCTGACCATCGGCGTGACGCTGTTTCTGGTGTCGCGCCTGTTCTGGCTCCCGGCAGAGTTGTTCTATGCCATCCTGGTCATCGTCAGCGCGTTCGACGCCTATGCGATCGTGAAGCGCGGATACGGCCTCTTCTAAGCTCCACGGAATCGTTCCAGCGAAAGCTGCCCATGCTTCTTCGTCACGCATCGCCAGGACTGTTTCTGCGGCTCGGAGGTCTGGCGCTCGTCATCACCCTCGGTGGCTGGCTTGATCGTCCTGCGGCTGTCGCGGCGGAAAAGGTCCCCGTCGAGATCCTCGTCAGGGACTCGTTGACCATGCCAGGCCGGCCGGTGTCGCTCGAAGCGAGCGTGCTGCGCAAGGGCTTGCTGACGACGACGGGCGTCGGGGGCGAGCGTGTTGAATTTCTGGTGGATGGCCGGACGATTGGAACGGCGCTCAGCGGAGGGGATGGGCGGGCGCTGATCGAGCACACGCCGCGCATGCGCGGTCGGCACGAGATCACCGCCGTACTGGCTCCCAATCCCAGGGTCAGCGGGCCCGACGGACGGGGCACGCTCTGGTGCTGGGAGCGTCGCCGTCCCGTGCTCCTGGTCGATCTGGGGGCCATCACCCAGGCCCGGAGGCCTCTTGTGCCGCTTCCCGGACTGCCGCTGGACTTCGGGCTTCTCGATCGTCAGGCCGAGGCGGATGCCGCGGCAGAGCTCAAAAAGCTGGCCGAGTTCTTCTACAACGTCATCTATCTGGCGCGGACCGGGCCCGACAATCTTCAGCAGCTTCGTGAGATCCGGAGCTGGCTCGAGGACCATCATTTTCCCGGCGGGCTCACGGTCATGCTGAAGCCCGGCCGGGATGATCTGGGGGCAACCATCGATGCGCTGCGGGCCGAGGGCTGGGATAACGTGAAGGCCGGGATCGGGCGCACGAAAGAATTTGCCGAGGTGCTGCTGGCCAGGCGGATGGGGGTCGTCATCCTCGCCGACAGCGACAAGGATGTGGAGCTGCCCCGGAAGGCACTTCCGGTGAAAAGCTGGAAAGAAGTGAGGAAAAAGCTCTAGGGTTCTAAAATGTCCAGGTTGTTGCGGAGATAGAGAAGACGCCTTTTCTTTGGCGGCGCGTTCCTTTAAGATGGCTCATCGGTAGATGAGGGAATAACGAGGCTCGGGCGGATGCCGGCCAAGACGACGTTCCTCTGTCAGGCCTGCGGCTATCAGTCTTCAGGGTGGCTGGGGCGGTGCCCGGACTGCGGGCGCTGGAACAGCATGACGGAGGAGCGGGCGGCCGATCCCATCCACGAACGCCGCCCAAGAGACCTCAAGGCGGCCCTCCACGCCACGCCCACCCCGATCGCGGCCATCGAGACCGTCGGCGAGAACCGGATCAGCACCGGCATCGGCGAATTGGACCGTGTGCTCGGCGGCGGGGTCGTGCTGGGTTCCGTGATGCTGGTCGGCGGCGACCCGGGAATCGGGAAGACGACGCTGCTTCTGCAGGCGCTCTCGGGCCTAGCCTCCGCGGCCGAGCGGGTGCTGTACGTCTCGGGCGAGGAATCCCCCCGGCAGATGAAGATGCGCGGGCAACGGCTGGGCGTCGAGGACCCCCGGCTCTACATCCTGGGCGAGACCTCCCTCGAGCAGATCTTCAAGGCCGTGCAGGAGCTGCAGCCGGCCGCCCTGGTCATCGATTCCATCCAGACGGTCTACACCGAGCAGATCACGTCGGCCCCGGGCAGCCTCAGCCAGGTCCAGGAAGTCGCCGGGCAGCTCATGTGGTTCGCCAAGCGGAGCGGCGTGCCGGTGTTCATCATCGGCCATGTGACGAAGGAGGGCGCGATCGCGGGGCCGAAGCTGCTCGAGCACATCGTGGACACCGTGCTCTATTTCGAGGGCGACAAGGGGCATTCCTATCGCATCCTGCGAGCGGTCAAGAACCGCTTCGGATCGGCCAACGAGATCGGCGTCTTCGAGATGAAGGACGGGGGCCTCGCCGAGGTCGCCAATCCCTCCGAGCTGTTCCTGGCCGAGCGGCTGCAGAAAACGGCGGGCTCGGTCGTCGTGTCGAGCCTGGAGGGCTCCCGGCCCATTCTCGTCGAGCTCCAGGCCCTGGTGACGACGACGGGCTATCCGATGCCCAAACGCATGGCGAACGGCATCGAGATCAATCGCCTCTCCTTGCTGCTGGCCGTGATGGAGAAGCGCCTGGGGCTGCACGTGGCCGGCCAGGATGTGTACGTGAACGTGGTGGGCGGGATGCGCATCGATGAGCCCGCGATCGACCTCGGCATCATCACGGCCGTGACGTCGAGCCTCCGGGATCGTCCCGTCGATCACGGCACCATCATCTTGGGCGAAGTCGGGCTCGGGGGCGAGATCAGGGCGATCAGCCAGGCGGAGCTGCGGTTGCGCGAGGCGGTGAAGCTGGGGTTTCGCCGCTGCCTCATGCCGGCGGGGAATGTCCAGAAGCTGGGCCATCCGGCCGGCGACATCGAGCTGGTCGCGGTCCGGGAAGTCCGGGAGGCGCTCGATGCGGTGCTCGCCTAAATTAAAAAGTAAAAATGCAAAATGTAAAATTGCCGAGGCGGTTGTATCCGGCTGGTGCATGGTTAATTTTGCATTTTTCATTTTACATTTTGCCTTGGCGGCGACGCTCGTGGGCTGTGCACAGTTCCGCGCGGAGCCGGTGCAGGAGGCGACCGCCGAGCAGCTGGCCGGCCTGCTCCGCCAGCGGGAAGCCGAGATCCAGAGCATGAAAGGCCTGTTTCAGGCCCAGATCAGCGGCTTGGGCCTGCCGATCGCCCAGCGGGTGGAGGGCAGCGTCCTCTTTCGCCGCCCCAACACGTACCGGCTCCAGGGCTTTGACCGGATGGGGGGCCCCTTATTCGACCTTGTGCGGGGTGCTGATTCCTACAGCCTCCGGCTGCGCGGGAAGGTCTACAACGGCCGCCTGGAGGACCTGGGCCGGGCCGAGCGCATGGGCGCGCCGCTTCGCTTGAGTCTCTGGGCCATGAGCGGGCTGGTCGGCACCGAAGCATTCTCCAAGGACGACAGCCTGCTCCTCCAGGAAGACGGGGAGTGGTACCGGCTGGATGTGCTGGGGCCCGGCGAAGGCGGGGCCAGCCGCCGGTTGTGGTTCGACCGGCGGTCTCTGCAAGTGATCCGCGAGGACAGATTCTTGCCGACCGGACAGCTCGAGGCGACCATGCAATTTGAGGACTTTCGTCCCGTGGAAGAGATGCCGACCGGGCAGGCGGCGACCGAGGTCACCTCGAACGGGCCTCCGGCTTCCGCCGGTCGAGAACCGGGAAAGATGGTGAAGCCCTTCGTGATCACGATTCAGGACGGACAGGGCCGGGGAACGTTGCGGTTGACATTCCACGAAATCGTGCCGAATCCTCGGCTTGAGCCGACCGATCTGGGAATTGATGCCGGCAGGGTGTCAGGGTATCCTGGCCCGGAACGCGATCGTCATGCTGCTGTTGGCCGTTGATACCGCGAGTTCGCGGCAAAGCGTCGCGCTGCTGGCAGGGGATACGGTGCTGGCACGGTCCGACGAGGAGGCCCAAGGGTCTCACGCCCGGAAGCTCTTGCCGACCATCGACCGACTGCTGGCAGGACAGCACCTGGGCCTGCGGGACCTCGAGGGACTGGCGGTGTCCATCGGGCCGGGCTCGTTCACGGGCTTGCGCGTCGGATTGGCGACGATGCTGGCGTTTCGCTCCGTGACGGGGACGCCGCTGGCCGCGGTGCCCACTCTGGAGGGGATGGCCTGGAATGTCCGCGGGGCGCATGATGTGATCTGTCCCATGCTGAAGGCCAGAACGGGCGAGCTCTACTGGGGGCTCTTCCGGTGGCAGGAGGGGGTGCTGGAGCGCCTCACGGAGGATCAGGTGGGAAGCCCCCGCGTGCTGGCGGAATCCCTCCATGGACCGACCCTCGCTCTCGGCGATGGATGGGACAGCTATGGCCGGGAGATCGTCGCGTCGTTGGCCCCCGGCGCGTCGATCCGCTCCGCGCCAGCAGGAGCGATGGCGCCCTCGGCGGTCAGTGTGGGTCTGGCCGGTCTCTCCATGCTGGCAAGAGGGGAGCAGGCCGGACCTTCCCTCTCGCCTCGTTACATTCAGCAGGCCGAGGCCGAGCTCAAGGCGTCGAAGGTCTCGACCGACCACGCCCCTGTCGTGGCGGGACGGAGGGGGCTATGACGGATATGCGGGCCGACAGGACCCGGCTTGTCATTCAGCCGGCCACCCGCGATGATCTCGACAGGCTGCTGGCCATCGAAGGAGCGTCCTTCTCCTCCCCCTGGACGCGAAAGATGTTCGAAGCTGAACTGGCCGGGAATCCGTTCGGCGCCCTGTTGACGGCCAAACGGGGACAGACCGGTGCGGAGCAGGAGGCCATCGGGTATATTTGTTTCTGGGTCGTGTTCGAGGAGCTGCGGCTCATGAATGTGGCCGTTGACCAATTCGCGCGGCGCCAGCGGATCGGGACGGCGCTGGTTCAGGAGGCCCTGCGCCACGGGGCCTGTCGCGGAGCGGTCCACGCTTTCCTGGAGGTGCGGGCCTCGAACACCGCGGCCGTGGGCCTGTACCAGCGGCTCGGGTTTCGGATCATCGGGACCCGGACGCGCTATTACAGCAATCCCACAGAAGACGCGCTGTTGATGGAGCATCCACGTGTATCGGCCGTGGAGGAGACACACCAAACCTTCACCGTATCGAGCTGCGCCACGCAGCAGGAGGGTGGATCTATGCTGACGGAGAACAGGATCGTCGAGAAGCTGCGGGAGTCCAATCCGGAATTTCGTGCGCTGGAGGAGTCCCATCATCGGCTGGATGCCGAACTAGCCGAGCTTCAGAAACGACACGTCCTGACGCCCCAGGAAGAGCTGGCCAAAAAACAGATGCAGAAAGAAAAGCTCGCCAAGAAGGACCGGATGGCCGAGTTGATGCGGCAGTACCGCGAGCACGACGCCAGCCAGGGCCAGGCCGCGGCGACAGAGCGCTTCGGGACCTGAGGACGCATGGCACTGGCACACCCGCTGGCCGCCCACCTGGCCACGATCAAGCGCCGCCTCTTGGTGATTGTCGCCACCATCACCGTGGCGTTCGTGTTCACGTTCGCGTTCGCCTCGGCGCTGATCGAGTGGCTCAAACGGCCCTTCCCCGACGACCTGCTGTTCTATGCGCCGACGGAGGCGCTGTTTGCCTCGGTCAAAGTCTCCCTCCTGGCCGGAATCGTGCTGAGCCTTCCGGTCATCCTGTATCAGTTCTGGAAATTCATCGAGCCGGCGCTGCTTCCCAGGGAGCAGCGCTGGGCGATCCCCCTGTTCTGTCTGGGCGCCGCGCTGTTTGCGCTGGGCCTGACGTTCTGCAACCTGGTGATCCTGCCCTTGGTCGTCCGTTTCTTCGTTGAGTTCGGGATGGATCGGGCGCTGACGCCTCAGCTGGCGGTGGGCACGTACGTAGACTTCAACGTGCAGTTCCTGCTGACCTTCGGCTTCGCGTTCGAGCTTCCGCTGGTCCTGACCCTGTTGTCTCGCATCGGCGTCGTCTCTCCGGGGACATTGGCGCGGTATCGCAAGCACGCCATGCTGGTGGCCGTCATTGCGTCCGCCATCATCACCCCCGACGCCACCCTCTTCACGATGCTCTTGATGGCCGTCCCGTTAATGGTTCTCTACGAGGTCGGGATTGTGGGCGCGCGGGTCTTCGGTCAGCGCGTGGCCCAGGCGGGACGTGACGATTTCGGAAAGCCGGATGAGCTGCCCGTGGAAACAGCGGGCCAGCGAGTGCGCTGAGAGCGGTGATTCAGGGATGAACGCGCGAGCAGTTCTGTCGGGGTGCATGGCCGCGACGGTGGTGTCCATGTCGCTGGTCGCGGCGGCAGATACGGGGCGCGAGGCAGCGCTGCCCGCGGCGCAGTCGCGTGCCGAGCAGCGACACGATGTCACCCCTCCCTTCGGGCAATATCCCAGCATTCAGGCCATCGCCGTGGCCGGGCAGTCGGTGTATGCCGGCTCGTTCGGCAGCGGGATCTTCCGCAGCGAGGACCGCGGCGCCACGTGGACCGCGGTCAATGCCGGCCTGACGGACCGGTTCATCCTGTGCTTGGCCGTCGCGTCGGACGGCACGGTGTATGCCGGCACGTTTCAAGGGGGCGTCTTCAGGACCAGGGATGCCGGGAAGACCTGGCAGCCCTTGAATGAGGGGTTGAAGCGGTTGGAGATCAAGGTCCTCTTGATCGACGGCCCGGTGGTCTACGCCGGCACGGGCAACGGGGTCTACCTCCTGCTGGAAGGAGCCGACCGGTGGACGGTCCTCACCAAGGGTCTGGACGAAACGCTGGTGCACGCGCTGGTCATGGCGGGTGACCGGACCCTCTTTGCCGGCACCTCCGGAAAGGGCGTGTTCCGGCGGCACGGCTCGGACCAGGTGTGGACCCGCTTGTCGCACGGCCTCGTGGACCACGAAGGCCTCATCGAGAATTTCATCCGGGTGCTTGCGGTGGGAAGCGCCCAGGTGGTCTATGCCGGCACGTTCGACGGCGGGGTGTTCCGCAGCGCCGACGGCGGCCGGACTTGGCGTCCGATCAGCCGGGCGTTGCCCAATGACTCCATCCGCGGGATTGTGACCGGCGGCCGGGGCCTCTTCGTCGCCACCGGCCGTGGCATCTTCAAGACCATGAACGAGGGGCAACAGTGGACGCCGGTCAACAACGGGCTCAGCGAGCTGTCCATCCAGGTCTTCGTCGCATCGAACGACGGCGCGATGTATGCCGGAACCAGCTCGGGCGCGTTTCGGACCGATGACGGAGGGGGCCATTGGGTCAACATCAGCGACGGCCTCGGCCCGAGCAAGTGATCAGTGATTGAGTGATTCGTGATTGCAGGACGAACCCTCTCGAGGCGCCGGCGTCATCATCTGATCCGAGCAATCACTCATCACAAATCACTGATCACGTTGTTGCTTCTGTTTTCACTCTCCTCCTGCGCCCTGCCCCACATCCCCTCCCGCATCGTCTATGAGGATTCCACCAATTTTGTCCGGCTCGAGCTCGATGAAAGCGTGCTGCCGCACCGTCCGGAGACGCGGCACAGCCATCCGGTGACCCTTCCCCCGGAGCAACTGTCGAATCTCATGCGCGGCCTGGCCATCCGGGAGCACCGGGTCTGGATCCAGGAGAAGATTTCAGGCGTTGCGCCGCTGGAGGCGGTCTTCACGGCCGAAGACATTACGCTGCTCGCTCCGCGCCTCTCCGAGGCGCTCGCGCGAGCGAACGGGGACGAACGGGTCGCCTTCTATCTCAGCCATCCCCAGAGCTCGATCAAGCGCGAGATCACGACCGGCGGACTGTACGTGAAGGGGAGCCATCTGCACTTCATCCTCGGCAACTATCGGGTGGTCTACGGAATCCCGGCCTACGGCATGGTGTACGACCGGCGCTATCCCATGATGCCGACTGCGCCGAAAGGCTTCGACCTCCATTTTTCCGTCCCCGAGGCGGTCATCGAGCAACGATCGGGGGTGTGGAGGCGGTTCTGGGGGCAGGAGAAGGACGAAATCGTCATCAATCTGCAGAAGGTCCCGGCTTCCGGCAGCGCCGAAGCCTCGCCCCCGCCCTCGCCGCCCGCCCTGTAGTCCTCCCCGCAAGGCTGTTGCACCTCGCATCGGCACCCCCCGGCGGATGTCATGTATACTTGACAATTAGTCATGTATTGAAATAGTCTTGGTCGTCATGGGCCCCCCGTCAAGCGCGGATCCTGCCGCCCGCCTCGAAAACCACTTGAAGAGCGTCCGGACCGCCCGGAAACTGTCCCAGGGAGCCTTGGCGGCCCTGGCCGGCATCACTCGCCAGGCGGTCTATGCCATCGAGTCTGGCCACTATCTTCCCGCCACCGGCGTCGCTCTCCGCCTGGCCGCCGCGCTCGATTGCCGGGTGGAGGATCTCTTCGCGCTGATTCCCACTGGAGAGGAGCTCGAAGGAGAATTGGTCGGCCCGGGGGTGGACCGGTCGGGGCCGGTGCGGGTCACCGTCGCCAGGGTGGGAGCGCGCGTCGTGGTCCGGCCGCTGGCGCAGCTCGGCGAGACCCTGCATTTCGCCGTCGCGGCGGATGGCTTGATCACTCCGGCTCGGAACGCGGGCCGTCCCGGGCGTGGACCTCGCACGGTCCGGGTCCGGTTGCTCCGCGAGCGTCGCGCCCTCGATCGCACCATTCTCGTCGCGGGATGCGATCCGGCCATCTTGCTCGCGGGGGATCATGTCCGGCGCCGCTTGGAGAAGACCAACGTCGTTGGGTGGACCATGGGAAGCCGCGCGGCGCTGGAGGCCTTGAAACGCCGGGAGGTCCACATGGCCGGCCTTCACGTCCTGGACAGCCGGTCCGGAGAATTCAACCTGCCTTATCTGCGCGAGCAGATCCGCGGGCGCGAACTTGGAGATCTGACCGTGGTGACTTTTGCGGCCTGGCAGCAGGGGCTGATGATCCCGCGCGGCAATCCCAAGTCCGTGCGCGGGGTGGGGGACCTGGGCCGAAAGCAGGTGGTGCTGGTGAACCGTGAAGCAGGGTCGGGGGCCAGGCTGTTGCTGGATCAGCGGCTCGCCGCGCTGGGCGTCGCGCCATCACAGGTGCGCGGGTACGACACGATCGCGACGTCGCATCTGGAGGTGGCCCGGGTCGTCGCCGAAGGCCGGGCCGATGTCGGGGTGGGGGTGTGCGCAGCGGCGCAATTCTGGGGCCTGGATTTCCTGCCGCTGCAGGATGAACGGTACGATTTGGTCGTGCCGACGGCGTACGTCAGCGGCCACCCCGGTATCGCGGCATTTCTGGACATGATGGTGACCAGGCCGTTCCGGACCGAGATCGAAGCGCTCGGGGGCTACGATACGCGCGACACCGGCAAAGTCCAGAGCCTGCGTCCCTCATGAGATCCTCGATGCGCATGGCCTGTGCGGCGGTCCCCGCAGTGGCGGGGGTGCTCTTCCTGCTCGGCGGCTGTGCGGCCCCGTTCTCCACGACACGAACCGATGCGTTGGTCATCGCCGCCTCCCCGAGCATGCAGGCGCCCGTTGAGGCGCTGGGAGAGGCGTTCGAGAAGAGTCATCCGCACGTGAGGGTCAAGGTGTACTACGACTCGGGGCTGGAGCTCCGGCGGACGATCGCCGCTCTTCAGAACACCGGTAGGTATTTCATCGGGAGCGGGCCGATCCACCTGATTGCCCCCGGCGGCGATGAGTTGATCGCGCGGTTGCAGACCAAGTACTACGTGCTGCCGGGCACGACTCGCGTCTATGCGACCGTCCCCCTGACGCTCGTGGTGCCGGTGACGCTGGTCGACGCGCCGACATCCTTCGACGTGCTCGGCAAGGGCGCAACGTCTCGCATCGCCATCGCGGACCCGGACCTGAGCGAATTGGGCCGGCAGACCATGGAATTGTTTCGCGCCATGGGGATCGCGGAGGACGTGTCGGGCCGACTGGATGTGGCGTCCGATGCCCGTGGGGTACTGGACCATCTGCTCCTGGGTCAGGCGGACGTGGGCGTGATCTTCGGCCCGGATGCGGTCAGGGAGCAGGAGCGCGTCCGGGTGGTCGCGATCGCATCGGAGCGCCATGTCCGGCTGACGACGCATTCGATGGCCATGGAGCGCTATTGCCCGGATCGTCCGTTGTGCGAGGAATTTCTCTGGTTCCTCCAATCGCCGGAAGCGAGGCGGGTCGTGCAGGCGTTGGGATACCTGCCGGCGGGCGGCCGATAGCGGAAAGACGGTCATGACCGGGACACAGTCACGGTGGGCGGCTCTGGGAGCCGCGCTCTTGGCGGCGCAGGTGTTCGTGCCGGCTTGCGCGCGGCTTCCGTACACGGTCCAGACCGTCCATGAGGACCGGCGGGTGGCCGTGACCATCCAGCGGGAAGTGAAGCCTGCGGGGTACACCCATCCGGTGCGGCTCACCGTCCAGGACCTCTCCGCGATCCTCGAGGCCTTTTCCTTCCGCGAACAGCAGCGGCTGCCGTTGCGATGGTACGCAGAGGAGCTGCCCCCGAAGCGCATCTTCCGCCAGGATGAGATTGAGGCGCTGGTCCCGTACCTGACGGACGCGCTCCAGAGAGCCGGCCCGGAAGAGCGCGTGCATTTTCGGGTGTACGGGCCGGGCATGAACCCGGCCTATGAGCGCGACACGACCGGCGGCTGGATCGCCGTGAAGGACCCGTACCTGCACATGACGCTGGAGCATTTCCATGCGCAGTTCCCGCTCCGAAAAGATGAGATGTGGGACCTCCGCTATCCGGCGATTCCTCCCGAGGCGGGCACCTTCCTGCTGTACTTCGAGCCCAATCGGTTCTGGAGCACCGATCCGGCGCTGGGCGAGCGCGGCGTGCTGTACCGCGAGTATCTCAAATCCGCAATCCTGCCCGCGAAGAAGCCATGAGACGCCTGCTCACAGGGGTGGTGGTCGCCGGGGCGCTCATGGCGTCGTTGACCGGACCGAACCATGCCTGGGGCGTGGAGTCCGGCAGGGTGGTCGAGAAGGACGGGAGCTATGTCTTTATCGAGAGCCAGGACCCCGCCATGCGGCTCCTCTTGGAGCGCGCCGTGGAAAAGGGGCTGATCACGCAGGAAGAATACGAGAAGGCCCTGAGGGACTCGGAGGCCTACCGCTATCAGACCCAGCTCCCCTTTAAACTGTGGTACGATCGCGGCTTCAATGTGTCGGTGAACGACAACGCGTTCTTTCTCAAGATTCGCGGGCGGCTGATGTTGCGGGAATCCACCCGGTGGCGGAATAACGCCTGGCGGAACCCCGGCGATGCCAAGAATTTTCCCGAATTGCTCGGGGTCTTCGGCGACTACCGGGCGAACCGTTCGGTCGGCTCCGCCTCCCAGTTCAATGTCCGGCGGGCCCGGCTCTTGTTCACGGGGCATCTGTTCAACCCGGATTTCAAATACTTCACGCAGCTGGGGATGGAGTCATCCGAGAATGCCCATACTCCCGGCTCGGTGAACCTTCTGGACTTCTATCTGACGAGCACCCATTACCCGCTGGTCAATCTCCAGCTCGGCCAGTACAAGGTCTATTTCAACCGGAGCCAGATCAACAACACCGCCTCCATGCAATTCGCCGAGCGCGCGCTCCTGCAGGATGCCTTCACGGCCAACGGCCTGAACCGGCGCGACATCGGGCTCACGGTCATGAACGACGAGGAGATCTACCCGTTCAACTACTACCTCGGCGTCTTCAACGGCGGCGGGCCGCTCTTCACCGATTACGGGTCGTTCGAGAGCGAAGCGCCCGTCAAGGACTGCCCCGGCGGCCAGAGCGGCGGCAATCCCTTCCCCTCGCCCGCCACGTGCCCCACGACCCAACGGAACCTCAACGCCAATTTCCGGACCAACACGATCAGCCAGCTCATGTACACCGCCCGGCTCATGTGGAACATCCTGGGACGGCCGGGGTACGGCGAAGGAGACCTGGCGTATTCCGAAACGCCGCAACTGGCCGTGGGCGGGGGCTTCTCCTATAATCCGGCCATCAACACCAACAGCGACAATGCCTTCGTCGGGATCGACCTGGCGAATCTGAATTGGCGCAGGCAATTGGCCACGTTCGGGAATGCCCGGCAGCTCGGCTGGGGATTCGTGGATTACACGACCTGGGCGCTGGACGGCGTGCTCAAGTACAACGGGTTCTCCGTGCAGGGGGAGTACTACTTCAAGAACATCAACCGGCACAACAAGGGCCTGCCGTGCCTGCAGACGAACGGGACCGGTGGGCCCTGCACCGCCTATGCTCCCAGCCTGCTCGGCAATGCGTCGGGCTGGTACGCCCAGACCGGATACTACCTCATTCCTCGGCATTTGGAAGTCGCCACGCGCTACTCGTACTGGGACCCCGACACCAACGCCGGCGAGGACCTCGTGAAGCAGTTCGACGCCTCGATCAATTTCTTCCCGTTCGGGACCTATGATTACCAGTTCATGCTGACCTATTCGAACACGGCGATGGGGACCGGCGGCTATGCGATCGGGCGGAGCAACCCCCTGCCGAGTACGGGAGGGTCCCAGGACACCGTGCCGTGCCCGAGCACCTTCCCGTCCGGCTGTGTCCCGCTGGACGCCCAGCGGGGAACGCTCGTGGAGAATGCCCTGCGGATCCAGGTGCAGATTTTCTTCTGACGATGGAGCCCATGCGAAGCTTTGTGGCTGGGCTGGTATACTGGGGAATCCTCGTTCCGATGATCGGGATCCCGGGACCGGCGTTCCCCGGGAGCCAGGAGCTGGCGATCGCCGCCGCGGCCGATCTCAACTTCGCGTTCAAGGAGATCGTGGAGGCCTTTGAGAAGACCACCGGGAGCCACGTGAAGCTGTCGCTCGGGTCCTCCGGCAACTTCTTCTCGCAAATCCAGCACGGCGCGCCGTTCGACCTGTATTTCTCCGCGGATGTCCGCTACCCGCAGAAGCTGATCGAGTCGCACCACGCGGTGGCCGATTCCCTGTACAGATACGCCATCGGACGGATCGTGGTCTGGGTCCCGAATGGGTCGCCGCTTGGCATCGAAGGACGGGGCATGGACGCTCTCCTGGACCCGGCAATCAGGAAGATCGCGATCGCCAACCCGAAGCACGCTCCCTACGGCCGCGCCGCGGTCGCGGCCCTGCGCCATTTCCGGGTCTATGACCGGGTGAAGGACAAGCTCGTGTACGGAGAGAATGTGTCGCAAGCCGCGCAGTTCGTCGCGTCCGGCGCCGCGGATGTCGGGATCGTGGCCCTGTCCCTGGCGCTCGCCCCGCCGATGAAAGCGGCCGGCAGGCATTGGGAAGTCCCCGCGACGGCGCACGAGACGATCGAGCAAGGAGCGGTGGTGCTCAAGACTGCGAAGAACCCCGACGGCGCCCGCGCATTCCTGACGTTTGTCCGAGGGGCGGAGGCGAGGCAGATCATGACCCGCTATGGGTTCGTGCTGCCGGAACGGACGGCGGCACCATGAGACGGATGCGAAGAGGAGCGATCGTGTGCGCCATGCTCGTCCTGTGCGCGGGCTGTGCGGAAGGGGCGAAGCTCGTCCGGCTGAACGAGGAGGGCGGCGTGGTCGCCTATCCGCTGAAGAAGGAGCGGGAGAGTATCTACAGCTCGCCGTTCCGGGCCGATGCGCTCAGCATGATCGAGGCCCACTGCAAGCAAAAAGGGTATCGGATCGTTCGGGAAGGGGAGACCCAGGGCCAGACCAGGAACTCCGGGCTGGATGCCGAGGAGCTCTTGACGACTCGGCGGTTCTGGGCGCTCCAGTTCCGGTGCAAGGCCGCGTGAGGGTGTGAGGAAAAGATGCGTCCTGCCGGCACCGTATCGGGGATCGTCATCGTGGTCTGCGTGATCGCGTGGCTTGCGCCCCCTGGACGCGCCGCGGATCCGCCCCCGGTGTCTCATCAGGGACAAGAAGCGGGTCCCGCTCAGCCGGGACTCTGCCTGCCGCTTGCTGTGCCTGGCGATGCGGGCGGGTCGCGTTTCGAGGGGCTGCAGCTCGAGACTACGGACCTCAGTCTGTATGAACGCTTCTTTGAGCAGGTCCTGCGCGCCACCGTCGTCCAGCGCATGGACCATCCACAGGTCGATAGCCTGCGGGGTTATTGTTATCGCGGTGTGCTGATCGTCGTCCGGCAGGATCTCCGGAGTCCGCGACCGAGCGGCTGGGCGCAGATCAACTTCGCGGTCCCGGATGTCGCCGCCGTGCAGACGGCCCTGGAGGACGCCGTTCGCGCGTCTCTGGGCTCGCGCGCGGATGCCGAGGGAATCGTCCGGCTCCGTCTCAAGCCGGACGTGCGACGGGGGGACTGTCGCGCCATACGGCTGGAGGTGCGCGGGCCTGAAGGATTTATGATCGGGTTTGACCAATACAGCGAAGGGACGTGCGAGAAGAAGTGAGGGCGTGACTAAGGGATTGAGTGATTATACACAACGAGAAACAACACCAAAGCAGTATGCTCGGTCACTGAATCACTCAATCACTGGATTCAGTATGAACTGGACGGCGATCGGCGTCACGTTTCAACTGGCGACTTTGACTGCGTTGGTGCTGATGGTCATCGGTCTGCCGGTGGCCTACTGGCTCAGCTTCTCCCGGTGGAGATGGAAGTTCGTCGTCGAGTCGGTGGTCGCGCTGCCCCTGGTGCTGCCACCCACCGTGCTGGGGTTCTATTTCCTGGTGGCGATCGGCCCTCACAGCCCGCTCGGGCAATTCTATGCGATGGTGGTCGGGCATCCTCTGCCGTTTACGTTCGAAGGCCTGCTCTTCGCGTCGATCCTCTACAGTCTGCCGTTCGCCGTCCAGCCCTTCGCCACGGCCTTCGATCAGGTGGATCGCCGCCTGGTGGAGGCCTCCTGGACTCTGGGGCTCTCCCGACCGCAGACCTTCGCAAGGCTGATCCTGCCGCTCTCCACCACGGGAGTGATCACCGGCATCGTCTTGAGCTTCGCGCACACACTGGGAGAATTCGGGGTCGTGCTGATGGTGGGCGGCAATATCGAAGGCGTCACCCGGACGGTCTCGATCGACATTTATGATGAGGTCCAGGCCTTGAATTACGCCGGTGCCGCCAAGACGGCCCTGTTCCTGCTGGCGATCGCATACGCCGTCCTGCTGGTGGTCTACAGGATGAACCGGTCCGTGCGCGAGGGCCGGCTCGCCTTGCTCTCACTCCAACGATGATGGCCGCATGCCCGCCGAGCTGAGTCTTGCTCTCACGAAGACGTTTCCCGGCCGCCTTACGATCGACGTCGCGTTCACCCTTCCCCTGGACGCTCCGTCTGTTTTGATCCTGTTCGGCCCGTCCGGGTCGGGCAAGACCACGGTGCTCCGGTCGCTGGCAGGGCTGGAGTGGCCGGAGCGCGGTCGCATCCTGTTCAATGGCCAGGTCTGGCTGGATACCGCCGCCGCTGTGCGCGTGCCGCCCCAGGCGCGCCGGGTGGGGTACATGTTCCAGGACTACGCGCTGTTTCCGACCCATACCGTCCAGGGCAACATCGCCTTCGGCCTCTCGCATCTGCCTGCCATAGCCCGTCAGGCGCGCGTGGCCGAGGTGGTGCGGTTGCTTCAGTTGGAGGGTTTGGAGGGGCTGCGGCCCGGACAACTCTCCGGCGGCCAGCAACAGCGTGTGGCCCTCGCGCGGGCGATCGCCCGCCATCCGTCGCTGCTGCTGCTCGATGAGCCGCTCTCGGCGCTGGATCTTCCCACACGGGTCCGCCTGCGGTCTGAACTCCGGGCCCTGCTTCGGCAACTCCGGATTCCGTCGATCGTCGTGACCCATGACTGGGAGGAGGCCCTGGCCTTGGGTGATCACATGGTTGTGATGAAAGACGGCCGGGTGCTGCAAGCAGGAACGCCGCAGGCGGTGTTCAACGCCCCGACCGATACCGCGGTGGCGACGATCGTGGGGATGGAGACCGTGCTGCCGGGGCGGATCACCGAGTCCGCGGGAGGGCTGGCCGTGGTGGAAGTCGGCGGGGCGAAGCTCCTGGCGGTGAGCGAGGAGAAGGCGGGAAGCAAGGTCTTTGCCTGCATCCGCGCCGAAGACGTCATCCTGGAGCCGGTCGGAACAGGGTCGACCAGCGCCAGGAACCATCTGGCTGGGACCGTCCGGGCCATTCAGGCCCAGGGGGCGACGGTCCGGGTGGAGATCAAGTGCGGGTTCACGCTCGTGGCGTTTATCACGCGCGCCGGTCTGGAGGAGCTGGGGCTGGGCGTCGGCACGCGGACGGTCGCGGCGATCAAGGCGGGGTCCGTGCACCTCATCCCGCGGCAGGAATGATCCCGCCGGACGTTGCGAGGAGGCTGAGAGGTACGTCTATTTACAGGATTTTCCGTCGAAGAGCTTGCAGGCAGACTCCCCGGCGGCGACTTTCCACGTTTTGAGGATTGGACGCTCCGCCTGGCGCAGTTCGATCACGATATCGATCATGCCGCCGATCGGCAGTTTCCCCATATGCGGCTTGGCCTCTTGGGTACCTTCCACCGCGATCACCGCGCCATCGACCGAGACGACGAGTAGGCCCTTGTCGGGATCCACATGGATGATCGGGCTGAAGATTGCCCGCTCCTCGGCCGCGCACACGGAGGCCAGCATGAGCCCCGCGAGAAGCGTCGCGGCAAGGGCCAAGGAGTGCGGCCGTCCGTGTGCCATCACGCTGTCCTGAATTCGACCGGATGGCTCCGGTCCTTGGTGATGCGGTGTGCTTTGATGTCCGGGACGCTCGCCATGAGGGAGACGATCACAAAGAGCAGGTTGGGATAGAACGCCAAAGGCGCCTGCGCCAGCTTGATGTCCGTGTCGGACGGGTAGGGCGGGCTCGCCGGATGCGAGTGATAGACCACCAGCAGGTCCAGTCCCTTCTGCTGCCAATCCCGCTGCGCGCGGGCCTGCTCTCGAGTATCCATGAAGTACGCGACTTCCTCCCGCTGGCGCTCGGAGAGCGCCGTGAGCTTCTTGGCGCTCATCTGCTCGAAGAGGTCCCCGGCCTGAGGGTCGCGTCCCACGCGGTTGGCGATCCGGTACTGTTCGATCACCAGGTCGCCGGCGCCGGCCAGGAGCCCGCAGCACTCGTAGGGTTTGGCTTCCCGAGCGTGCGCCACGATGTCATCCAGAATCTTCGCCGGGATCGTAAGCATGTTCAGAGCGTGCAGGAGACAGCGGTGTCCTGCAAGGTCGTGATCGTGGGATGGGGGCCGCAGAGAGGACACCGAGGATCCTTGGGCCGCCGGACCTTTCGGAATTTCATCTCCAGAGCGTCGTAGATGAGCAGTTGATCCGCGAGGGTCTCGCCGATCCCGAGGATCTCCTTGATGGCTTCCGCAGCTTGCAGCGTGCCGATGGTCCCCGCGAGGACGCCCAGCACCCCGGCTTCCTGGCAGTTCGGGACCAGCCCGGCGGGCGGCGGCTCCGGATAGAGGCACCGGTAGCACGGAAAGCCTTGATGGGGCTTGATGGTGGTGATCTGGCCCTCGAACCGGAAGATGCTGCCGGAGATCAGGGTCTTCTTCGCGAAGAAACAGGCGTCGTTGACGACGAACCGCGTGGAGAAGTTGTCGGAGCCGTCCAGAATCACGTCGTACTCCGCGATCAGGCGCAGGATGTTCTGCGCGGTCAGGTTCTCCTGATAGGTCTTGATCGTGACGTCCGGGTTCAGCGCGGTCAGCGTGTGCAGACCCGACTCGACCTTCGGCTTGCCGATCGTCGCGGTGGAGTGCAGGATTTGGCGCTGGAGATTGGAGAGGTCCACCACGTCGCCGTCGGCGAGACCCAACGTCCCGACCCCGGCCGCGGCCAGGTACATGGCCGCGGGTGACCCGAGCCCCCCGGCTCCGATGACCATCACCTTGGCCTGCGCGAGCTTCTGCTGCCCCTTCCCCCCGACCTCGGGGAGGATGATGTGGCGGCTGTAACGTTGGATCTGTGTATCGGTAAAGTCCATCTTCACGACCCATGATTCGTGATCCGTGATGGGTGATTGAAACTCCAAAAATCACTAATCACGAATTACGTATTACTCCACGACGTTGAGTTCGATCGGGTCGACCAGGACGCCTTTCTTCCTGAGGCCGTCCACCGCCCGCTCGATCTCGGCGGTCTCGCCGGTGAGTTCCACGTCCATCCAGCCGGTGGTCTCGCGGACATCGGCGCGCCGGACATTCGTGACCACCTTGTATTCGTGGCCGATCTGATAGATGACCGGCTCCTTGATCTTCTCCTCGGGAAACCGGATATGAAAGCGCAGCTTGGGCATCATGGCACCCAGTGACCGCCGGCGATGGCCGGCACGATGGAGACCTCGTCTCCGTCCTTGAGTGAGGTCTCTTTGCCTTTGAGAAAACGGATGTCTTCTCCGTTGACGTAGATATTGACGAACCGGCGGACCTCGCCCTTCTCGTCGCAGAGGCGGTCCTTCAGGCCCGGGTGCTCGGCGTTCAGGTGCTCGATGACGTCGCCCACGCTGGTCCCCTTGACCTGCACTTCGCCCTGGCGACCGGTCATCGCGCGCAGGGCATCCGGGATGCGGACCGTGATCATGCCTGACCCCCATTCTTGCCCATCTTGAACGTCCGCTCGAAGCTCACCAGGCTCGGCTGGATCCGCACCGGCCGTCCCACGGCATTGATGACCGCCTCCTGCGTCTTGAGCCCGTTCCCGGTGATGTAGGCCACGGTCACGTCCTTTTTCTTGATCACGCCCTGCTTCACGAGCTTGCGAAGGACCCCGACCGTAACGCCGCCCGCCGTCTCCGCGAAAATCCCCTCCGTCTGCGCCAGGAGCTGGATGCCTTCCACCACTTCCTCATCCGACACCATGTCCATAGAACCACCGCTCTCCACGGTCGCCTTGAGGGCATAGTAGCCGTCCGCGGGATTACCGATGGCCAGAGACTTGGCGATGGTCTTCGGCTTCACCGGGCGGAAGAAGTCCCGGCCCTCCTTGAAGGCCGTCGCGATCGGGGAGCAGCCTTCCGCCTGTGCCCCGTTGATCCTCGTCTGCACGCTCTCCACCAGCCCCAGGGCGTGCATTTCGTTGAGACCCTTCCAGATCTTGGTTAGCAGGGATCCGGAGGCCATCGGAATGACGACCTGATCCGGCGCGCGCCACCCGAGCTGCTCCACTGTCTCAAACGCCAGGGTCTTGGACCCTTCGGCGTAGTAGGGCCGGATGTTGATGTTCACGAACGCCCAGCCGTGCTCGGCGGCAATCTCGCTGCAGAGGCGGTTGACGTCGTCGTAGGTGCCCTCGATCTCCACGACGTTCGGCCGGTAGATCAGGTTACCGAGCACCTTGGCCGCCTCCAGGTCCCCGGGAATGAACACGTAGCACTGCATGCCCGCCGCCGCGGCGTGGGCCGAGACCGAGTTGGCCAGGTTGCCCGTGGAGGCGCAGGCCACCGTCTCGAAGCCCAGCTCGCGGGCGCGCGTCAGCGCGATCGAGACGACGCGGTCCTTGAAGGACAGGGTCGGGTGGTTCACCGTGTCGTTCTTGACATACAGCTCATCGAGGCCCAGATAGGTGCCGAGGTTCCGCGCCCGCACCATCGGCGTGAAGCCGGCATGCGGTCCGATGACTGTGGTGGCCGGGCTTTCGACCGGTAGCAGATCGATATAGCGCCACATGCTGTGCGGGCCGGCCTCGATCTTCTTCCTGGAGATGGCCTTCTTGATCTGCTCGTAGTTGTACTTCACCTCCAGCGGCCCGAAGCACAGCTCGCAGACATGGATGGCCTTGACGGGATATTCCTTCCCGCACTCCCGGCACACCAGCGCCTTCATCTTCGTCATCGCGGCACCATCATGTCTGGCTCTTGACCACGCACGCCTCCGGCTCGTGCTCGAACAGCTCGCGGATCGTCGGCTGCTGGCCGCACAGGGCACAGTTCGGATTGCGGCGGATCCTGATCTCCCGGAACGCGGTCTTCCGGAGGTCGAAATCCAGCATCCGGTCGGTCAGCGGCTGCCCGATCCCCAGCACGAGCTTCAGCGCCTCGGTCGCCTGGATCGTCCCGATGATGCCGGCCAGCACGCCGAGCACGCCGGCCTCCTGACAGCTCGCCACCAGCCCGGGCGGCGGCGGCTCCTTGAATACGCAGCGATAGCAGGCGGACTGGTTGGGGATGATCGTAAACACCCGGCCGTCGAAGCGCAGGATCCCTCCGTGCACCAGCGGTTTTCCCCCGAAGAAGCAGGCGTCGTTGATCAGGAATTTTGTCGGGAAATTGTCTACCCCGTCGATGACGACGGCATAGTCCTTGATGATCTCCAGCGCGTTCTTGGCCGAGAACCGGTCGTCGTGGAGGACGACTCGCACGTCGGGGTTCAACCCCTCGATCTTCTCCCTGGCGGACTCCAGCTTGGAGCGTCCGATGTCGGGCGTGTAGTGGAAGATCTGCCGCTGCAGGTTCGAGAGGTCCACCACATCGTGGTCGATGAGGCCGATCGTGCCGACACCCGCCGCGGCCAAGTACAGCCCCACCGGCGAGCCGAGACCACCGGCCCCCACGATCAGCATGCTGGATTGGGCGATCTTCTTCTGCCCCTTCCCGCCCACTTCGGGCAGCAGGATGTGCCGGCTGTAGCGCGTGACCTGGTCGTCGGTGAAGTTCATGGCTGCACGTGATTCGTGAATGGTGATTCGTGATTACATGACCGGAAATTACGACCTTCTTGTTTTGAATCACGGATCACGGATCACCAATCACTAGATGTTGAAGTACTTTTCGATGCTGATGTAGCGCTCGCCGGTGTCCGGCAGCACGGTCACCACGGTCTTGCCGGGACCCAATTCCTCCGCGACCTTCTGGGCGGCGAAGACATTGGCGCCGGCGGAGATCCCGACCAGCATACCCTCCTTCTTTGCGAGCAGCTTGGAGGTCTGGTAGGCCTCGTCGTCGGTCACGGTCATCACCCGGTCCAGGACCGAGCGGTTTAGGACCTTCGGGATGAACCCCGCCCCGATGCCCTGAATCTTGTGCGGGCCGGGGTCGCCGCCGGACAGGACCGGTGAGCCCGCCGGCTCCACCGCAATGACCTGAATCCGCGCATTGCGCTCCTTGAAGACTTCACCACAGCCCGTGATCGTCCCGCCGGTGCCGACGGCGGTGACGAACGCATCGAGCCTGCCCTCCAGCGCGTCCCAGATCTCCAGCGCCGTGGTCTGGCGGTGCACGGCGGGGTTGGCGGGGTTCGAGAACTGATCCGGCATGAAATACGACGGATTCTGTGCCACGAGGCCCTCGGCCTCCTTGATGGACCCCTTCATGCCTTCCCAGGCGGGGGTCAGGATCAGTTGGGCGCCGTAGGACGACAGCAGGCTGGCCCGCTCCATGCTCATGCTCTCCGGCATCACCAGGATCAGCTTATAGCCACGGACCGCCGCCACCAGGGCGAGGCCGATGCCGGTGTTGCCGCTCGTGGGTTCCACGATCGTCGCGCCCGGCTTCAGCCGTCCCTGGCGCTCCGCCTCGTTGAGCATGTTCAGGCAAATGCGGTCCTTGACGCTGCCGCCGGGGTTGAAGAATTCGACCTTCGCATAGATCGCCGCGCCGCGGCCGGGCGTCATCCGGTTCAGCCGCACCAAGGGAGTCCGGCCGATGAGCTCGGTGATGTCCTTGTGAGCGCTCATCGCCCGCCGCCCATGTAAAAGAGCAGTTCCAGCCGATCTCCCTCCTTGACGGGCGTGGTGCCCAGCTCGTCACGCTCCAGCATGCGGCTGTTCAATTCGATGGCGACCATGTGAGGATCGAGGTTCTTGGCCTTGAGCAGATCGAGGACGGTGGCGCTCTGGACATCCTCTGATTTTCCGTTGATTTTCACCAACATCGAGTGCTCCAACTGGGGCGAAGACGGATGGACCTGAGTTTGTGAACGGTAACAAACTCATGTACGCATTGTCAAGGAAGGATGATGCGTAAAGGCCGGTCTTTGCGGGGGTTTTCAGAGATTAACGGCGGGGCGTGATCGTATCGAGCGGTGGCGGAACTCTCCCCAGTTCGGCCTTCACCGACGAGGCTGATTCGATCCTCGCAGCTCAGGCGGGCAGCGACCACCGTCACGAATGGGCAGTCTTGTTGAAACAACCAGATGCCTCAGATCGCCAAACTGTGGCGCTCACATGTCGAGCCGCAAGAAGCAAACACCGCACATCAGGCAGGAGGTGCTTCAACCGACGGCCTTGACTTTCCTCGCATTTCCCCTACAGTATGCGCGCCTTCCGGCGGTGGCTGAGGGCTGACCGGAGTCTGAGTTCTCAATCACTCGAAGCACGAATCAATCAAGCGCGCAGGAACTCGGTGGCCTGTACTGTCACGCTCGGAAATGGGCAGCCATGCGAAAGACCTGGCTACGACGGGGAGACGTGCATCTTCCATTCGACCCGTGTGGACAAGGACCGTGAGCTCTTCGAGAAAGAGTTGGGGGTTCTGCTGGAGGACGACCAACGTCATGACTGCTCCGGCTTTATCTTTCCCGAAAAAGCCAGCGGGTTCGATGGGCACGTCTTCCCGGCGGACATTTCCTTCCGACAAGCCATCTTTCTGGGCGCTGGCGTCTTTGCCCGCGTCCAGTTTGCCGGCAAGGCAGACTTCACGGGCGCGCAGTTCACGCGCGCCGATTTCACCGAGGTGCAGTTCGCCGGCCCTGCGACCTTCAGCCGGTGCCAATTCATGGGCGAGGCGCGGTTTCTCGGAGCGCGCTTTCAGGACGCAGTGACGTTTCATGGCGCCCGGTTCACCGGGCCGGCCAGCTTTGCCCAAGCCCGCGTGACGGGCCGGGCCGACTTCAGCCGGGCGGAATTTTCCTCTCCCGCCCAATTCACCGGCGCACGCTTCAGGGCCGGCGTGAATTTCACGACCACGCAATTCCATCACAAGGTCAGTTTCAGCCGGGCGCGCTTCGCGGACGACGCGTATTTTTCGGAGACGCGCTTTCCCGGCCCGGACGAATGCCACAGCGACACCGGCGGCGACCTGCAGGAAGTTTCCTTCGAGCGGCCCGACCGGGTCCTCTTCCACCGGGTGGACGCGTCGCGGCTCTCCTTCGTCAAGACGCATCTGCGGCGCGTGGATTTCAAGGATGTCACCTGGGGCAGACGGACAAACGGCCGGGCGGCCCTCTGGGATGAGCTCCGGCCGGAACGGGACAAGGACTATGCGGAGCTGGCGCGCCTGTACGGGCAGCTCCGGAACAATTTCGAGAAAGAAGAGAACCATCGCGCGGCCGCCGATTTCCGCTATGGACAGATGGAGATGCGCCGGCTGCGGGCCGGCCCCGGGGGGCCCTTCAGGCGGTTCCTGCACCGTCACGGCTCCTTGCTCGCGTGCTACAAGCTCCTGAGCGACTACGGTGAGAATCCGACCCGCGCCGGGTTATGGATGATCGGGGTCGTCCTGCTATTCGCCGGGCTCCTGGCGGCCGGCGGGTTCGCGGCGCCCCCGGGCCTGGCCGCGGCGCTCCGCACGAGCCTGGCGGCCTTCGTCCTGCAGGCCGACCCGATGGCCGCCGCGCTCAGCGCGTGGGGACAGTGGCTCGTGCTGCTGGAGGCCGTCATCGGCCCCGTCCTGATCGTCGTCTGGGCCATGGCCGTGGCGCGGTCGCTCCGCTGAAGACGTGATTGGTGAGCAGTGATGAGTGATTCGGTCAACAAGATTTCCTCGAATCACGAATCACAAGTCACGCAGCACCGCTTTTGATGCCATGTGGAGCAAGAATTTCATGTTCAGGGCCACCGACGCCACGCCGCTCGACCAGACCGAGGGCGAGCTGTTTCACGAGAAGGACCCGGCGTTGGACAGCGCCGGCCTGCAGCTGGAGAAATTCGTCTCGGTCTGGATTCAGGGGGAGGACGAGGGTGGCGCCGCGACGAGCTACACGAATGTGTACGTCCGGACCGCCACGCTCGACCTCGCCAAGCGCCAGGGATTTCTGCAGCCGTTGCAAGGCCGGACGCACCAGATCAAGCAACTCCTGACGCCCGGCCAGAAGGCCTATCTCCGCCGGTGGCTCAGCCAGCATGCTCCCCGTGCGTGGGACGCCGCGGAGGATCATTTCAGGGAATTGTTTGAGGACAGTTAGCGCTCCTCGACGAACTTCTGCCGGTCCGCCACGCCAGCCGTAAGCATGCACGGCGCTCGAGCACAGACGCGCTTCGTGGTCCTGCTGCTGTGGCTCGCGGCGGCGTCTTCCGTCCACGGGGCGACGATCGACGTCTTTTACGGGCCGGAAGATCTCCCCGGCGAGAAGGTCGTTGCCCTGTACGAGCAGGCCCGGCGCTACATCTATGTGGCCATGTACGGCTTCACCTATCCGCCGGCCGTCAAAGCGCTGGTCGCCGCCAGGAAACGGGGCGTGGACGTCCGGGTCCTGACCGATCGCGAGAAGCTGAACGACCCGAAGCAGCGCGCGGCGCTGGAGACCTTGCGGCTGGCCGGCATCCCGGTGCGGATCAACCTCCACGAGAACCTGATGCACCTCAAGCAGGTGGTGGTGGATGACGCGGTGAATGCCTCCGGCTCGATGAACCAGACGACTAGCGGCAACCAGTACAACGACGAACGGCTGGATCTGATCACCGACCCCGACAGCAGCAAGAAAGCCCGTGACAAATTCCTGAGGATGTGGAACGACCAGAGGCGGTACGGCCCGATGGAGTGATCAGTGAGACGTGATTAGTGATGAAGAGCGCGCATCCAATCACGAATCACTCATCACGAATCACGGTTTGCCGATGGAGTTGAAGACAGACATCGTCATCGTCGGCGCGGGCGGCGGAGGGGCCGTCCTCGGCCTCGCGCTGGCGCGCAAGGGCATCGGCACGGTGATCCTCGAGCAGGCTCCCGGCCCGCCGACGGGCCTGCGCGGCGAGATCGTACAGCCGAACGGGCAGCGGATCCTGGATGAGCTGGGACTGCTGGCGCGCCTGCCGTCGCACGCGGTCCGGCCGGTCCGGGCATTTCATTTCTGCCGCGTCGGCGGCCGGCGGCTCTGCACGGTGGACTATGGAGTCCTGCCGCCGCCGTACAACCAGGCCCTCGTGACGCTGCCCAACGTCGTGCACCATGTCATCCTCGGGGCGCTGGAGGCCGCCGTCCCCGGGTGCGTGCGGTATGGCGCAGAGTTCAAGGACGTGCGGCGCGAGGGGAACCGCGTGACCGGCGTTCGAGCGGAGTATCGGGGGGAACCGCTGACGGTCACGGCCAGGGTCGTCGTGGGCGCAGACGGCGCATGGTCCAAGCTCAGAACGGCGTTGAGGATCCCCGCATCTCTGCACCGGTATCCTGATGAATACCTGATCACCATCCTGGAGGGCGCCGACGATCTTGCGGAGGCCCGCTATTTCGTCGGGCATCGGACCATCCTCGGCGTCTTCCCAGCGGCGGCAGGCAAGGCCTATATCTTCTCTATGATCCCGACGGGCTCGATGCCGGAGTTGCGGGCGAGGGGCCTCGAGGCGCTGCGTGAGCGCTGGCGCACCATCGACCCGGGCCTCGGCCGGGTGCTTTCGAACCTGAACGACTGGAGCCAGACCGCCTGCATGCCAACCGGACGGGTCCGGGCCCGGACATGGATCACCGACGGCGCGGTCCTGATCGGCGACGCCGCGCACGCGATGAATCCGCATGCCTCACAGGGCCGGATGCAGGCCATGCTGGACGCAATGGCGCTCGCGGAGCTCCTCCCACGCTGCCTGGAGGCTGGAGACTGCACCGCGACAGCGCTCGCGGCCTTTGAGAGGCAGCGGCGACCACAGGTCGAGATGCTGCAGCGGCTCGCGGACGAGCAGGTGCTGTTCTGGAATACGGGCAACCCGATCCTGGCGGCCTTGCGTGACCGGGTGTTCCGCACGCTCGACCGCAACCCGCGCCTCCGCTATCGGACGCTGGCCGTGACGGCAGGGGTACGCCAGACGGCCCCCTTCGGCATCCTGGACCGGTTCATGGCGGCGGGCTTGCTGCCGGACCCCCGCGCCCAGAACACGAGTGACTGAGCGATTAGTGATTCGTGAGTAGCCAGGTCCAATCACCAATCGCTTCTCGAACGTTTGATCTTTCCTCCACCGTCCTCTATAATTTTTCGTCATCATTGAAGATGGATGCTCAGGTAAAACCCGGCATGCGACTCCTGCGCACCGATGGACGCCAACTGGACCAGGTCCGTCCGGTCAAGCTGACGCGCGACTTCATCAAATACGCCGAAGGGTCGGTCTTGATCGAAATGGGCGAGACGAAGGTCATCTGCACCGCGTCGGTGGAGGAAAAAGTCCCGCCGTTCCTCAAGGACAAGGGCGTGGGCTGGGTGACCGCGGAATACGCCATGTTGCCGCGCGCCACGCAGGAGCGGACGCAGCGCGAAGCCGCGAGGGGGAAGCAGGGCGGCAGGACGCTCGAGATTCAGCGGCTGGTGGGCCGCGCCCTTCGCGCGGTGATCGACACGAAGAACCTGGGGGAGCGGACGATCTGGGTCGATTGCGACGTCATCCAGGCCGACGGCGGGACGCGGACGGCGTCGATCACCGGGTCGTTCGTCGCGCTTGCCGATGCCCTCGCGGCGCTCAAGAAGAAGGGGCTGATCAAAAAGCGCCCGCTCCTGGATTACCTGGCGGCGGTCAGCGTCGGGAAAGTAGGCGGGCAGTTGATGGTGGACCTGGCGTATGAGGAGGATTCGTTGGCCGAGGTGGACATGAATCTGGTCATGACAGGCGGTGGCCGTTTCGTCGAGGTCCAGGGAACGGCCGAGCGGGTCCCTTTCGACAAGAAGGACTTTGACGAGTTTCTCGGCCTGGGATGGAGCGCGATCCAGCAACTCGTGAAGTTGCAGAAGGATCTGATCGGCAGCCTGGAATGAGTGATTCGTGATTTGTGAGTTTCGGAATGACCTCGAGAGATTGCTTGAATCACGAATCACTGATCACACGTCACGGTGGCTATGGTGAGGGAGCTCGTGCTGGCCACGAGGAACCCCGACAAAGCGGCCGAGATTACGTCGTTGCTCGCCGATCTGGACATCACGGTCAAGACCCTGAGCGCGTTCCCGGACGCGCCCGAGGTGATTGAGGACGGGACCACCTGCGAGGCCAATGCGGTGAAGAAGGCCTCCGTCATCGCGCGCCACACCGGGCTGCCGACCCTGGCCGATGATACGGGGCTGATGGTGGACAGCCTCCAGGGCCGCCCCGGGGTATATGCCGCGCGGTATGCCGGAGAGCACGCGACATACGAGGATAACTGGCGTAAGCTGTTAGGGGAGTTGGCCGGAGTGCCGGGACCGCGCCGCAAGGCCCGGTTTGTGACGGTCGCCGCCTTGGCTGTCCCGGTAGGGCGTGAGGTCAAGGTCCAGGCTGTCGAAGGCGTGCTGGAGGGTATGATCGCCGAGCAGCCGTCCGGCCGACATGGGTTCGGATATGATCCCGTCTTCCTGGTCCCGGAGCTGGGTCGGACTCTGGCTGAGCTGTCGACGGAGGAGAAAAACCGGGTCAGTCACCGGTCCCGGGCGCTCATGAAGGTCAAAGACCTGCTGAAAAAGAGTGCTTCGTGATGCGTGATTCGTGACCGGAGTATTCATGGAAATCACGAATTACTCAATCACGGATCACGGCAAATAGCGTCGGGGCGTAGCGCAGCCCGGTAGCGCGCCTGCTTTGGGAGCAGGATGTCGGAGGTTCAAATCCTCTCGCCCCGACCA
>CAYJUM010000022.1:26071-33752 GCA_964373355.1 uncultured Nitrospirales bacterium | reverse complement strand
TCGACTCCGCTCACCACAGGCTTGAACGCTTGAACCCTTGAACCTTGACTCTTCGAGTTTTCCTCCCTCCCCTTTGGAAGGGTGGGAGGGGTAGAGCCCTCGGTCGGGAAAAGGGGACAGACAATTTTTCAAGGAGCCAGTCCCCGCTGATGCCCCGCTGATGTCGTGCATCTTCCAGCGTGGTGATGCGCTGGTCTAGTTGCGAGCAGGACCGGCGGAGCGGGCGCGCATTTCGCGGAACTCATCCCGGACTGCGTTGCGCAGCTCCCGGATTTCATGGCGGATGACCGAATGCCCTTCTGCGACGTGTCGAAGGTCGCTCCTCAGTGCCTCAGCAACCACGTCAAAGTGCCGCTTGATCTCTTCAAGCTGCTCGCGTTCCACCATGCACCCGTTGCAAGAGCTGGCTCTCTCCGCCGTGGAGCAGAAGGCGCGGGCGGTCTAGACCTGACGCATTGAGCTGTCAAGACGCGGGGTCGCGGATCACCTCGCTGCGCAGGAGTTGCGCCGGATGCAGCCGATCACTGATCACGACCGGCTCTGTGCCGCGATTGCGTCGGCGCAGCGGTCGCCGCTGAGGATGGCGCTCTCGAGGGTGGCGGGCCACCCGGTGTCGGTCCAGTCGCCGGCCAGGAGCAGGTTGGGAAACGGGCTTTGCGGCAGCGGCCGGAGCGCGGCGGTTCCCGGCCGGACCGAGAGAAAGGCCTTCGGTTGCCGCACGATCTCCGCCCCCAGCAATGTTGCGCCGGCCAGGGTCCGTGACAGCGAAGCGACTTCGCCCAGCGCCGAATCCCGCACGGCCTCGTCAGTCAGGTCCAGGAGATCAAATCGTCCGGACGACACCAGCGACACCCGCACCTGCCGCGGGTTGCCGGGGACCGGTCTGCCCAGCATCCAATGGAACGGGCGCGAAGCCAGCAGGAAGAGATGGGGTCGTGTCGGGCTCGGACGCTCTCCGCGCTGCTCGAAGAGCAAGTGGACGGTGAGCGCCGGGGATTCGACAAGCTTCAGCATCTGGTGAAAGTACGAGAGGTGCGTCATGACCCGTTCCGGGAGCAGCGGCGTCATCGCACTCGGCGGCACCGCGGCGACGTACCAGTCGGCGGTGAGCAGCTCCCCGCTCGTGAGCCCCAGGCCGGTGACCCGGTGCTGATCGCACCGCAACTGGGCGGCCGTGGTCTCCAGGCGGATGGTTGCTCCCGCGCTGCGGAGGTGCTCCTCCGCCGGACGCACCAGCAGCCGCCGGATGGAGACCTCGGGGAGCGCGACGCGCGATGAGTCCCGCGAGGAGAGGAACACCCGGCCGAGCGCCGCGACGAGCATGCTCGCCGAAACCACCGCGAGGTCTTCGCCGAGGAGAAAGTGGGCCAGGGGATTCCAGCAACGCGCGCGCGCCGTCGGAGACTGGCCGCTGGCGGCGAGCCAGTCTTCGGCGGTGCGGAACTCCAGGTCGGCGGGCAGGGCTTCGCCTTCCCAGACGCGCTCAAGCCGCATCAGCAAGCTCCAGCGGTCGCGCGCCGAGAGACCGGTGAAGGTCGCCAGCGCGACGATTCCCTGAAGGCGGGCGGGAAGCCATGGCCGTCGCAGGACGGCCGGATCGCCTCCGGGACCGACAAACTCGAGGCGCACGCGACGCCGAACGGGGGCCAGGCGCAGCGTGTTGAGGGTTCGGAGCAGCCCGATCGTGGCGCGATGGCAGCCGAGGATCACGGTGGGAATGGCATCGGCGGGGTCGGCATGGGCCGGGGCCGGCCGGCTCACACGCCCGCCCACCTCGCCTCGAGCCTCGAGCAGCGTGACCTGATAGCCGCGTGCGGCGAGACGCAGCCCGGCGGTCAGCCCGGCGGGCCCGCCACCGATGATCAGCACCCTGCGCGTCATGGAGGTCAGGAGCGCGCCGCGCGGGACTTGAGCCAGATGGCGGCGGCCAGCGCCAGGCGGTAGGACGGCGCCAGCCCGACGCGCGAGCCGAACACCCGGTAGCCCCTGGCTTCGATCTGCTCGAGGATCCGCTGGTACACGGCCCGCATGATCTCGGCCACGATCAACGCCCGGCGGTCGGCGGCCGGAAGCCCCTCGGCGGCCGCCCGGGCCAGCGCGTAGAACCGTCTGGCGCGATCGCACTCGAACTGCATGAGGGCCACGAAGGCTGGTGAATAGACGCGACGCGCCAGGTCGTCCTCTGTATAGCCGAAGCGCCGGAGGTCTTCCTGCGGGAGATAGACCCGGCCGCGGTCGGCGTCCGGGCCGAGGTCCCTCAGGATATTGGTGAGCTGGAAGGCGAGCCCTAAATTGATGGCGTACTCCGTGGCCCGAGAGGAGCGCGTCCCGAACACCTTCAGGCAGATCAACCCGACGACCGACGCGACCCGGTAGCAATAGGGCTGCAGGTCCGCGAAGGTCTGATACCGCGTCGTGGTCAGGTCCATCTCGACGCCGTCGATCAGCTCTTCGAACAGGTGTTGAGGGATCTCCAGCCGCCGCACATGCTCGGCGAGGCTGATGGCCACCGGCCGCGTGGGGGCGCCGTGATACGCCGCCGCCAGCTCGGCGCGCCAGCGCTTCAGCTCCAGGCGCGGATCGCTGCCCGACGGAGGATCGTCCACGGCGCTGTCCACCTCCCGGCAGAACGCGTAGACCGTGTACATGGCCTCGCGGCGTGCGCGGGGCAGGAACAGGAGCGAATAGTAGAAATTGCTGCCGCTCCGTTTTGTCAGTGCGGTGCAGTAGGCCTGGGCCTCGGCGGGGGTCATCGCGGAGGTTATCGCCCCGCGGACTCGACCCGCCGGACACCCGGATGAGGCGGGCGGTCCGTGAAGAGGGACGGATGGATGACGGAGGCCAGCATCTCGACTCCCTCCACCAGTCGGTGGCTGGGACGACTGAAATAAGAAGAGGAGTCCACGGCATAGACCTCACGATTCGGGACAGCCGGCAGCGTGTCCCAGCCGGGCCGGCTGGTGATGCGATGCAGCTCCCGGAGCGTGCGCTCGGCCGAGAAGCTGCACGGCATCACGACGAGGACGTCCGGCCGGGCCTCCAGCACCTGCGCCCAGGTGACCGGCCTGGACCGCTCGCCGGCCGTCCCCAGCACATCCTGGCCGCCGGCGCGGGCCACCATGTCGGGGACCCAATGGCCGCCGACGTAGAGCGGGTCGAGCCATTCCAGGCAGACCACGCGTGGCTTCCGATCCGCACGGGCGAGCCTGTGGGTGACCGCCCGCAGGCGTGCGCGCAACTGTTCCGCCAGGGATCGGGCTTGACCGCTCCGTCCGATGGCCGCGCCGATCCGCTCGATATCGTCGATGATCTGCTCCAGGGTGGTGGGATCCAGCGTGAGCAGCTCCGGGGCCCGAGGGAGCGCGCCGATTGCCCGCTGGAGCTGGCTGGGCGTGATGGCGCAGACCTGGCAGAGGTCCTGCGTGATCACCAGGTCGGGAGCGGACCGGGCAAACAAGGCTTCATCGAGCGTGTAGAGCTCCCGGCCGCTTGCGACGGCGGCCTTCACCTGGCGGTCGATGTCGGGGCTCGACAGCCGCTCGGAGTCGATGACGGGCCGGACGAGCACCGGCGCCTTGCGGACTTCCGGCGGGTAGTCGCATGCATGGCTGATCCCGACCAGTTCCCCGGCCGCGCCCAACGCCGCCACGACCTCCGTGGCGCCGGGAAGTAACGAGCAGATCCTCATCCTAATCCCACTGCCCCTGTTCGGCCCCCCAGAGCCTGGGCAACAGCTCATCGAGGTTGACTTCCTCCAGCGACGTCACGACCGCATCCGCCTGGTGCAGCTCCTGAGCCGGATGGGTGTTCGCGACGGCCAGCACCTTCATGCCGGCGGCCCGGGCGGCTTGAATCCCGGCGAGCGTGTCCTCGATCACCAGGCATTCCTCAGCCTTCACGGCGGGCTCGGCCCGCCCGTTCCGGCGCGGCAACCGGCTCAGACCGTTGAGGGCGTGCAGAAAGCATTCGGGGTCGGGCTTGCCCTGAGCCACATCCTCGGCGCTTGTGATGTGCGTGAACGCCTTGCGGAGGCCGGCCTGCTCCAGCACGAACTCGATTTCATGCCGCAGGGCGCCGGATGCGATCGCCAGATGGTAGCGGGCGGACGCCTCCTGCACCAGGGTCTGCACGCCGGGAAAGATCCGCAATCGAGCCTTGAGCCGGTCCATAAAAATCCGGGACTTTTTGGCGATCATGCCGGCGATGAGGGCGGAGGAGCGCGGGCGTCCGTGCGCCTTCAGGACCGCCTCGAAACAGCCCTTGTCATCATACCCCACATAGCGGTCGTAGTATTCCTCCGTCGTCATCGTGATGTTCTGCTCCCGGAGGACGTCCTGGAAGGCGGCGAGGTGGATCGGCTCATTGTCGGCCACGACGCCGTCGAAGTCGAAGATGATCGCGCGCAACATAATGGAGGGGCCGCATTATAGCACAGCAGGCATGAAGGGACGGCTGCCGGCGAGGCGCGGCGGGCGGGCCGGAAAACTAGGATTTGATCTTCAGCCGGGATTCCTGAATCCAGCCGATCGCACCGTCTTCGGTCCGGACCGAATACATCCAGGCGTTGTTGCGCAGCTCGCCGTCCACCACCGTCAGTGTGGAGCCCGGTTTCACCAGGGGACCCGGAAGCACGCCGGCGGAATCGAAGCTCAGGAACACCGTGCCGGTCAGCTGTTTGGGGTCAGGCTGCACGACCACGTGCTGCCCTTCCTTGAACAGCGGCGTCGGGACCGGCAAGGAGGGACGGGCGACTTGAGGAGCGGCGGGCACCGTCATGCCGGGCGCGGGGACGGATGCGCCGGGGGTGGCTGTCGAGGGCGTGATGGGGGCCAGTGTCACGGGGCCGGGCGGGACCGGAGCGGGAGCACCCGCCGGAGGCGTCCCGGGAACGGCCGGAGCCGGAGCTGAGAAAGCAGGAGGCGAGGCCGGGATCACGGGTCGCGAGACCGCGGGCTTGGCGGGTTTCGCGACGACGGGCGGCTCGTCCGATTGTGTCAGGAAGTAGGCGACCCCCGCTGCGACGACGAGCGCGACGGCCCACAGCAGCATGCGGCGATTGGGCGGTTTGTTGCCCAGGAGCCGCTGCCCGGGATCGTCATCGACCCCCGGAGGCAGGTCATCGATGTCCGGCTCGGGCTCGCGGGCAAACAAAAGGCTCTCCCCGGGCAGGTTCACGGCGACCGATCCCGACGGTCCGACTCCGAGCATCATCTCCTCCCTCCTCTGGATTTCCAACTCCGGCGTGCGGCCCGCAGACATACCACTCCCATTTACATCTTGTCAAACACCCACTCCCTCCTTCATGCGTGTCTCAAACCTGCAACCGGCACAGCGATGGCCTGGACCACATCGCGAATCGCGAAGGTGAGGGCACCGTGACTTAGCGAGCCGAAGCGGTCGGCGCCAGCCGACGCCGAGCAGGTTCGAAGTTGCATTGCGCGAAGCGGGAATGCAACGAGTTGCGGAGGCGAGCTGAGGCGACGCTTAGGACGGTCGAACCGAAGCGTTTGCGCAGGGTGGTTCAGGCCATCGCGTTAGCACGCCTGGATGTGCGAGCACGCCATCACCTGATGTTCACGGCTTCCCGCTCGAAACACCGTCACCCCCTTGCAGCCGGACCGGTAGGCGAGCAGAAAGGCGGAGGCGACGTCCTCCGGCGTGGCGGAAGAGGGCAGGTTGATGGTCTTGGACACGCCGCTGTCGCTGTACTTCTGGAAGACCGCCTGGACGCGGACGTGATGCGTCGGCGACACGTCGTGCGCCGTCACGAACAGGCGGCGCAGCGGAGCCGGGATCTGCGCGAGGTGCTGAATGGATTCCCGCGTGCCGATCCGATCGATCAGGCTCTTCGAATAGATCCCAGCCGCGCGCGCCCGTGCCACGAAAAGCGGATGCACCGTGACGAGACGCACGCCGTCCATGACTTTGCGGACATAGCTCACGCCGTACAACGGCTCGATGCCGGGCGAGCAGTCGGCGATGATGCTGAGGGTACCGGTGGGCGCCACGGTGGTCACGGTGGCATTGCGGAGCCGTACCCCGTGCTCTTCGAGACGGCTGCCCTTGTAGTTCGGGAAGACTCCGCGCTCCCGGGCCAGCGCGGCGGACGCGGCGTGGCCCTCGTCCCGGACGAACCGCATGACCTGCCCGCCGATGCGCAGCGCCTCGCGGCTGTCGTACGGCACGTTCAAGTGGATCAGCAGGTCGGCGAATCCCATCACGCCGAGCCCGATCTTGCGATTGCCCTTGGTGATGGCCTCGATCTCCGGCAACGGGTACCGGTTCATGTCGATGACGTTATCCAGGAAGCGCACCGCCGCGTGGATGACGGGGCGCATGCGGTCGAAATCGATCCGGGGCCTCGTCGCCGGACCGCTGATGAACCGGGGGAGGTTGATGGAGCCGAGGTTGCAGGACTCATAGGAGAGCAGCGGTTGTTCCGAGCACGGGTTGGTCGCTTCGATCCGGCCGATGTGCGGAGTGGGATTGTCCGCGTTGATCGTGTCCAAAAACACGACCCCGGGCTCGCCGGACCGCCACGCCGCCACCGTGATCTTCTCGAACACCTTCCCGGCGTTGAGCCGCGCGACGCGTCGGCCGGTCCGCGGGTTGATGATCGGGTACTCCTGCCCCTGCGCCAGGGCCCGCATGAACGAATCGGTGATGCCGACCGACAGGTTGAAATTCGTGAGCTCGGCCGGATTCTCCTTGACCGCGATGAACTCCAGGATGTCGGGATGGTCCACCCGCAGAATGCCCATATTGGCGCCGCGCCGGGCGCCCCCTTGCTTGATCACTTCCGTCGCCATGTTGAAGACGCGGAGAAAGGACACAGGCCCCGAGGCGACCCCGCTGGTGGACATCACCCGGTCGTTCTTGGGACGCAGGTGGCTGAACGCAAACCCGGTTCCGCCGCCGGACTGGTGGATCAGGGCCTGGTGCTTGACCGCCTCGAAGATGGATTCCAACGAATCCTCCACCGGGAGCACGAAGCAGGCGGACAGTTGTTGCACGTCGCGGCCGGCGTTCATGAGGGTCGGAGAGTTCGGCAGGAATTCCAGCCGGCTCATCAATCCGTAAAATTCATCGGAGACGGCGCGGCGCCTGGCGCCGTTCCCGTAAAAAGCCTCGGCTTCGGCGACATTGTCGGCGACCCGCCGGAAGAGCTGCGCGGGTGTCTCGATCGTGTTGCCGGAGGAGTCCTTCTCGAGATACCGGCGGCGAAGGACGGCCAGGGCGTTCTCGGAGAGCCGCGGCCTGCGGTCGGCCTGTGTCGCGGGTTTTGCCATGGCTGCATTATAAGCGATTCAGCGAGTGAACACCAAGACGGGCAGCGTCGCGGACGGGTCGTTCGCGACGCGGAACACGATCGAGCGCTGGTCGTCCTCGTTCGCGGTCCGGCCACGGGGTCGTGTCACGGCAGGAATGGAACGCTTGCACTTCCCCATCGGCTGAGGCACAATGGACTCGCTTCGGGAACAGGTTTCGCAACGTTGATCGCCATCCCAGCGCCCGCCTCCATGAAGTCCTACCGTGAAGAGCTCTGGTTCGAGACCAAGACGCGACGGGCGTATGTCAACATCACGCCCCAGGTGGAAGCCGCGGTCCGGAAGAGCGGTGTCCGCGACGGCATGGTGCTGGTGAATGCCATGCACATCACCGCCAGCGTCTACATCAACGA